>NZ_CAWMPM010000014.1:0-307376 GCF_963869435.1 Nocardia violaceofusca NBRC 14427
GATGGCGGCGGCGGGGGCGGCCGGCGCCGGGGCGGCCGCGGCGATGGGCTCGGCGGCAGCGGTGGGCTGGGTCTTCTCGGCGGCGGCGATCAACGTGGACGCCAGCGCGACCGGCTTCACATCGTCGCTCTTGTGGCCACCGGCGGAGGTGATGGCGGCGAAGGCGGCAAGGGCCAGGGTGGCTGATCCGGCGGTACGCGCGACCGCCTTGGCTCTACTGCTTGTCGTGGTCTTCGACATTCGATGTTCTTCCCTACTGTGCGTCGGCCTCGGTGGCCTGCGGCAGGCAGCACTGAACCAGGGCGGGCCCTGTGGACTCACCTCGCGTACTGCATGCTTTTTTCGGATGGCGATCCGGCTACTGACTCAGACTCGACGTCTGACAACCAACGAGGTCACAGGATGGTTGCGGTAGGTGAACGTAAACTTAACTCAAAATGAACAAGCGGTGCCGCTTCTCGCATTTCGCATCGATTGCCACTCGCTATATAGCGCTGACCTGGGGATCTCACAGTCTCGAGACAGTGCTGCGCATCACAGAAAAATAACGAGTGTCGTTGCAAGTCAGGGCGATTTGTCCGCTTTTTCGCCTGTTCGGCAACTGTTCGGTAACGATCGATAACGCTCGGTAACCGCTACCGAGACGCGCTCGATAGACAGGGTTTGCGGACTGATCGGATTCGCCCGCGAACACATGTCGCCGCGGCGACACGGTGAACGGCCGCAGATCGGCCACGGAAACGCCCGAAACGCGATCACCCGGCCGCGTGTACGCGGCCGGGTGATCGAGGGCGAGATGTGCTGTTGTGCGCCGAACGGGATCAGTGCGTGGGCAAACCCGATCCGCTGAGGAATCCGAGCAGATCGTGGCGGGTGATGACGCCGATCGGCTTACCGTCCTCGACGACCATCAGCGCGTCGGTGGATTCCAGCTCCTTCGTCGCCGCCGACACCGGCTCGCCGGATCCGATCAGCGGGAACGACGGGCTCATATGCTTCGACACCGGATCGGTCAGATGCGCCCGGCCCTCGAACACCGCCGACAGCAGATCGCGCTCGGTGACGCTGCCGGCCACCTCGCCGGCCATCACCGGCGGCTCGGCGCCGACCACCGGCATCTGGGACACGCCGTACTCGCGCAGGATCTCGATGGCGTCGCGGAGCGTCTCCTGCGGATGGGTGTGCACCAGATCCGGCAGCGCACCGGACTTGCCGCGCAGGACGTCACCGACCGTCGGCTCGGCGGTGCTGCCGTCGAGGCGACTCTGCAGGAAGCCGTAGGAGCTCATCCAGTTGTCGTTGAAGATCTTCGACAGATAACCGCGGCCGCCGTCGGGCAGGAGCACCACCACGACCGCCTCCGGATCGCGCTCGGCCACGCGCAGCGCGGCGACCACCGCCATACCGCAGGAGCCACCCACCAGCAGCCCCTCCTCGCGGGCGAGGCGGCGGGTCATCTCGAAGCTGTCGGCGTCGGAGACGGCGATGATCTCGTCCGGGACCGCGGGGTCGTAGGCCGAGGGCCAGAAGTCCTCGCCGACCCCCTCGACCAGGTACGGCCGGCCGGTGCCACCGGAATAGACCGACCCCTCCGGATCGGCGCCGACGACCTTGACCTTGCCGCCGGACACCTCCTTCAGATACCGGCCCGCACCCGTGATGGTGCCGCCGGTGCCCACACCGGCCACGAAATGGGTGACCTTGCCCTCGGTGTCGCGCCAGATCTCGGGACCGGTGGTCTCGTAGTGGCTGGCCGGACCGCCCGGGTTGGAGTACTGGTCGGGCTTCCACGCGCCCGGGATCTCACGGGTCAGCCGGTCCGAGACGCTGTAGTAGCTGTCCGGATGCTCCGGCGGGACCGCGGTCGGGCAGACGACCACCTCGGCACCGTAGGCACGCAACACGTTGCGCTTGTCCTCGCTGACCTTGTCCGGGCAGACGAAGACGCATTTGTAACCGCGCTGCTGGGCGACCAGGGCCAGACCCACTCCGGTGTTTCCGGAGGTCGGTTCCACGATGGTCCCGCCCGGCTTCAGCAATCCCTGCTCCTCGGCGGCGTCGATCATCCTGACCGCGATGCGGTCCTTCGAGCTGCCACCGGGGTTGAGATATTCGATCTTCGCGGCCACCACCCCGGAGTTCGGGCCCACCACAGAGTTCAACCGAACGAGCGGGGTATTTCCGATCAGGTCGACGACGTGGTTCGCGATACGCATAGCTACATCGTCGCAGAGCCGCGCGGGCGGCTTGCGTTTGGTACGTCGAGCGCTGCGTTTGATCCGGCGAGGACATGGCCGTGCGGTTACTATGCGGATCGTGAGGATGCCGAAGACCGCTCGCGCCGCCGCAGTGGTGAGCGCGACCGTCGGGGCCGTGACCGCCATCGCGTCCGCCTCGGCCAGCGCACAGACCGTCGAGTTCCCGCAAACGCCGAGTGTGTTCTACGGCGGATTGTGCGGGGGCAATATCCGGACCTGGGTGGATACCAGTCCCGATTGGCCGGGCCGGGCGGTGTTCAACGTCCAAGCCCTGGCGATCCAGGGGGTGGGCCCGGGACAGTATCCGCTGGCCCCGCTGTGCAACGTCGACACCACCGTCGCGTGGCGCAACACCAATACCGGTGCCGCCGGCGAGTACCGCCTGAACGTCGTCTCCGGGATCTACGGCAGCATCCTGTACGCGGAGTTCCAGAACACCGGGCCGGGTCATATCGAGGTCACGGTCACCACGAACAACCTCAGCATTCCCGCGCACGGCGCATTCGACGTTTCCTGACGCGCGCCGCCTCGTCCCTGGTCGGCGCGTCGCACGCACCGCATAATCGGTAGGACCGGACCGGGCGCGCCCCTCGTGGCCGCACCGGATTCGCGCCGCCGCGGGCACCGGGCCCGCCGCGGAAGGTCCGGTCGGTGGCAGCGTCGGAGTGAGACGGGAGGTTGGCGCGTGGCTTCCAGGACGTGGCGGACGGTCGCGGCGAGCGCGGCCGCCGCGGTGGCGGTCGGCTCCGGGGCGGGCACCGCGGGCTGGGCGACCTATCGCCTGCTGATGTCGCAGGCGCGCGCGGCGCGCACCGTGATCGGCCGCGACACCTCCAAGCCGCCGGAGGCCGACGGCGTGTACACCCGTGACTGTGTGGCTCCGGAACCGTGGCGCGCGGGCGTGCCGTTCGAGCTGCATCTGATGATCTTCGGCGATTCGACGGCCGCCGGAGTGGGCTGCGCCGATGCCGAGCAGGTGCCCGGCGTCCTGGTGGCCCGGGGTCTGGCCGATGCCACCGGATGGCGAATTCGGCTGAGCACCAAGGCGATTTCGGGCGCCACCTCGAAGGGCCTGGCCGGTCAGGTCGACGCCATGTTCATCGCCGGCCCGCCGCCGGACGCCGCGGTGATCCTGGTCGGCGCCAATGATGTCACCAAGAAACATTCGATCTGGCGTTCGGCGCAGCGGCTGCGGCACGCGGTCGGACGCCTGCGCGAGGCGGGCGCCGTCGTGGTGGTCGGCACCTGCCCGGATCTCGGCACCGTGGCCGCGATCCCGCAACCGTTGAGCACGGTCGTGCACCGCTGGAGCGCGCGGCTGGCCCGGGCCCAGGTCGGCGCGGTCCGTTCGGCCGGCGGCACGCCCGTGGCGATGGGCGATCTGCTCGGCCACGACTTCCGCAGCACCCCGGAGGTGCTCTTCTCCGCCGACGGGTTCCATCCCTCGCCCGCCGGATACGCGCTGGCGGCCCGGCACCTGCTCCCGGCACTGCTGCGTGAGCTCGATGAACGGGATCCATCCCGACCGGGTGTTCCGAGCCACACCGCGGCGACGTAGATTCGGGGTTGAATTGTCGTACCCCTGTACCGAAACGGTCGGCTGACCGATTCGGCGACCCCGATATAAGGAGTCCTCATGCCAGAGGCCGTCATCGTTTCGTTCGCCCGCTCCCCCATCGGCCGCGCAGGCAAGGGTTCGCTGGTGACCATGCGTCCCGACGACCTCGCCACCCAGATGGTCCGCGCCGCCCTGGACAAGGTTCCGGCGCTGAACCCCGCCGACATCGACGATCTGATGCTCGGCTGCGGACAGCCCGGCGGCGAGGCCGGATTCAATATGGCCAAGGTGGTCGCCACCCAGCTCGGCTATGACTTCCTGCCCGGCGTGACCCTGAACCGGTACTGCTCGTCGTCGCTGCAGACCACCCGGATGGCGCTGCACGCCATCAAGGCCGGTGAGGGCGATGTGTTCATCTCCGCCGGTGTCGAGACCGTGTCGCGGTTCCCGAAGGGCACCTCCGACGGCTGGCCGGACACCCACAACGAGAAGTTCGGCGAGGCCGAGGCCCGCACCGCCAAGCGCGCCGAAGGCGGCTCCGACGGCTGGGCCGACCCGCGCGAGGGCGGCGACCTGCCCGACATCTACATCGCGATGGGCCAGACCGCCGAGAACGTGGCGCAGTTCACCGGTATTTCGCGCGAGGACCAGGACCACTGGGGCGTGCGGTCGCAGAACCGCGCCGAGGAGGCCATCAAGGCCGGCTTCTTCGAGCGTGAGATCACCCCGGTGACGCTGCCCGACGGCACCGTCGTCTCCACCGACGACGGCCCACGCCCCGGCACCACCTACGAGAAGATCTCGCAGCTCAAGCCGGTCTTCCGCCCGGACGGCACCATCACCGCCGGTAACGCGTGCCCGCTCAACGACGGCGCCGCCGCGCTGGTCATCATGAGCGACACCAAGGCCAAGGAGCTGGGCCTGACCCCGCTGGCGCGCATCGTGTCCACCGGCGTGTCCGGTCTGTCGCCGGAGATCATGGGCCTGGGCCCGATCGAGGCCGTGCGGAAGGCGTTGAAGATCGCCGGCAAGACCATCGACGACATCGACCTCTACGAGATCAACGAGGCCTTCGCCGTGCAGGTGCTGGGCTCGGCTCGTGAGCTGAAGATGGATCTGGACAAGCTGAACGTCTCCGGCGGCGCCATCGCCCTCGGCCACCCGTTCGGCATGACCGGCGCCCGCATCACCGCCACCCTGATCAACAACCTGCAGACCCACGACAAGCAGTTCGGTCTGGAGACCATGTGTGTCGGCGGTGGCCAGGGCATGGCCATGGTCATCGAGCGCCTGAGTTAGTAGTACCGCAGTCGGCCGGTTCCGCACCGAGAGGTGGGGAGCCGGCCGATTCGCGTTGCGGGTTCGCACGCGTGTGCTCGTTACCCATCAGGTAATCGACTCCGCTACCCGGACGCGGAAATATCAATGGCGTCAACACCACTCGGTTCGAGGAGTTCGAGATGCCTGCCTACGCTGTGGCCCACTTGTACGACGTCGACATCAATGCGGAGATCGTCGAGTATCTGCGGCGCATCGACGGGACACTCGCGCCGTTCGGGGGGAAGTTCATCGTCCACGGTGGGCGGCAACTGGTGGCCGAGGGGCCCGCGGACGCGATCGCGATCGTCATCGAATTCCCGGATTACGCTGCGGCGCAAGCCTGGTACGCCTCGCCGGAGTATCTGGAGATCCTGCCGCTGCGACTGGACAATGCCGCCGGCGTCGCGATTCTGGCCGACCACTGCGGTGACGACCACGTCGCCACCGACGTGCTCCCGGCCGAACTGCTCGCGTGAATCCCGACCTCTCGTGACCCCGGCAACCCCGATCGGCCGGCCCGAAACACGAACGGGTGGCTGCCCGCGAGCAGCCACCCGTTCATCGTCGGTCCGGGAGCGGATCCCGGCAAGGATCAGTCGTTCTGCAGATAACTCAGCAGGCGCAGGATCTCCAGGTACAGCCAGACCAGGGTGACGGTCAGGCCCAAGGCGACGCCCCACGCGGCCCTCTCCGGCGCGCCGGCGCGGATCAGCTGGTCGGCGGCATCGAAGTCGAGCAGGAAGCTGAAGGCCGCGATCGCGATGCAGACCAGGCTGAAGATGATCGCCACGGTGCCGCCGTCGCGCAGGCCGAAGCCGCCGGGGGTGAAGAAGGCGGCGACCAGGTTGCCCAGCATCAGCACGATCACGCCGATCATGGCGCCGACGAGCATGCGGGTGAAGCGCGGGGTGACCCGGATGGCTCCGGTCTTGTAGACCACGAGCATGCCGAAGAACACACCGAAGGTGCCCAGGACGGCCTGGGCGATCAGACCGCCACCGCCGACGCCACCGAATTCCACATTGGTGAACATGAACGACAGCGCGCCGAGGAAGAAGCCTTCGGCGGCCGCGTAGCTCAGCACGATGGCCTTGTTGTCCTGCTTGCGGCCGAAGGTGGCGACCATGACCAGCACGAAGCCGACCAGACCACCGACGATCACGAACAGCGGGGCCAGCGCGTGGTTGGCCGCGGTGGCACCGTAGGCGACGATCGCGGCGAGGGTGACCACGCCGAGGGTGATGCCGGTCTTGGTGACGACATCGTCGATCGTCATCGGCCGGGTGGCCGGCGCCTGCTGATACGGCTGCTGGACACCGTACGGGCTCTGCTGTCCGTACTGCGCGAACTGCCCGGCGCCCGCTGCCGCCGAACCGAATCCCGCGTATCCACCGCCCTGTTGTTGCGGCAAATTTTTGAAGATCGGGTTACTTGTGGTGCGCAAGGTCCCGTGCCTTTCCGAAGTAGCGGTCCACGTCCGTCGTGTCCGTTCTGAGTATCCAACGATCCGCTCCGGGAGCAAGTTCCCGAACCGGACATCAAATCGGACATATCAGACTGT
The DNA here is from genome assembly GCF_963869435.1 of Nocardia violaceofusca NBRC 14427. Classification (NCBI taxonomy): domain Bacteria; kingdom Bacillati; phylum Actinomycetota; class Actinomycetes; order Mycobacteriales; family Nocardiaceae; genus Nocardia; species Nocardia violaceofusca. The sequence goes on from NZ_CAWMPM010000014.1 coordinate 6,698, forward strand.
ACTGCCCGTAATCTACTCCCGCCGGGCAGTGTGCAGGCCACACACGGACCGAGTCACGGTGAATTTGCGATTACGGCCGACCACGTCGGTCGTGCCGACCAAGCGGTCCATGACGCCGCGATAGTTGAGATGGCTGTTGTATACGGTCCACAGCTCGCCGCCCGGGCGCAGAACCCGCCCGGTTTCGGCGAACATCTTGATCGCCGAGCCGGTGTGCACGGCGGCGCCGACATGGAAAGGGGGGTTGCACAGCACCAGATCGGTGCTGTGGTCGCCCACCGCAGCCATCGCGTCGTCGCGGACCACGGTGACCCGGTCGCCGACCCCGTTCGCGGCAGCGGTGGCGCGGGCCGAGGCGACCGCGGCCGCGGACTGGTCGGTCCCGACCACGGTGATGTGCGGGCGCGCCTTGGCCAGGGCGGTGGCGAGTATGCCGGTGCCGCAACCGAGATCGATCGCCTCGCGCGCGTCGGGCTTCATCCGATCCAGGTGTTCGAGCAGGAAGCGGGTGCCGATGTCGAGCCGCGCCCCGGAGAACGCCGCTCCGTGCGCGACCACCCGCAGAGCGATGTCGTCGAGTTGCTCCCGCAGCGGAAACTGCGGTGGCCCCGGCATTTTCGGCCCGGTCGCCGTGATCGTCCGCGACTTCTGCCGGCCCCGGCTGGCCTGGACACCGGAAAAGTATTCCGCCAATACGTCGTTCATCGCCGGTGTCAGATACTTGTCGCGGCCGCCGGCGATCACGGTGACCTGTGGATCGGCGTACCGGGCGACGGTCTCGGCGATTTCGGCGAGACCGGACAGCATGCGAGGTAATCGCAACAGGACGACGGTGACCCCGTCGAGCAGATCCGGCCCCAGATCGTGCGCGGTGTAGCGATCGGCCAGATCGATGGCGCGGGCATTGTTGGCCAGCGCCTGCTCACCGGTCAGCAGATCCTGGTGCACCCGGATATCGAGCAGGTCGTGGGCGGCGGCCGCGCCGAGAGTCAGTGCGCCGTAACAGTCGTCGATCACCGCGACCCGGCCCGGGCCGGCCGCCGCGAGCAGTTCCGCGGCGGTATCGAGGATCAGGCGATCGGCGGCATCGACGGCGTAGAGGTTCACTGCTTCCACATCCGGATAGCGCCGCAATCGGCTCAGTATGTCGTCGACCTCCAGCATTCCTACAGTGTGCTAGACCGTTGCCGTGTCGTCACCACGACCCCTGGCGCCCGACGGCATACCATCGGCCCCATGCGTAACAGGCTGGCATTGACGGTGGTTGCCGGACTCCTACTGCTGGCGGGTTGCTCGGACGGCGGCTCGAATCAGACCGGCCGAACGCCGATGCCGCCCGCGACCGGCGCCGTCACGGCGACGCCCGAGCCGAGCCAGGCGCCGCCCTCGGGCACCTCACCGCAGCAGGCCACCCCGGCCACCGACACCCGGCTCACCGTGACCGATGTGCGTATCGGCCACCACGACGGTTTCGACCGGGTGGTGTACGAGTTCGGCGGCACCGGCGGGGCGCCCGGGTGGACTGTGCGCTACACCGACCGCGCGGTGCAGAACGGCAGCGGCCGGGAACTGCAGATCGCCGGCGCCTCCATTCTCGAGGTCCAGATCCTGGGCACCGCGTACCCGTGGGACAGCGGGGTGACGCCCTACAGCGGTCCGGACCCGGTCACCGATCCGAGCGCGCCGAATATCGCCGGCGTCTACGGCGCCCAGGATTACGAGGGCACGACGCAATCGTTCATCGGCGTGAACGCGGACCGGCCGCCGTTCTCGGTGACCGCGCTGGACCGGCCCGTACGGCTGGTGATCGACATCGCCACCGGGTGATCGTCGCCACCCATACCGCCCGGGGGTAAGTGAACGGTGCGTAGACTGGGGCCGTGCTCGCAGTGGGTCGCCTCCGTCGCGTGCCCGGACTCGTCCGGGTGCTCGGTGTGCTGACCCTGCTGATCGGCGTCGCAGTCATGCACGCGGTGGTCTTCTCCACCGGGCACGCGATGGCCGCCGAACCGGCCGTATCGCCTGCCGCCGTCGCACCGGCGATGACGGGCCCAGCACCGATTGCGCTTGCCACACAGAGTATTTCGCCAAACCGTCACGGCAACCATTCCGTACCGGGCACCGTGCCCGCCGGGGCGATCACGGACCGATCGATGGCCGCGCCCATGCGGCCCACCCCCGCGGTAGCCGACGGCTCCGACTGCGACGGCTGCACCACCCACGCCGGTATGCACGCCTGTGTCTTCGTGCTGGTGACCCTGGCGCTGGCCCTCGGTCTGGCGGTGATCGCCTGGCTCGGCGCCGATCGGATTCTCGGCGCCGGGCACCTCGCGCGCGCCGGCCTGCGCCGGCGCACCCGGCCACCTCCGTGGACCGTGCTCTCCCTGGCCGACTTGGCGATTCTGCGGATCTGACCGGCCCGCCCCGACCGGTCATCGCCCATCGCAATTCCCCAGGAGCACATTCATGTTCACTTCTCGTATCCGCATGCTGTCGACCGCCGCCCTCGCCGCTGCCGCCCTGATCGTCGCCGGTTGCGGCAGCGACGACTCCGGCAGTTCGAACACCTCCGCACCGGCCTCGTCGTCACACTCGCCGATGGCCGATATGCCCGGGATGAATCACACCGGCGCACCGTCCACCGCGACCCGCACCGATTACAACGACGCCGACGTCAGCTTCCTGACCATGATGTACCCGCATCACGCGCAGGCGGTGGAGATGGCGAAGCTGGTACCCGGCCGGTCGCAGAATCAGGAATTGATCACCCTCGCCGCGAACGTGGAGAAGGCACAGGCCCCGGAGATGGAGCAGTTCGCCGCGCTGCTGCACAGTTTCGGCAAGCCCGCGCCGCAGGCGACGATGAACCATCCGATGGACGGCGTGATGACGCCGGAGCAGATGACACAGCTGCGCGACGCGTCCGGCGCCGACTTCGACCGGATGTGGCTGCAGATGATGATCGCGCACCATCAGGGCGCGGTCGATATGGCGAATACCGAGATCGCCGACGGCACGAACGCCGACGCGAAGGCGCTGGCGCACAACATTCTCACCGCGCAGCAGGCCGAGATTCAGCAGATGCGCGGGATGCTCGGGCAGAACTGATCGCCCGCGGTCGCACCGTTGCGTTCGCGCTCGCACGGTGTCGACCGCGGCTCGCGGACGAGCCCGGAAACCACACGCAGGCGGGTGTGCCGGATATCCGGCACCCCCGCGCGGGTGGGTCGGTCAGCTCCCGAGGACGGCGTTCATGATGGTGCCCGCACTGGTCGCGACACCACCACCGATCATCGCGCCGGCCACCATCTTCGGCGACTCCAGCGCGCCGCCGCTCCACTTCTCCCAGGCGAAGCGGCCGCCGCCGTAGGTGATGGCGGTGACGCCGGACAGCAGGACGAACCAGGTGAAGTAGCGGACCAGCTTCAGCAGTTTGTCCGCGGCCGGCGGAGTTTCCGGCGTGGGGTTGCCGACCTGAGCCAGCACGGTGGTGTACATATCGTGTACGGCGAGAACCATGCTCACGTTCGTTGTCCTCTCGGATGCTGAGGTGATGCCGGTACGGCGGTGATGCCGGTTGGAGCGCAGAGCATGCAGTGACAACTCGTCAAACAGAACCAATTGAACCGCACCGGCGCCTCGCCCGCAGCCGGACACACCGCATTCGCGAAAGCCGCCACTACCTGCGGTTCCAGGTCAACTGACCGGTCCGCCGACGATCATGCGCGCGAGCGGCCGCTCTCGGCGATCGAAGCGCGGCGGGAGCGCACCGCCACCGCATCGACACTTTCGCCGATGTCTCTCGGCGGCGCACCCCGGATTCGGCGTCCGGTCAGCAGCCGAACGCTCAGCGCGGCCAGCCGGCGGTGCCCCGCGAGCGCGCGCCGGGTCCCCGCCACCGACCACACCGTGCGTGTCCCGGGAGTCGTCGGCCGTCCGGCGAACCGGTCGGCGAGCCAGTCGACCATCACCGGGATGGCCAGGAATTCCAGCGGCAGATGTGCGCTGAGCCGATCGCGCAGATAGCCGATATCCGCTCCGGCCGCTTCGTAGCGCCGTACGAGAGCGTCCACGTCGTCGACGGCGATCACCTCGTCGTGGACGCCCTGCACGATCAGCATCGGCATGCGTGGCGCCCGGCGACCGGGCAGGATGTCGGCGAGTACCGCACGCAATTCGGCGGTGTCCAGCAGGCCGGGCAGTCCGCCCGCGGCGTAGCGCCCGACATCGCGGCGGGCGAGCCGGGCGAGCAGCGGAAAGGTCGCCGACACTTCGGCTTCGGCGAGCATCGCCAGATAGCGGGGCTGCAGGGTCGCCCGCAGTGCGGTATCCAGATCCGGATAGCCGCGACGCAGCCCCGCGGTGAAGACCATGGCGAATCCGGCGAACACCGTGCCGTTCAGGCGCTCGAACGCCGCACCGGGATCGCCCACCGGCGAGCCCGCCACGGCGCCGACGATATTCAGTTCGGGCGCATGGGTTTCCGCGAGTTCGGCAGCCCAGGCGGTGGCCAGGCCACCGCCGGAGTACCCCCACAGGGCGATCGAGGTGCGCGAATTCAAGCCCAGCGGAACGAAATTCAGCGCCGCCCGGATGCCGTCGAGCGCGCGGTGGCCCGGCTCTCGCGCCACCCCGAATCTGCCTTCACTACCACCATGGTCGGGCACCGACACCACCCAGCCCCGATCCAGCGCCGCCGCGATCAACGGCAGTTCGAGTTGCGGGATCGCGCCGATCGCCCGGGCGCCGCGCCGCAGCGCGTAGGACGGAAAGCACTGCGGTGCAACGGCATCGATCGCGCAGTGAAAGGAGACCAGCGGCCGCCCGGGCGCGCAGTCCCGAGGCAGCAACACCGTGGTGACCGCCGCCTCGGCCCTACCGTTCAGATCGCTGGTGCGATAGAGCAGCTGCCAGGCCGAAATCCGCAGCGGGACAACACCGAAGGCCGCCAGCTCCACGACCCGGCTGCGCAGGATGGCGCCCGCCGGCTTCGCTTCGAAGCCTTCCGGCGCTCGATGGAAGGGATCGACGTCCGGCCGCGGCGGCAGCGGCCGACGGCCGCTCACAGTCCGCCTCCGCCGCCGACGAGCCACGGGTTGAAGCTGCAGCTCAGCGTCGGCTTCCGCTGCGGATCGAGCGCGTGCAGCGCGATCGAGAGCGCCCGCGGGGAATACATCATCGTCAGGTGATCGGACAGGTCCTGCTCGCAGCCGTCCTGCAGGGTGATGTCGTTCACCGTGGCATCCGGCCCGGCCCGCAGATACGCCAGCTCCACCGGATTCATCACCTCGTCGTAGCGGGAGGCCACCACGGTGTACGCCACGCCGGGCACCGTGTCGCCGGCGACGTTGAGCTGGTTCAGAAACGGGGAGCCGACGGCCTGCTGAATATTCGCCGGGCCGATCAGCGGACGGTAGAAACCGAGGATATCGATACCCAGATTCGTGATGATCCGGCCCAGCGTCGCCATGCCCAGCAATGTCGTTCCGTGGTGGGTGCCGCCGAAACTGACCAGCTGTCCGACCTTTTCGGCGCCGCCGCCGAATTTCAGATATTGATCGGCTACCGGCGCTCCCTGGGAATGCGCGACGATGTCGACGCGATCGGAATGTGTGGTAGCCCGTACCCGGTCGACGAAGGCCGCCAGTTGCCGCGCCGAATCCTCGATCGGCCCGACCGCATAACGGCCGGGAAGTACCGCGCCGAGACCACCGCCGTCGAGCAGACCGGACCGTCCGTAATTGAAAGCGAAAACACAAAAGCCCGCCCGCGCGAGTTTCGGCGCCATATAGGCGAAACTGTCGTAGGCGTTGAGCCAGGTTCCGTGCACCAGCACGATCGGCTTCGGATGGTCGGCGCTCGGCACACAATCCCAGCGGTTCGTGCCCGGCGGGGCGGCATCCGGATGGGTCAGGCCGTAACCGAATGCGCCCAGGTAGGAGGTCATTTCGGGTCCTTCGCCCACCGCGTCGCTGGCGTGGCTGGCGGCCCGGCCGCCGGAACCGGAACTGCTGCCGGTGTCCAGAACCGGCTGCGGCACAGCGCCGTCCGCGGAATGCAGTCCCGCGGCGATCAGTTCGGCCAGCTGTGTTTCCGGGGTGTCGGGCGGCGATGCGGTCGCTGTTCCGGAGCCGATGACGGCCGCGCAGATCAGGACGGCGAGCGCCGGGATTCGATGACGAAGCTTCATTGCAACCTTCCCTACCGGCACGCCGACAAACGTTTTCGGCGGCCGCATTCAGCGTCATCGGCAGGGGCGGGAAAGTCACTGCACTCGCATACACAGATCCGGTGGCGGGATTTGTCGCCGGAAACGAATTCCGGTCGCGACGCCGCGACCTCTTGCCGATGCTCATGTGGCCCGCGACAATCGGCGCATGCCGGTTGCCGTGAATTCCGCACCCTCGAGTCTCGCCGCGCGCATTCTCGAACGCCTGCCGCAGTTCGCCGAACGTGTCCTGGCCTCCGGTCTGGGTACCTCCGCATCGGCCGTCGATCTGCCCGCGGACCATTTCGTCGAGGTGCTTCCGGCCATCTACGGATGTGCGCACGCCTTCCTGCACGCCATGGCGCAGCGGCGGGAATTCACCCGCGCCGAGATCGCGGCCTTCGTGCAGCCGGTGATCGAGCGGCATGCGGAGGACCGGCTGCCGCTGCCGCTGCTGATGGAGGCGGTCCACCACTCCGCCCAGCAGGTTCTGCAGGAGGCGGTGGCGGTGAGCGGGCCCGCGGATGTCGACCAGCTGATCGAGTTCGGTTCGCGCACACTCGAATTGCTCATGCACATCAATCTGATCACGGTCGAGGGGTACGCGGCGGTCGAGCACTCGATCTACCATCCGGAACGGGAGGCCAGGCGCGCCCTGTGCGCGGCGCTGGTGGGCGGGCAGGCCGCCGAGGAGCAGGCCGCACGCGCCGATACCGCTCTGGCCGAACGGTATTCGGTTCTCGCCGTCCAGGTACGCACCGATCCGCAACCGGCCGCGGCCGCGAATCTGGTGGTCCGTCGCCGCATTCGCATCCTGCAGCGCGTTCTGGACCGGGTAGCGGGGCCGACCGCGCTGCACACCTTCGACGGCGAGACCGCGGTCGTGCTGCTCCCCGGCGTCCTGGGATGGCCGGAGAGCGCCGGCGCGGAGTTGGCCACCGAACTCGCCGAACAGTTCGGCGCCGATGTGGTCGTCGCCGAAACCCCTGGCACCAGGCGCGAAGCCGTGCCGGAGGCAGCGCACCAGGCCGCGGAGGTGGCGCAACTGGCACACCTGTGCGGGCGGCCGACCGGTGTGTACCGGCTCGACGACCTGCTGCTGGAGTATCAGCTCACGCGGCCCGGCGTGGCCCGTGACCGGCTGGCCGAGCGGATCGAACCGCTGCGCCAGGCACCGCATCTCATGGAGACGCTCGACGCCCATCTGCGCCACGGCTCCGATCGCAAGGCGGCCGCCGCCGAAATTCACGTCCACCCCAACACGTTCAGTTATCGACTGCGCCGCATCGGCGAACTGACCGGCGCCGACCCGAGCGATCCGAACGGATCACGATTGCTGTCCGCGGCGCTGGTCGCCCATCGATTGCGTCCGGCGCCCGGCCGGCCGATCACATCCTGAGCAGTGAGAAGGTAGTACGACGATGAACGCCCGCCCCCGCCACGACGTCCGGGTGCTCTCCCGCCAACTGGTCGGGCATTTCGCCGAACACGTGGCGCCGTGCTCGACGTTGCCCGGTGACGCCCTGCACGGCGACATCACCGCGGTGACCAGGGTCTGCCTGGAACTGACCGTGGACATCCTCGAGGGCCGCGAACCGGACGAGAAGGTCGGGCGCCTGCAGCGCGCGGCCGCGAACTGGGCACGCGAGGGTATCCCGATCGACACCGTGCACCACGCGGTGCACGAGGGCTTCCGGCTGGCCTTCGATCTGCTGCTCACCCAGACCGATCCGAAGCAGCGGCCCGAGAATCCGGCGCAGCTGCTGTTGCGGATTCTCGACACCATCACTCCGGCGGTAGCGCTCGCCTATGTGCGCGAACATCAGGCCGCGGTCACCGAACACCACACCGCGGTGCATACGCTGGTCTCGGCACTGCTGGCCGGGCACCCCACCTCGACCATGGCCCGCGCGAGCGGGATCGAGATCGAACCGGCGTATGTCGTGGTGGCGATGAGCATTCCGCCGCATCCCGACGAATCCCATCCGAACGTGGACGGGAAAGTGGTGGCGCGCCGCAAACTGCGCCGGTTGCAGACCGCCCTGGCCAATCGCAGTGGTGGACGGGTGCTGTCGTTGCTGAGCGTGGACGGCGGCACGATCCTCGTCCCGGAGGCGATGTTCGGCGAGCACGAACTCGACGAGCTGATCGCCGAACTGTCCGAGGCGGCCCAGGTCGGGCTCACCGCCACCGCGCTCGCGACGCCCACCGAGCAGATCTCCGCGGCCGCCGACCGCGTGCACGAACTGCTCGACACGGTGCTGCGGCTGGCGGGCCCGCCCGGGCTGTACCGGTTCGCCGACCTGGCGATGGAATACCAATTGACCCGTCCCGGACCGGGTTTGGAACGCCTGGGCACACTGCTGGATCCGCTCGACGACCATCCGGATCTGCTCGAGACGCTGCGGCGGCATATGGCCACCGGACTCTCCCGCCGCCGCACCGCCCGGCAGCTGCAGGTGCACACCAACACCGTCGACTATCGGCTCAAACGGATCGGACAGCTCACCGGGCTGGACCCTTCGCAACCGAGCGGCCTCTGGTATCTGCGGGCCGCGCTGGTGGCGCGCACCTATCGGGACGCCGAGGGACCGCCGGTGACCGAGGTCGCGGATCATTCGCCGCGACGGTATGGGCAAAACGTTTGCTAGGAGGTAGCCTCTGACGCGATGGCTACCACTGCGCAACTGCGGGCCGCGCTGGCGGTACTGCACGCCGATACCGACGAAGCCGCCGAGCAGGCCCGCATTTCGGAAATGTCCGGAACCGATTCGGCCGCGGTCGAACACGCCCTGCTCGCCGGTTTGCTGTACCGCATGATGGGCGATGATCTGCGGCACTCCCTGACCGGGGCCCCCGACCTCACCGCACTCGAGGAACGGGCCCGCGCCGCCGGGCCGGGTACCGTCACCGACGCCACCGACGATCCCGAACACCGCGAAGAGCACTGTGCGCAAGCGCATTTCGAGGCGTATTGGCTCGCCCATCGGATCGCCGGCCTGCATTTCACCACCGTGCCCTCGGCCCCGGCGCTGCAGGCGGCCGCACACACCGCGGAGGCCACCCGCACGCTGCTGCGCATCCATCGCGATCTGCTGCGCGCGCCGGACGCCGGTCACCCGGCCTGGGAGGTGGTGATCGATCAGCTCGATCGAGCCCGCGAGCTGGCCCTGGCGGCGTTCACCGGTGGCCGGCCCTCCGATCCTCAGCCCCCGGGCACTCAGCCTTCCGACGCGTGGCCCCCGGACGCCGGCGCGGGAGTGTCGGAGACCGGTCGCGACCGCAGCACCGAATGCCGCACACCGTAGGTGAAGTAGACGACCAACCCGATCGCCATCCAGATCACGAATCGCAACCAGGTCTCCACCGACAGGTTCAGCATCAGCCACAGGCACGCCAGCACGGCGAGGATCGGAATCAGCGGCACCAGCGGCACCCGGAATCCGCGCGGCAGTTCGGGACGGGTGCGGCGCAGGATGATCACACCGACCGACACCAGTACGAAGGCGAACAGCGTGCCGATGTTCACCATTTCCTCGAGCGTGCCGAACTGCACGAATCCGGCCAGTACGGCACAGACCGAGCCGACGCCGATGGTGAGCGTAGCCGGAGTGCCGAAGCGACCGGTCCGGGCCAGGCGACGCGGGAGCAGGCCATCGCGCGACATCGCGAACAACACGCGGGTCTGGCCCAGGTACAGCACCATCACCACGGTGGTCAGACCGGCCAGCGCGCCGACGGAGATGACGTTCTTGGCCCAGGTGACCCCGTGCAGTTTGAACGCGGTGGCGAGGGTGGCGTCGTTGCCGGCGAGCTCGGTGTAGGGCACCATGCCGGTCAGCACCAGCGTCACGGCCACATACAGGATGGTGCAGATCAACAGCGAGCCCAGGATTCCGCGCGGCACGTTGCGCTGTGGATTCTTCGTCTCCTCCGCGGTGGTGGCCACGACATCGAATCCGATGAACGCGAAGAACACCAGGCTGGCCGCGGCCAGCAGTCCGTACCAGCCGAAGTTGCTGTCACCGGCGCCGGTCAGCCATTGGAACAGCGTCTGGTGCAGGCCCTCCCCGGTACTGCTGGGCTGCGACGGCGGAATGTAGGGCTTCAGATTGGACGGCTTGAAATAGGTCAGCCCCACCACGATCACCACGGCGATCACCGACAGTTTGATCGCGACCGCGATCGCCGACACCCGCGAGGACACCTTGGTGCCGATCACGAGCAGCACCATCAGGATGACGATCAACAGGGCCGCGCCCCAATCGAATGCGACCGACCCGAAATGCACGATCGGCGAACGCGATCCCATCACCTCGCCCAGGTATTGCGACCAGCCCTTGGCGACAACCGATGCGGCGAGGGCGAATTCGAGGATCAGGTCCCAGCCGATGATCCACGCCACCAACTCGCCGAAGGTGGCGTAGGAGAAGGTATAGGCGCTGCCGGCGACCGGAACGGTGGAGGCGAATTCGGCGTAGCACAGCGCGGTGAGACCGCAGGCGATGGCGGCGAAGACGAAGGCCAGTGAGACCGACGGCCCCGCCACGTTGCCGGCCGTGCGAGCGGTCAGCGTGAAGATGCCCGCACCGACCACGACGGCGACGCCGAAGACGGTGAGATCCCAGGCGGTCAGATCCTTGCGGAGTTTGGAATCGGGTTCATCGGTATCCCGGATCGATTGTTCGACCGATTTGGTTCGTAGCAGTCCACCCCACCGGGGGTTCGGCACCGATCCGGCCGTGTCCTGCGTTGGCGTCGGCTCAGCCACACCCGTCTCCTCCGTTGTCACCGTTCCCCCGTGACCCGCAGACAGCAACCTAACAGCACTCGGCAGTCAGTCGTCGCAACATGGTCGTGAAGGCCTTGCCCTCGGCCGATGCGGCCCAAACCGAGCGACCGAGAAAGTAGTTACGGTAAGCGATCCGGGCATTGCGCACCTGCCGACGAGGCGGAATCGTAAGAAAGTAATCGATTTCGGACAATTCGTAGACGATGTGCACGAGTGGGAAGAGGTCCGGCAAGACATCGCGCTCGACCCGATGCAGCGGCCGGATCTCGCCGTAACCCCGCAGGAACGCGGCGAGCTGCGCGGCCTGCACGCGGGCCGGGCCGCCCGCCGCGACCGAGAGCCAGTCGATCGCGAAGCGTTCGATCGCGGTGGCGATATCGAAGACGGCCACGGTCCGGTTCGCGAGACCGAAATCCAGGACGGTGGCGATCCCGCCGTCCGACCAGAGCAGGTTCGTGCCGTGCCAATCGTTGTGGGTCCACAGCGCGGGCAGGGTCGCGACCGCGGCGGACAGGTCGTCGACTGCCGGGCCGTCGGGGGCCGTATCCGCCGACGTGTGGCCATCGGCGTACTGCGCGACGATCGGTTCCCAGTCCGCTCGCCAGTGTCGCGCTGCCAGGAATCGGGCGACGGGCGGGCGGTGCGCGGCGTATCGCTCGATGCCGGCGATGGGATCGGTGCACAGCGCGGCCGAGAGCGAATGCGGCGGGCGCTCCGGTGCCTCGAATCCGGTGGCCGCCAGATGCAGGCGGGCCAGCATCGCGCCGGCCGCGGTCGCATCGGCGAGCGAGTGATACGGACTCCACGAGAAGTCGTCGCGATAGCGGTCCGCACCGATCCCGAGTTCCTGGATCTCGTAGGTGAACTCACCGTGCTGCTGTACGGATCGCACCCGCGGAATCGGGATGCCTTGTCCGCGAAGGTGATTCATGAACGCATATTCGGGAGCGAGGGTGCCGGGATCGCGCAGGGCCGAGGGCATCCGCTTCACCACCACGCGCGTGCCGTCGCCGAGGCGCACCCGCGCCGTGGCGGACAGCGGACGGCGGCTGTGCCATTCGATCACGAGAGCGCCGCCGGACTCGGCCCCGGTGGCGATATCGCCGCGGGCGGTGCCCATCCGGCCACGCGGAACCTCGGCCGTTTCCGCCAGCAGCGTTGTCAGCTCCCCGGTCGTCAGCGGCGGGAAATCGGGTGCGGCCGAACCGCTTTCCCCCATCGCGAAGACCGAATCAGCGGCGTTCGCGAAGTCACCGGACGGGGAGTTCATGCCCTGCAACTCACGACGTGCGCGCGCGCTCGCGGACGCCCCGCACACGTTCGAGACGGGCCAGCACACCGGTACACGCGGCCGCGGCCAGGAACGAATACAGGGACGCGGAGGACCACCAGCCCGGGTGCACACCGGCGATGTCCTGTACCCGCAGCCAGATCCGCGCCCACCAATCCACCGAGCCCGGATTGAGCACCTGGTACACCACGAAGCCCAGCAACCACGGCAGCAGCAGCAGCGGTCGGGCCGGAGCGGTTTCGGACAGATCCCACCCGCGCCGGCCGCGACCGAAGAAGTAGTCGACCACCAGCACCGCGCACAGCGGAACGAACACCGAGCCGATCAGCAGCAGGAAATTCGAGAATCCGGTGAAGTCGTGCACGCCCATCGCCAGCACGGTCGCGAGCGCACCCACCGCCGCGGCCAGGACGCGCCGATCCACGCGCGGCAACAGATTCTGCAGCGACATCGCGGTGGAGTACACATTGGCGAACGACTGATCCGATTCCCGCAGCACGAGCACCGCGAAGAACAGCCATCCGGCCGCGACGCCGAGGAAGGTGTCGAAGATCCGGTCCGGATCGCCGCCGGCCTGCAGCAGCGCGACGATGCCGAGCAGATAACACCAGGTCTGCGCGATCGAATAGCCGACCATCGTGGCTCCGGTGGCGGCGCGGGCGCCGCGAGCGTGCCGGGTGTAGTCGGCGGCCAGCGGCACGAACGACACCGCCACCGCCAGGGCGGTGTCCACGCCGGGGAAGAATCCGCTCCACGACGTGCCCGTCACCGGCGGCAGCGGTTGACGCAGGAACTGAATCGTGAACCAGCCCATGGCCACGGCCACCGCGACCGTCACGTACTTGCGCAGAATGTGCAGCACGTTCAACGGCCAGATCGCCATCGCGGTACACAGCACGCCGGCGCCGATGATCACCGCGCCGTGCGGCAGCTTCCCGTGCGTGAGGGCCGCGACCCCGCCCGCGATCACGGTCAGCTCGAACACGCCCCATCCGATGCACTGCACGATGTTGGCGACGGTCGGCACATACGAGAGCCGGGTGCCGAACAGTCCGCGGAAGTTCGCCATCGCGGGCGCGCCGGTGCGCGCGCCGACCGCACCGGCGGCCGCCACCATCGCGGTGCCCAGCACGGTGCCCACCGCGGTGGCGAGTACGGCCGCCGCCACCGGCAACTGCGGATGGCCGGCCGGCTGCAGCACGTAGAAGGCCCCGGTGAAGCCGATCAGGCTCACCCCGAGGTTGGCCCAGAACGCGGCCTGGTCCCCGAAGGACAGGGTGCGTGGCGGCGCGGTGGTCAGCAGCAGCGGGGCCTCGGCCGAGCGGTCTCCCGGCTGCTCGGGCAGAGTCGTCATAGCGGCATTCATGCTATCGGGATGTCCGGTGGAAATTCGCCCCCAGCTTCGCTCCGGCGCCCGGAGTCGGTAACCTCGTCCCGGATGGTTAGCGTCTCCACATCCGCCCGGCCGCTGCCGGAGCCTCGCGTGCCGGGAGCCCACCGCATCGGTCGGCTCGTCTGGCTGGTTCCGGTACTGCTGGTCGCCCTGAGCGTTTTCTGGCTGTTGCGGCCCAGCTGGCCGCTGCTGCCGATCAAGCGCGAATTCATCGACCTCCAGGTGTATCGCCTGGGCGTGCAGGCGATGTGGGACGGCGCCGATATGTACGGCAGCCTGCCGAAGACCACGCTCGGGATCAGCCTGCCGTTCATCTATCCGCCCTTCGCCGCGGTGGCGCTGGGACCGTTCGCGCTGCTGCCGTGGAATGCCGCGGCGATCAGTTTCTTCGTGGTTTCCACGCTGGCGCTGGCGATCACTCTCTATCTGGTGGCACGCCGGGTCTGGGGCAGCGGCGGCACCGAGGTGGTGCTGTGGGCGAGCGCCTGCGCGATTCCGCTGGGCATGCTGCTGGAACCGGTGCATTCGACGCTGGATTTCGGACAGGTCAATCTGCTGCTGATGGTGCTGGTCGCCGCGGACTGCCTGCCCAAACGCACTCGCTGGCCGCGCGGCATGCTGGTCGGCATCGCCGCGGCGATCAAACTGACACCGGCCGCGTTCGTCCTCTATTTCCTGGTGCGGCGTGACTATCGCTCGGCGATCACCGCGGCGATCACCGGTGCCGTCGCGAGCGGTATCGCCTTCGCCGTGATGCCGCACGAATCGGTGAAGTACTGGTTCGGCGGGATGGGCAATGTCTCCGGGCTCAGCGGTTCGGCCTTCCGGACCAATCAGTCGATCCAGGGCGTGCTCTCGCGCTTCCAGGTCCCCGAACCGGCCTTCACCGCCCTGTGGGCGCTGCTGAGTCTGGCGCTGCTGGTCCTGGTGGTGGCGGCGATGCGGCGCGCGGTGGCCGATCCGGCGCTCGCCCTGGCCTTCAATGCCGTCTTCACCCTGCTGGTTTCGCCGATTTCGTGGTCGCATCACTGGGTCTGGATCGCGCCGGGCCTGCTCGCCGCCGTCGGTGTGGCGACTCGGCTGCCGCGGCGGCCGGCGATGATCTGGTACGCGATCATCATCGCGACCGCGGTCGTGTTCACCATAGGCCCGCAGAACTGGGAACCCGGCGACAACAACCGCGAACTGGCCTGGACACCGTGGCAGCATCTGGTCGGCGACACCTATGTGTGGCTGAGCGTGCTGCTGGTCGCCCTGTACGTCGTGACCGGACCGCGGCCCACGACGCAGGAACCGCTGTTGCCCGCGTCGCTGCGTTCGCTGCGGACCAAGGTACCCACCGAGTCCTGAGTCCGACACGCCAGGCGCAATCGATCGGTAAATCTCCCGGCCACCGTCCGCCAACTGCGACCCGGTGACGGCGACACACCACCGGTGATTCCACAACACCCCGGTCACGCTGCATTTCCGTCGTACCGTAGATAAATATGGACGACAACACGCCGACCGCGGAAGGTGACGCCACCCGCCCGGATCGGCAGCTGATCCAGCGGCGAGAGCAAGCTTGGAGCAACTACCAGCGGGCGTGCGCCGAACTCGCCGGTACCCGGATCCGCGCCAATCTCGACGGATGGAAACGCTGGCTGCGCATCCTGCCGGGCGCGGCGGTCGATCAGGCCGAACGCCGCCGCGACGAGATCCGGGCCGAACTGGCCCGCCATTGCGTCGGGGCCGACGACCAGGTGTGGGGCGTGCTGTCGGGCGGCGACACCGGAACCTTCGGCGGCTGTTTCGGACTCGAGCACACCATCGGTCAGCTGGCCGAGCTCTACGGCAAGACCGACTCGCACTGGGTGCGCGCACTACGCGAGACGGCCCGCCGGACCACCGATATCCGGCCGCTCGCCGCCGACGGGGACCGTTCGGCCGTCAGCGATCTCACCGAGCGCGTGGTGCAAGCCGTCCGCATGGCGCCCGACGACGAGGCCCGGCGCCGGCTCACCGTCCACTTACCCGGCGAGGTGCGGCCGGTGCCCGCGGATCCGGCGGCGCTGGCCGAGAAACAGGGACCGGCAACGGTCCAGTTCGAGATCTATGCCAGCACGATCAAACTCGACCACATCGATGTGATTCCGCCGCTGCGCCGGATGGGCCTGGGCACCGCGACGCTGCGCCATCTGTGCCGGACCGCCGACGCGCACGGCATGCATATCGTCGCGCAGCTGGTGCCCACCTTCCGCGACGACGATTCGGCGGTCCCGATTCTGGCGCGCTGGTTCCGCGAACAGGGTTTCGAGGTGACCGAACGGCTGGGCGGGCGGGTCGTGCGGGCCCCCGCCAGCATCCGCTAGCCGGCCGTCGCGAACCTGGTGCCGCGTCCGATCACCTTGTGCGCGTGAGGAATTCACCGATCGCCGGGGCGAGTTCGGCGGCGACCGGATCGTTGCTCACGCCGGGCAGCTCCCGCAATTCGGCATTGGGGAGCACCTCGGCCATCTTCTTGGCTCCCTTGGTCAGCGCCGGAGCGGAGCGATCACCGATCAGCAGCAGCGTCGGCTGGGTGAGCGTGGCCCAATCCTCGGGCTGGATGGTCTGTCCGCGCGAAAACGGTTTCAGCACAGCGAAATCGTGGGCCGTCGAATCGGCGGTGGCGACCAGCTTCTTCCACACCGACGACATCCGCATCACCGCGACGACCAGTTCCGGCACGCCCATCACCTTGGTCATGTAATACCGGACCGCACCGCCGCGTTTGCCCGCCGCGATGCGCTCGCGCAGCTTCTCCTCCGCATCCTTGGGCGGCACGTGATCCTTCGGGTCGACCACGAACGGCGGTTCGAAGGCGACGACGTCGGTGACCCCCGTGATCGCGCCCGAGCGCGCGGCCAGCAGCGCCAGTATCGCGCCCGAACCCCAGCCGAACAGGGCGGCCGATCCGCCCTCGGCCTCGACCAGCGCGCGAATGTCGGCGATTTCGTTGGCGCTGTCGTAGACACCCGGGGAGTCCGCGCTGTCGCCGCGGCCGCGCCGGTCGTAGTTGAGCACGCGCAGGCCGTAGTTCTCCGCCAGCGCCTGCGCCAGCTCGACGGTGTTGGGGACCTCCCGATAACCGAACGCGCCGCTGATCAGCACGACGGTTCCCGCACTACCGGAACCGATCCGGTCGAAGGCGATGGTGGTGCCGTCCTGCGACGTCACGGTCTGCATGTCCTACTCCTTCGCGGGCCGGGGTTCGGTTCGAAAGTACGCGATGGGTTCGCGAGCACCGGCAGGGCCGGTCGGTAGGCTCGCACGGACAGTATTCACGGGCGAGGGGGTGCACTGGTGACGATCATCGCCGGACCGCACGGACTGCCGCGCATCAGCGGATTTCCGAGTTCGGATTTCGATCCCGGCTCGGACAAGTGGTCGGGTGTCGCCATCGGCGAGGACCGCATCCGGGCACTGGCCATCGGCGCGTACTACGGCCGCAGCTGGAGCTCCTACAACGACACCGTCGCCTTTCAGCCCGAACACCCCGGAAGTTCGGAGACCCGGCGCGAATCCACCATCGAGGGCCTGCACGAATCGTGGGGTGTCGACAACGCCGAGGATGCGCGCGACACCATCGGCCGGCTGCTGAGCGGGATGCACGCACCGTTGTTCGCGATGGTGCATCCGCTGGCGACCGCGGCCGCTCAGGACACCACCCGCGTCGACCGCACCGGCCTCGCCGACAGCCACCGCGAATTCCTGCACACCGTGTCCGAGGTGCGCGGCTATCGCGGTGTCAACGGGATCGACCGCGACTACGACGCCTGGTTGCAGGCCATCAAATTCGGCATCGTCGATCGGCTGCCGCAGCCGCTGAACACCGACGCGACCGCCTGGGACCTCTCGCGCATCGTGTTCATCGCCCGGGCCGCGCACACCGCCGGATATCTGGACGAGGACGAGGCGTGGACGCTGCTGGGCCGCGCGCTCGCCAAAGCCCAGCAGCACTACCGCAATTGGCGGCAATTCGCGGCCGGCTTCCTCACCGGCGCCATCTTCTGGGCGGCCACCCAGGACCTCGCCGCGGCCAAGGAGCAGGTCGACGAGCGCCGCTGGATGATCCGCGGACTGCTGATGCGCCCGTCGAGTCCGTGGCGGCGGGTGGCGCTGCATCCGGGCGCGCCGGTGTTCGGGCTCTCCCCGTTCCACTGAGAGGTTCCACTGAGAGGCGGCTACTGCGGGGCGGTTACTGCGGCATCGCGCGCAGAATGCCGACGCCCTCCCATTTGAACTGCTCGGTGTCGACCATGCCGAGTTTGCGCCGCTCCACCAGCAACTGCCATTCGCCGAACAGGTCCAGCGAGGACGGGCGCGCCATCACGATCGAGCCGTCGACATGTTCGATCTCGCAGGCCAGCCGCACGGCGCCGTCGACGCGCAGCAGATCCTCGGCCTCGGTGGAGACGAATTCCAGATCCGTATTGCCGTCCGAAATGCGCAGCGTCGCCACCGATCCGGGCGGCGCCGCCACATCGGTGCGATCCAGCGCGGCCACCGGGAACTCGTAGGTCGCCCCGGCCGAGACGAACAACAGCCGCAGGGTGGTGATCACGACCAGCCCCGGCGCCCCGCGATGACCGCACGGCGCGCATTCGAGGACGTATTCGTCCGGGCGGGCGTAGGCGTGCAGGGCCGCCAGCTCGCGCGCGCACAGTTCCGGTGTGCGCATCCGCTCGGCCGCACGCGACACATCGGGGCGGATCGGACCGTACTGCCCCGGAACCGGCCGGGGCGGAGCCAGATTCGGCCGCTGCCGCACGATCCGTCGCATCTCGAGCAGATCGTCGCCGATCGCGCGGACGAGTGTGGCCGCCTGCGTGAATACCTCGGATTCGAGGAAGATCGTCGCCGGATTACGCCGGGTGGCAACGTTTTTGATCACATAGTCCGGCGCCCGGAAATACAGCAGGATCAGCAGGTCACCGCTGTCGGCTTCGGCGAGGCAGGCGTCGCGCAGATCGCAGACCCGCACATCCATGGCGACATCGTCGTCGACGCCCAGCGGTGTGGTGGTGATCCGCCCGTCGGCATATCTGACCGCGGTCCGACGCCCCCACACCTCCAGCACTGCCGCATCCTCCCCACTCCGACCCGGTGAGACCTCATCGGGGACGGATTCTACCGAGAGACCCCCTCGTTCCGGGTATCCGGGAACGCCGATCAGAGGTTACCGGCGAACATGCTCGCGAGGCCGGTGGCGGTCGCCACGGCGGCGCTGCCCGTACTGAGTGCGGCGATGAGAAGTGCGATGATCACGGTCCCGACCTTTCGATATGGTGCATACGCTCGAAACGTACTGCGGCCCAAGGCTCTTCACCAGCGCCCGGGCGCGATTCACGGCAACCTCCCCGCCCATCGACAGCACATTGCCAGCAAGGCCGGCGCCGCGGTGTGTCGCCCGGGATCGCCGGTCCGGCGCGACACGCGAACCGGATGAGCGTGTCCGGCCCGTGAACTGGAATGGCACACTGGCCGAATGCTCGGTGTACAACCGGAGACCACCGAAATCGCGGAGCCGACCGTCCCACGGCGGGTGATCCGTTATGCCGTGCGGTTCGCCTACCTGGCGGCCCTGGCCGTGGCCCTGATCACCGGAGCACTTCCCGGTGGCCGCGTCCAGGAGGCGGCATGGATGATCGGCGGGGTCCTCGCCTTCACCATCGATCGGCCCTGGCGCCAGCACATCCGGGTACTGACCGACTGGCTGCCGCTGATCGCGGCGCTCATGGTCTACGACTACACCCGCGACCTCGCCGACAAACTCGGCATGCCGCTGCGCATGCACGAACTCGTCGACATCGACCGCTGGATGTTCGGCGGCACCGTGCCGACGATCTGGTTGCAGGACCATCTGGCCGGCGACGGTCAGCCCTGGTGGACACCGATCATCGGCGTCGTCTACACGACCCACTTCATCCTGCCCTGGGCCGTCGCGGCGATCTTCTACGTCTACTCCCGGCCGCTGTGGGTCCGGTACATGCGCCGGATTCTGCTGCTGTCGTATCTGGCGCTGGTCACCTACGTGCTGGTGCCCGCGGCGCCGCCCTGGTACGCCGGGCGCGAAGGAGCCATCCCGGAACACGTCCGCCGCATATCCGGTTTCGGGCTCGGCGTGGTCGATCCCGATGTGAGCGCGCAATGGCTCGAGGATCACGGCAACTACTTCGCGGCCGTGCCGTCACTCCATACGGCGTTCTCGGTGCTGGTGGCCGCCACGCTGTGGCCGCTGACGCGACAGTGGTGGCTGCGCGCGATCCTGGTGGTCTATCCGTGCGCGATGGGCTTCACTCTCGTCTACGGCGGCGAGCACTGGGTCTTCGATGTGCTGCTCGGCGGTGTGTACACCGCGGTCACGATCCTGATCACCCGCATGTGGGAGAACTGGCGGGCCGGCCGGGCCCTGCTCGGTCCGCTCCCCGAGGTCGGCCGCGGTGACGGGCCGCGGACGACCCCGGCGGCGGCATCGCGGGCGAACGGCGCCGAACTCGACCCGGTGTGACGAGCGTCTCTCCGCTTCGCGCTCTGTGGAACAGCCGCAGGTCGTTCCCTGTTTCTCGCGGCTATCGCCGCACTTCGGAGCGGAAAATCGGGTGCTCGCGTGCGCGATGCGCCGGAATACTTGCGCGACACCGATGAGTTGAGTGGGTCACGGTCGTCAGGTCTGGTGTGGCGTTCGAGGCACAGACGGTGACTCGACGTCGGTCAGACATTCCGCGTTCGCGACACCCGGAGGTACAGATGCCCGCCGAACCAGTCCATCGCCCGGCTGGACGAAGAACCCCCGCGGTGATCCGGCTGCTGGTCCTCGCGACGTTCGTGGTGATCCTCAACGAGACCATCATGATCAACGCGATCCCCCGCCTGATGACCGATCTGCACGTCACCGAGCGGTCCGCGCAGTGGGTGTCGACCGCGTTCATGCTCACGATGGCGGCCGTCATCCCCGTCACCGGATGGTTCCTGCAACGCGTCACCACCCGCCGCGCCTATGCGCTCGCGATGGGCGTCTTCCTCGCCGGCACTCTCTTGTCGGCCGCGGCGCCGTCGTTCGCGATCCTGCTGGTCGGGCGCGTCGTACAGGCCGGCGGCACCGCCGTGATGATGCCGCTGCTCATGACGACCCTGATGACCGTGGTGCCCGAACACGACCGCGGCCGCGTCATGGGTAACGTCACCCTCGCCATCTCGGTCGCTCCCGCCATGGGTCCGGTCATCTCCGGTCTGGTGCTCCAGATCGGTTCCTGGCGTTGGCTTTTCCTGCTGGTACTGCCCATCGCCGGCACGGTGACCTTCTTCGGCCTGCGCAAACTGGAGAACGTCGGCGAACCGGAGAGCGGCGCGATCGATTGGGCCAGTGTCGTTTTCGCGGCCCTGGGCTTCGGCAGCCTGGTCTACGGCCTCAGCAGGTTCGAGGTCGGCAACATCGTGATCCCGGCGCTGATCGTCGCGGCCGGTGTGGCCTTCATCGCGGTGTTCGCGGCCCGGCAGATCCGCCTGCAACGCACCGGCTCTCCCCTGATGGATCTGCGAATCCTGTTGTCCGGCACCTACACCAAGGCGCTGGTGCTGATGGCGGTCGCCTTCCTGGCGATGATGGGCTCGATGATCCTGCTGCCGCTGTACCTGCAGAACCTGCGCTCGCTCTCGCCGCTGGAAACCGGTCTGCTGGTGATGCCGGGCGGGCTGGCGATGGGTCTGCTGGGGCCGACGATCGGTCGGCTGTTCGACCGTTTCGGCGGGCGCATGCTGGTGATTCCCGGCGCGATCGGCATCACCGCGGCCCTGGCCGGTTTCACTCGCATCTCGCTGACCATGCCGTACTGGCAGCTGCTGGCGCTGCACATTCTGCTGATGGTGTCGCTGGCCGCGGCCTTCACCCCGGTCTTCACCCTGGGCCTGGGCGCGCTGCCGCAGCATCTGTACTCGCACGGCAGCTCGATGCTCGGCACCCTGCAGCAGGTGGCCGCGGCCTTCGGCACCGCCCTGGTGGTGACGGTGATGACCGCCCGCGCCACCACGCTCACCGACCGCGGGATCGAACCGCTCGTCGCCCATCTGTCGGGTATGCGGCTGGCCTTCGCGATATCCGCCGGCCTGGCGGTGATCGTGATCGTGATGGCGGTGCTGCTGCCCAACCGCTCGGCCTCGTCGGAGGCGGTCGTCCTCGATTCCGAGGACGTCGAGGACCCCGAGATGGTCCGCGGCTGACCACGGACCCAAACGCCCGCGAGACCGGCTGCCGGTCTCGCGGGCGTTGCCGTGTTCAGCCGCGATCAGGACCGGGGCTGACCGGCACCGACAGCGGTCCCACCGTGAAGAACGAAGGGGTGTAAGGGATTTCGGCCGGATCGACGGCCAGTGTCAGATCGGGGAACCGGCGATACAGGCTCGACAACCCGAGCCGGCCTTCCAGCCGGGCCAGTGGTGCGCCGATGCAGTAGCGCGGTCCGTGGCCGAATCCGAGATGCGGCCGCGGCGGGCGGGTGATGTCGAATTCGCCGGCGGTGTCACCGTGGTACGCGGTGTCCACTCCGGTCGCCTGGTAGACCACACCGACCGCATTGCCCTTCGGAATCGGCACCCCGTCGATGGTCACGTCCGCCAGCGTGAATCGGAAACTCGTCATCATCACCGAGTGCCGATAGCGCAGCGTCTCCTCCACCACGTCGGCCCACCGATCTTCCGCCTTCACCAAGGCCAGCTGGTCGGGGTGCCGGCCCAGCGCGACCACCGCGTTCCCGAGCAGGTAGACGGTGGTTTCGTGGCCGGCGATCAGCATCAGCCACAGCACGGCGACCAGTTCGTCGGTGGTGAGCCGGTCGCCCTCGTCGCGTGCCCGGACCAGATCGGAGGTCAGATCGTCGCCGGGCTCGCGTTGTTTGCGTTCGACCAGCTCGTAGAGGTAGCCGCGCAGCGCCACCTGCGTCGAGAACGCCTCCTCGGCCGAAATCTCCTGCGACAGTGAGGTCAACGTCCACTGCCGCAGCTGCGCCCGCTCCGATTCGGGTACACCGAACAACTCGCTGATCACCGCCATCGGCAGCGCGTCGCAGAACGCGGGCACCAGATCGACCCGATCACCCGCGGCCGCCACACCGTCGAGCAGGCCGTCGATGATCGCCTGGATCCGCGGTTCCAGAGCCCGGACCCGGGCCGGCGTGAAGCCCTTGCCGACCAAGCCGCGCAATCGCCGATGATCGGCGCCGTCCTTGGTCGACAGATGGTCGCCCTGCACGATCGCCCGGAACGGCCAGTCCTCGGGGATCGACCCGTCGTAGAGCGCGGGCCAGTGTTTCGGATCCCGGGCGAAGGTCTTGTTGTCGCCCGCGAGGATCTCCTCGACCGCCCGATGGGAGAGCGCGAGATAGGCCGGAACGCCGCCCGGGAAGTCGACTTCGACCACCGGAGCGGTCTTGCGTAGGCGGAGGCAGGTATCGAGGGGACGTTCGTTCGCATCGGGAAAAGCAGGTCGGTTCGTCATCACGGAACCCTTCGACTGTCGACGTGACTGCGCACGCGCGGGATGAGACCTGTTGCCCGCGAAATCATCTCAGAGTGCCGCCGCGGCCGGGCCGAGTCGGGCACCAGCCGTGGGGAGAGTGCGCACCACGGCGCGAAGGCGACGCGGCGGCGGTCTTGAATTAGAACGTGTTCTATATTCGAGGGACCGTTCCGGCCATCCTCGGGAGTTGACGACATGTACAAGTGGTCCGACGAAGATCTGATGCTTCGCGACGCCGTGCGCGGCTTCATCAAGAAGGAAATCGAACCGCATGTCGACCGGCTCGAGAGCGGCGCGCTGCCGCCGTTCGACATCATCCGCAAGCTGTATGCCACCTTCGGCCTCGACGAGATGGCGCGCGAGGGGCTGGCGAAATCCCTGGCTCGCGAGGAAGCCGGAACGCCGGGCAAGTCCGGCGGTTTCAGCGGGTCCGGCAGTATGGGCGTCATCCTCAACAGCGAGCTGGCCGGAGTGAGCCTGGGCCTGGTCGCGTCGATGGGCGTGAGCCTGGGCCTGGCCGTCGGCACCATTCGCAGCCGCGGCACCCTCGCGCAGAAGAAGCGCTGGCTGCCGGAGCTGGTGACGTTCGAGAAGGTCGGGGCCTGGGCGATCACCGAACCCGATTCCGGCTCCGACGCATTCGGGGGTATGAAGTCCTACGTCCGCCGCGATGGCGAGGACTACATCCTCAACGGCCGCAAAACCTTCATCACCAACGGTCCGTACGCCGACGTGACCGTCGTCTACGCCAAACTAGACGAGGAGGACGGCACCGACCGGCGCGACCGCAAGGTGCTGACCTTCGTCCTCGACAAGGGCATGCCCGGTTTCGTGCAGAGTGCGCCGTTCAAGAAGATGGGCATGAATTCGTCTCCCACCGGCGAGCTGGTCTTCGACAACGTCCGCCTGACGCCCGACCGCCTGCTCGGCGAGACCGAGACTCCCGCCAAGGGCGACGGCAAGGACAGCGCGAAGGAATCCTTCGCCGCCGAACGCATCGGCATCGCCTCGCTGGCACTGGGCATCATCAACGAATGCCACCGGCTCTGTGTCGATTACGCGAAATCGCGCACGCTGTGGGGTAAGGAGATCGGCCAGTTCCAGCTCATCCAGCTCAAGCTCGCCGAGATGGAGATCGCCCGGATCAATGTGCAGAACATGGTCTTCAACGCCATCGAACGCACTGCCGCCGGCGAATCCGTCTCCCTCGCCGAAGCATCCGCGATGAAGCTCTACTCCTCCCGCGCCGCCACCGAGGTCGCCATGGAAGCCGTCCA
This sequence comes from Nocardia violaceofusca NBRC 14427, assembly GCF_963869435.1. NCBI lineage: Bacteria > Bacillati > Actinomycetota > Actinomycetes > Mycobacteriales > Nocardiaceae > Nocardia > Nocardia violaceofusca. The sequence continues at coordinate 31,194 of NZ_CAWMPM010000014.1, forward strand.
GCTGTTCGGCGGCAACGGATACATGGCCGAGTACAAGGTGGAACAGCTTGCCCGCGACGCGAAGTCGCTGATGATCTACGCGGGCAGCAACGAGATCCAGGTGACGCATATCGCCAAGGGCTTGTTGAACGGCTGAACTTTTCGTGCAAACCTGCGACGGAATGCGAGAAACCCGCACAATCAGGCGAGGTTTGCACGACCAGTTCACCTCCCGGCTCCGGTTCGAGTCCGCCCCCGGCCGATCTGTCCGGTTCAGATGCGCTGGTCCGCGAGCTGCAACACCAGGCAGGCGACGGCCAGGGGCAGGAACAGCCCCACAGCCAGATAGAAGGTCTGCGCATAGTCGGCGACACGGATGTGGGTATAGACCGCGCAGACGAAGTAGAGCACCAGGCCGATCGCGGCGGCCGTACCTACGTACGGCACCCCGAGCACACCCAGCAACAGCCCGGCCGCACCCGCGAGTTTCATGGTGCCGATCGGGAAGGTGAGCCACGACTGCGGAATTCCGGCGGTCTCCATCGCGGGCGCCAATGTGGCCATGACCGGGGTGAATCGGGTGACGGCGGCGACCCCGGAGAAGGTGTTGGCGGCGATGGTGACGAGCATGACGGTCAGATAGGCGACGTACATCAGGGCCTCGCTCGATCGATAACTAATACGGTTTCCCAATTATATCGTTCTCGTACGATATGAGATAGAGTGGATCCGTACCCGAGCAGATATCGGCCGCGCCCAACCGCTCCTCATCGCCCTGGAACGCGCCGGCCGGATTACCGGCGAGGTGCTCGACATCGGGTGCGGCCCGGGAGACACCGCCGTCCACCCGGCCGAACGCGGCTACCGAGTGACCGGTGTCGACATCGCCCCCACCGCGATCGACCAGGCCCGCACCCGCGCCGCGGGCCACGACCTCCCGGTCACCTTCCCCGTCGCCGACCCCGCCACCCTCGCGGGCTACGACAACCGCTTCGACACGATGGTGAGCAGCGCCCTCTTCCACTGCCTCTCCCCGCCCCAGCGCCGCTCCCACATCTCCGCCCTCGCCCGAGTAACGAAGCCAGGCGGCCACTTCATCCAATTCAGCTTCGCCGCAACAGAACACGCGCGCCTTTACGCGCCCTACCCGCTCTTCGAATCCGAGCTACGCAGCGACTTCACCACACCGGACTGGAACATCACGACCCTGAGGCCGGAGTACATCGAGGCAGTGAATCCACGGGAGAGGATCCGAGAATTGTTTGCTTCCAAGGGTTTTCATCCGGCGACAGACGAGGCGGCCGGGCTACGACTGCCCGTCCACCTACTGGAGGCTCAGCGGGTATAGCCGATCCGCTCGCCGCCACCACGGCAGAAGGCGTGGTCGAGGATCCGGCAGCCGCAGGATCAGATCGCCTGCAGGGCAGTACTGGACGGCCGGCCACCGCCCCCACGGCACACCGGAAGCCGAGTTGCCGGCCGACCTCCCGAACGCCGGCCACCGCCCCCACCATGGCACGCTCGATCGAGGTGCCGGCGGGCGTCGCCGATGCACGCCCACCACCGCGGCGCGCTCGGCCGGCTTCCCGGCGGGCATCGCCGAAGGTCCGAAGTGGTCGAAGGACCATCAGCGAGCTCCCGAGTCGGCGGCTTATCTCGTCTCGAACGACTCTCGCGAGCAGCGGAATCCAGTCGGGGCAGCCGAGACGACTCCCGGCCTCCATGTCGCCCTCGCTCAGTGGGAGTCCCGGGCCGCCTGTTCGATCACCCCGGCCACCACCTCGGGGTGGGAGACCGCGACGGAATGCGATGCGGCTACCTCGGTTACATGGGCGTGCGCGCGTTCGGCCATGAAGCGCTGGGCCGCCACCGGGATGTTCTTGTCCTCGGTCGTGATCACATCCCAGCTCGGCTTCTCGGTCCACGCGGCGACCGTGGCCTGCTCCTCCAGCGCGGACTGCGCGATCGGCCGCTGGGTCGCCGCCATCAGGGCGGCGCGGTCCGAGGCGACGTCGGCGGCGAACTGGTCGCGGAACTTGTCCTGCTGAATGTAGAGGTCGGTGCCGCTGCTGCCGTCGATGTTCGTGACCGGCACCGGATTCAAGGTGCCGGGCAACGTGGAGCCCGGGAACCGATTGGTCAGCCCGAGTGCCGTCTCCCCCGGCGCCGGCAGGAACGCCGCCACATAGACCAGCCCCTTGACCTGATCATTCCCAGCACTCGCCGCGCTGATCACAGAACCACCGTAGGAGTGCCCGACCAGAATCACCGGCCCGTTGATATGGCTGATCAAGCCGCGCAAACCGGTGGTGTCGGCGGCAGGACCGCGCAGCGGATTCGCCGCGGCGACAACCGAATAGTGTTCACCGCGCAGCTTCTCGATGACACCGTCCCAACTGGAGGCGTCCGCGAACGCGCCGTGCTCCAGCACGATCGTCGGCTTCGGCGCATCCTCGCCGGGCCCCGCCTGGGATGTCGTTTCGGCGGCGCAGGCAACGGCCACACTCCCCGCGACGACAACCGCCGCGACCGCCGAAACCGTCCGGACAACGCGCCGCCGCGTGCGGCCACGTCCGACTACGACCATGTGATTACGCCCTTCGAACAAGTGGTGCGGATACGGGTTCCACTGTGCGAGGCGGGCCCGTCGCCAGGCATCCGTCAGATGACGCTGTCGGCGACGTAATCGGAGCCGACGCGAGTGATTACGTCGTCATCAGCGTCATGCGACGGATGTCGCGACCGGATCCCCGGACGACAGTGAAGTTCTGTTCGTTCCCAACCGAGGAGAATCCGATGAGCACCCTTGCCGTCACGAAACCCGAACGCGCCGCCCTGATTCGGCTGTACCTCGGCCGCGGCGTCCTCGCCGTCGCATGGGCGGCCGTCTTCGCCGCAGCGCACGAAACCCTCGACGCCCTCGCCGTCGGCCTGCTGGTCGCCTACCCGTTGATCGACGCCGTCTCCTCGCTGATCGACTACAAGGCGACCGACGCCGGCCCCGAACGTCGTGTCACCGCCTTCAACGCCACCCTGAGCACGCTGGCCGCCGTCGCGGCCGGGACCGCCGCAGTCACCGGCGGCGTAGCCGCAACCCTCGCCACCTTCGGCGCGTGGGCGGTCCTCTCCGGTGCGGCCCAGGTCGCCGTCGGCCTGTACCGTCGTGGTCCCGAACTCGGCAAACAGTGGCCGATGCTCATCGCCGGTGGCCTGTCGTTCCTGGTCGGCATGTTCTACATCGGCCAATCCCTGGGTGACGCACCGAGTTTGGACGTGCTGTCGGTGTACGCGACGGGCGGTGGCGTGTTCTTCATCGTCCAGGCCGGACTGCTGGCCCGGAAGGGACGCTCGACTTCGCTCGCCGGATGATCATCCACGACAGCGGCCACACCCTCGCCCACGTATCCGCAGCCGACGCCCCGGATACGTGGGCAGTCGTGCGCTCGGGTGCGGGCGGAGAGATCTTGCACCGCCCCGCGGATCATGAGCGCGTTCCGGCGGACCAACGAGCCGCAGTCGTGATGGGATGGACGCTCCTATCTGCGGCTTCTGCGCCGACGCCGAATCACCCGCACGGCCTCCTCGACGCACGCGTCGAGGTACGAGTACACATCGGCGGCGGCATATCGCAACACGAACCAGCCGGCGCCCAACAGCGCGTTCTGCCGCCGCCGATCACGACGGAAGGTCAGCGAATCACTGTGGAATTCACGACCGTCGATCTCGATGATCGTTCGCGACCGTTCATCGACGAGGTCGCCGACGTACTGTCCGATCGGCTGATTCGGCAGCAGATGAAGACCGCGCCGCGCCAGCGCGAGCGAACAACCGTTCCGGCTCCGAGGCCGCATCGAATGCGGCGCAACGTAATTGCTCACGCAAATGCGGCGAGCCGTACTGTCCGGTGGTCAGGCCCGACAACGCGGATGCCACCGCGCGGGCATGATTGTCGACCATGCGGCCCGCCTCGGCGTCCGGCAGGATCGGCACACAATCGAGCAACGTGCGAGCCCGGGTGGTCACGGGAAGCCCCCAGACCTCATCGATCGAATCGGGTCGTAATTCGCGGCGGCTCAACCGAAGCCACTCCGGTGTGGCTCGATACCGGCCCCGGGGCACAGTCGCTTCGACCGATTCGGGTTCCGGCAACATATCCCACAGCCACGCCGCGGTGCGATGACTCAACACCGCCTCGGGCAACCAGGCGAGCACGGCCTCACACCTGGTGCGCTGGGTAACCGTCCCGACCGCATAGATCCCCGGCAACACGCGCGCATATTGCCCGCGGCGACAGCGAGCGGCAATCGCGGCCGCCGAAACTTCGCGCATCAGTTCCGCCCTCGTTCGAATCACGGATACCGATGATTCCGGGCGGTCGACAGTGCACCCCGAAGCTCACCTGGGCGAACGACAAACCTGTGGATCAGTGCGGGCCTGTGGATGGGTGAACAGATCGTGCAAACCTCCGCACGAATGCGAGAAAACCGCAGAATCAAGGCCGGTTTGCACGAAAAATTCACCACTCCACGCGATACCGGTGAGACCGGACAGTGCCGAGGTGCAGCGGCGCGGGGCTTCGAACCACCGCCTCACGATCACCGCGCATACCAGTGGACTCGCTGCACGAACGAGCCGCTGGTCGTAGCGTGGTAGCCATGGGTGTGGGGACGAAATACGACGACAGCGGCATCCCGCCGAACGACCTCGGCCGCCGCCTCCGCGAAATCCGCGCCTGGCGCGGACTGAGCCTCGAAGCCGCCGCCGGACTAGCCGGAATCTCCTACGGATACCTCGGAAAACTCGAGCGAGGCGAGAAGTCGCTGGAGAACCGTCGCACCCTCGAGGCGATCGCGGCCGCATTGTGCGTGGCGCCGAGCGAGTTCACCGGGCGGCCATGGGAAGTTGCCGAGGGCCCCAGTGCGGAAGCCTATGGGGGAATCGCCGCCGCAGAACAAGCGCTCGACGTCTGCGAACTCGGAGATGATCCCGGTGTGGCAGTGAGGGCATGGGACGAGGTTGCCGCTGATCTGGATACGCTCGAGGAGCGACGCGGTGCTGGCGACTATCGGAACATCGGGAAGATGGCACCGCCACTGCTGCTTGAATTGCATGCCCTGTTTGTCCGCCGCCCGGAGTATCGCGAGCCGATCCTGCGCGGCATCATCGGTACCCTTTACGCGGTGATGGTGATGACCAAGCACCTCGGTGCCCGTGGCCTGCCGCTACTGGCTGGGAAAGCGGCACAAGCCACCGCCGACGAACTTGGTCGCCCCGAGTGGCGCGGCGCAGCGATGTGGATGCGGAACAACGTGACCGGCTCCCTGTCCCGCCCGCAGCATTACGCGCGGGCGGTCTCGACCGCCGATCAGATGACATCGTCCCTGAACGATGAAACCGTCTTGCAGTCCTACGGAATGCTTCACCTTTCGGCGGCGCTTGCCGCAGCTGTGCAATCGGACCGGACGACCGCGACAACGCACCTTGATGAGGCAGCCGCCGTGGCCGAACGCATGGATTCCGATGTCGGCACCTTCGGACGTATGTGGTTCGGGCGTATCAACGTTGCCGTCTGGCGGGCTTCGGTCGGGATAGAACTCGGCGACGGGCCGAGGGCACTCGAGGCCATTTCGGGAATCGGCATCGAGACGATTCCCGATCCTGCCCGGCTCGCCGGTTTCTACTCGGAGGCCGGACGCGTCATGCTCGCCGAACCGAAGACACGGGACTCGGGGCTAGCAACACTGTTGCGGGCAGAAAAGCTTGCACCGCAACGCATCCGCAGTGACCTGTTCGTGCGCGAGGCGGTGGCCGACCAACTCCGCGCCGCCCGTCGCGATGCCGGCGGCCGCGAACTACGCGGCCTGGCATGGCGGATCGGCATCGCCCCGGACTCCGGCGAGCCCCGCCGCTGACCGAACTCGCCGAATCCGCGCGCTAACCCCACACGGCGAGCCCGAGCGCCGAGTCCGCATGCCGACCCCACACGCCAAATCCGAAGCCCAGCCCACACATCAAGTTCGAACGCCGAACCCCCACGCCGAGAATTACTCACGTGCAAGCACAACACTCTGCGCCACAACGCATCCACGCCCACGTCGTTGTGCGGAAGAGGTAGCCGACAACTTCGCACCGCCCGCCGCGATGGCAACGGTCCGACCTAGAAGCCCCACATGACGGATCGGCATGGCTCGGACTCCGGCGGATCCGCCGCCTACTTCGCGCGACTTACCCGAGCACCGAAACCGAGCACCCGAGGCCGAACGCTGCCCGTGAGCGCGGGCCTGCGCGCATTCCGCTGTCGCACTTGTCCTTTCAGCACAGAAGGCGCGTGACTCGTCTCATACCTTGAGCTACGGCCCCATCGCCGGGTCCGTAGCCGGCCGAACCCCGGCTCCTCGGCGGTGGGCGCTCTTGCCGACCGAGGGGATGAAGGGGTGCGTCATGAAAGGCTGTGACTGGATCCTGTTGCTGCTCATCGCAGCACTGCTCGGACTGACCTTCGCCCTAGCGCGCCTACCCCTGCGAGGTGAACGCCGCCGCAAGGACTCCCAGCGGTGACGCCCGCCCACCCGATCGCGCTCGGCTGGGTCCATCCCGAATCCACCTCCCCGGACTGGGACACCGCCCAAGTCCGCCGCCTGGCCACCCGCCTCGGCTACCGCCTGGTCTGGCCTCCGGAATCCAGCCGCATCCCCCTGCCCGACCAGGTCCGCGCCACCGGCGCCGAAGCCGTAATCGCCCCGTCCACCCGACATTTCGACTTCCTCACCCTGAACGCGCTGATGACGATCGCCGACGTGGAAACCGTCCACCCCAGGCTCTCCTTCGCCCGCTGGGCCACTCGCCGATAGCCGAAAAACCGCTGCTGGACAACCAATTCGACAGCACCTTGGGCGCCCTCACGTGCCTGTCTGAAGGGCCCGCGCCGACGCGCGTCCGTCACGATCTCAGTATCTTCCGGCGCCTCCCTCGGATTCCCAGCGCTGCTCGCGGACATCGGTTTCCGCGTCACCGCTTCGTACGGTCATCGCCATGAGGTCGGCGACGGTCGCGGTGCAGGTCGGGTCGGCGGCCGCGCTCATGGCGGCGCGGGCGAGTTCGGCATTCGTGCGGGGCGGGACGATCAGCAACGCGATGGCCCGGCCCCCGCTTCCCAGCAAGCCGATCGTATGCGCCGGGCGGTGCCGATAGCCGTCGAGCCGTACTCGATGCTCCGCGGTGTTGAACGCCTTCGGGGCATCGGACCATTCGTCGAGGCAGTAGACCATGCGATGGATCGCGCCGTATCCGGGTTCGAACGTCGCCAGCAGAGCCGGAAGTTCGGCTACGAGATCATCCCCGTACGGCCACCATGCCCCGTCGAGGCCGCGGGATTCGTCGGCGTCGATCGTGTATCGCAGGCGCAGCGGTGGGCGCCGCGGCTGGGTCGAGGTGGATTGCAGCATCATTGTCGATTCTCCGATCCCGGTCGCGGCGCGACCGGTGCGATGGCCGCGAGGCCGGTGAGCAGAATGTCGAGGCCCCGTTCGAGCTCGGTGCCACCGTCGTAGGAGGCCAGGTCCGAGGCGACGCCGCGAAGCCGCGGAAACTCGGCCGGCGGTAGGCGTTGCAACCCGATCCGCAGCAGGTCGGTGGCTTCGCCGGGCTGCTCGATGAGCTCCTGGAACTCATCCAGCAGGTGACCGTAGAGAAATCCGAACAGGGCGCGAGAGATACGCAAGGCGTCCGCACCACTGAATTCGGCTCGGGCGAGCAGCTCCAGAATATGTTCCAGCGGCCGGAGACTGCCCAGGGGGCGTAGCCCGAAGGGGGTCACCAGCGGCCTGGTGACCAACACCGGTACCACGTTGGGGTGCGCCACGGCCAAGCGCCGGAAATCACGTGCGACAGCGCGGATTTGGTGCCGCCAGTCGGGATCGTCGGTGTCGACGACCAGTTGGTCGAGCACGACCTCGGTGACGCCGTCGAGGAGTGCCGCTTTGGAGGCGGTGTGGCGGTACAGCACCATCGGATCGCGGTCGAGAGCCTGACCGAGGCGGCGCATCGACAGCCGGCCGGCGCTGTCGCGGTCGACGATCTCGAGGGCGGCGGCCAGGATCGTGGCGCGGGTCATCGGGCGCTCGGAGGGGCCTGCTCGCGGGTCGTTCATCGTTTTCGCCGGCTTTCATCGCCCCATACTTACGCTGTAAGTCTACGCCGTAGACATACATTGTAGAAGGGCCTAGGCTGGACTCGACCGACCGCCTTCGGCCGTTCGATGGGGACGCCATCGTCGGCGAAGACGGTCGATGACCCCCTGGACGACGACACGGACTGCGCACCGCGCCCCGGACATATCGCCAGTGGAACGAAGAGTCAGCGATACAACGCATGTGACCGCGCCGAGGACACATCGTCGACTGATTCGCAGCATCGGCCCACTGCGGCCGAGACAGGAGCGTCGAATGACGCGGCACGACAACAGCATCCGCAGCGCGAAGCGATGATCATCATCCTGCCCCTGCTCGCCGGTGTAGCGATCGGAGCGGTCGTGACGGCCGTCGTCGATCGACGACGCTGCAACGCACATCATTCGGATCGCCGACCGAACCCCACCCGGCGCGAGGATACGGCGATCAGCCGGGATCTGAACGAACGCCGGTGGCTCGAGACATATCCGCACCCACCCCAGTTGGCGTGACCGGCTCGAACAACCGCACACCATCGGGCAAACCAACCGATTCGAGGAATCGTCATGATCGTCATCTTCGGACTCGTCATCCTGGTCGCCGCCGTAATCATCGGTGTCGTAGGAGTATTCGCCAACAGCGGCAACGACCACCTCCTGACCGACAACTTCGCGGTATTCGGCTATCACGTCACCGGATCCACCGGCGTGCTGTTCCTCTATGGCATGGTCGTCGGCGCCGTCGCGCTCGCCGGGCTGGGCCTGCTACTCGCCGGCGCCCGCCGCACCGCCCGTCGCGGACGCGCCGCCCGCGACGAACTCCGGTCTACTCGGCCGGGAACACCCGTCTACTACAGCCACACCGGCACAACCAGCGCGACAACCGAACCTGCCGAGGTCCCCGAGGAACGCACCCCCGGCCGCCGGACCTTGGCCCCCCGGCGCGGTATGGGAAGGATGTTCGGACGCCGCCCGGCGGTTCACTGACCACGGCCCGATTCGCAGGCCACGAACCCTATCCACCTGCACCTTCTCGGTGCCCCCGGTCGGACTCGAACCGACACTGTGCGGATTTTAAGTTCGCCTCCCGGTGTCCTTGCAGGTCATGGCGTCATTGGTCAGCGTTGGCTCAGTTGCGTGAACAGGGAAAATGAACGTTTGCCACGTTGGCAGCCGTTGTCAGACGGCTTAGCGTTGCGGACTGTCTGCGGACCAACGTCGCTTGCCTTCGTGGGGAACGTGATCGCTATCGAGCTGCCAGGTTACGAGCACAAGGGGCACACCGGTGGACTTGAGCCGTTTTGACACATGGATGCTGAGAAGAACGCTGCGGGTACGCGGAAGTCGGCTGTAATCTCTTGGCATGCGCGCACTTTGGGGCAGGAGCCCATCTTGTCTGCTGCTTCTGACAGTTAGAAGTTCCTGCCAACGTACCAAGCGGGTTAGCACCCGATGCCGGCCCAGCATCGATCGCGAGGGGGAAGCACAGTGAACGCCCAGCCATCAGGAAGCGCCTTGACTCAGCTGACGAGCAAGACTCTGACGATTGCGCAACTCTTTTCGCAAGAATACTTTTTCAGGGTGCCTGAATATCAGCGGCCTTTCTCGTGGGACGCGGATAATCTGCGAGACCTAATCGATGACCTGATGACCGCACGGCGCGACGCCGATTATTTTTTAGGCACCTTGGTGCTACACAACACCCACGGGCACGACTACGATATCGTCGACGGGCAGCAGCGCTTAACTGCACTTTGTATTCTGTTGGCATGTATACGAGATCTCCCTTGCATCAAGCATGACGATCAGATTCGTACAGAGATACAAGAGAAGATCCAGCAGCCTCGAAAGCGAATTGAAAAAGTACCTGCTAGGCATCGATTGGTTGTGCGCGACACATCCGTCTTCAATGGGATGGTCATCGCAGTCAACGGTACCGAGGATCACGCGGTTTTGACAAAGCCGACCCCGATCGAGCAAAGGTACCTGCTGGCGCGAGACATATTCCAAGAGCGTCTTGCACCTATCGGCGAAGATGAAGTTCTCCAACTTCTCGAATTTATCTACAACCGATGCGTTATCATATTTCTTGCCGCAGCAGAGTTCGCTCAAGCATTCCGATTGTTTACTGTCGTCAACGATAGAGGCAAGCAGCTGCGCAGGATAGATATTCTGAAAGCAAACAACATCGACCCAGCACTCATTCCCGATGACGAAACCCGCAAGAGGTACGCTCAGGAATGGGAGACGATGGAGAACAATCTCGGAGAAAAGGACTTTGAAGAGCTGTTTCATCTTATGCGGCTCATCTTTGTTAAGGACAAACCTCAGCATGATCTCGTCAAAGAGTTCGAGAACAGAATATTCAATAAGCCCGGGTTTCCCACTGCCGGCAGAAGGTTCATCGACGAGCTTGCAGTCTACGTGAAGTTGTACGATGAGCTATTCATAAGCCGAGACTTTCTTGAGAATGACGAGGACTCTACAAAATTCAATATTATGATGTCGGCGATGGTGGCCAACTTTAACGCGTCTGAGTGGCAAGCGTGCGTGCTCGCGTATGCGAAGAAGTTCGGAAAAGAAAGGATATACGAATTTGTACTTGCCCTAGAGAAAGTGTATCTCACCCATTGGGTTGCAGGGATGCGCAAGGATGAACGCTACTCGGTGTATACAGACCTCCTAAGGGCTATTGATTCCAGCCCCAGTCCCGAGGCGGCCTTCGATACCGCAAAAGACAGGTCCGACACCGGGGCCATCCAGGATGCATGCCTGGTGGACAACTTCTATTCGGTTGGGTACTGCAAGTACCTACTTCTCCGGGCGGAGTTCTCGGCCGGCGAGAACCATGCCATCAGAGAATTTACCGTTCGCTCGATCGAACATGTACTTCCGCAGAATCCCAAACCAGGTAGTGAATGGTTTCAATGGTTCACTAGGAGTCAAGCATCCGCAGTTGTCAATAAGGCAGGAAACCTCGTCCTGCTCAGCAAGGGGAAGAATTCCTCCGCGAGCAATAAAGAATTCTCCGAAAAGAAGGTCGCCTACCTCAATCCACGTGTATCCGACTTTCCAAGAAGCGTGCAAGTTTTGAACTACTCCGCCTGGACCAAAGATATAATCGAGCAGCGTACAGCCGATTTTTCAAAGCTCGTAATCCAGGATCCCTGGCAGCAGTGAATAGTGAATCAACCGCATTTGAGGATTTCTCGAATCACAACGAGTGAGTAAAAGATATCGACACCCTGCGGTTGGCCTCGCTGACGCGACGGTGTCTACTTGCGCCGTAGAGGGGTTCAGCTCCGTTCGTAGATCTGGGTGATCTCTCAGCGCGTTCCGACTGAACAGCAGTTTCAATCGAAAAACCACTCCCGAGCTGCACAAATGCATCTCGGGAGTTCTCGCGTGTTCTGGGGTGTTTCTGGCACCGGACGGCCTATAGACGGCCTGCTGTCCGGACCGCCGATGGCCCTGGTTGTGGTCGGGATGCGTCACAAGGTGGGCTGGCTCCCGCCTGCCCGATACGGCCTGCCCTTCTCGCGTAGAGGCTCCGGGGTCAAGGGTGGGGCGAATGCCCATCAGCGAAGCTGACGCCATCGGCGCCCTTGAGGCTGGAGGGGCGCGGGAACACAATGCAGGCCGACCACCACCAGGGCCACGCGGCCGAAGGTCGCGCAGGGAGATGACCAGAACGGGTCGGCCACGTGGATTAGTGTTTACACAGTGAGCGGGCAAGTGTCAGTGTGGGTTCCGATCATCGTGGGGGGCATTGGCATGCTCGGCACGGTAGTTGGTGCGCTTGGAGGGCAGTGGCTTGTCAATGCCGACCCAATCCTGAGCGGATGTTGCCGTCTCAAATTTGCGCAGCCCGGGTTGGTTAGTTGCTGGTTGTCCGGTCTTTGGCGAGGAGCTCCCGCCGCTGCCGGGTCCGGTAGGAATCACCAGTCAGGGTCAGGACCTCGGCGTGATGGACCAGGCGGTCGATCATCGCGGCCGCCACGACATCGTCGGAGAACGTCTCGCCCCAACGCCCGAACGGCAGGTTCGAAGTGACCATCATCGAACCCTGCTCGTAGCGGGAAGCGACGAGCTGGAAGAACAAATTCGCTGCGTCCTGGTCGAATGGGATGTAGCCGACCTCGTCGACAATGACCAGCCGGTAGCGGCGGATCTTCTTCAGCTCCGCCTCGAGCTGCCCCATCTGATGCGCAGCCGATAACCGAGTAATCCAGTTGTTCGCGGTGTCGAACAACACCGAATGTCCTGACTGGGCGGCCTTGACGCCCAGCCCGATCGCGAGATGGGTCTTCCCGATCCCCGGTGGGCCGAGCAGGATCACATTCTCCGCTTTAGCGACAAACGTGCTGGTCGCCAAGTGCGCCAACACATCCCGCCGCAGCGAGGGCAGGTGGTCGAGGTTGAAATCTTCGAGGGTTTTGACCTGCGGGAAATGCGCTGTCGCGATCCGCATCGCGGTGCCCTTGGCTTCGCGGTCGGAGACCTGACGCTGCAGGACCGCGGCCAAATACTCTTCGTGGGACCAGTTCTCGTCGCGGGCGTGTTCTGCGAGCTCTTCCCAGCAGTGCCCGATCGTCGGGGTCTTCAGGACCCGGGTCAGGTAGTGCAGCAGCGACGGGATCCCTTCGGCCGGCTGCGTTCGCGGTGCGGCGGTGAACTTGCTCATGACTACTGGTTGCTCGCTTCGGTCGGTGGAACAGGTGTGAAATCGACGCCGAACAGGGCGTCGTAATCGGGCAGCGGCCGCAGCATCACCGGATGCCCGTCGGTGTGGTGGCGGGCCGCGCGGGCGCGGCTGTCGCGGTCGGTGGCCAGTCCGGCGCGCAGCTGCTGGGCCAGCTCGACGTGAGCGGGATCGGTGATGACAACTCGCTGCGCCCAGCAGCGCTCGTGCTGGGCAACGACCTCACCGTCGCAGCGGGCGACCACCGCCGTCGGTGAGGCGGTGACATCGACGAACCGACCGATCACGCGCGGGTCGACCGAGTAGTCGACAGTGTCGACGCGAACGTAATAGTCACGCGCCAAACGGATCCGGTGGCTGAGCCCGACGATCGGGTCGACCGGCGGCAACGGTGTCATCGCCGCGTAGTCGATGTCGAACACCTCGACCGGGCGGCCTCCGATCGCGCGGACCGTGCGGTTGTTTGCGCGGACCAGCCATTCACTCAGCTGCGTGTTGAAATCCGCGGGCGAGGTGAACCGGCGGCCGGGCAGGAACGAGGTCTCCAGAAACCCGTTGCAGCGCTCGACCATTCCCTTGAACTCCGGGTCCCGCGGCGGCGCCAAGACGATCCTCGTCGCCAGAGTCCCCGCGAACGCCGCGGCCGGCTCGGTCACTTTCCCGGTGCCGCCGATTGCTGCTTCCCGGTCCCAGACAAGGGTTTTCGTGACCCGCCCGATCCCGGCGATCAGCTGCCACATCCCCGACAGCAAGTCCCCGGCTTGGCGCGACGGCAACATCACCGCGGTCAGCCACCGCGAATACGCCGACGTCATCACCAGCACCGGCAAGACCCTGGACTGGCCGTGACCGACCGGGATCTTCGCGGCGGGAAACCACAAGTCGCACTGGGTGGTCCGACCCGGCTCGTAATGGACTCGGTCGACCGGGTCGACACCGGCGTATTCAGGTCGGATCTTCTGGATCCGCGCCCGCAGGATCGACGACGAGTGCTTCCACCCGATCCGCTCGGCGATCACCGTCGCCGGCATCCGCGGAAACTCGGCCAGCAGTGCCCGGATCCGGGGCTCGACCTCGTCGGTCAGCGACCCGGCCGGTTTGCGCTCGTATTTCGGTGGCCGGTCCGACGCCAACGCAGCCCGCACCGTGTTCCGTGCGATCCCCAGCCGCCTGGCGATCTCGCTGATCGACACACCCTCAGACCGGTACAGCCGACGGATCTCGGCCCAGTCCTCCACAGAAATCACCCTCCACAGGAGTACAGGGCTGTTCAAAATTGAGTCGGCAGTTCCTGATCAGTATTGGGTCGGCACCGACATGGCTGTCTGCTCGGTTTGCTCGCATCAGGGAACACGACCACTACTGGCAGCAACAGCGCGTGGACATCTACGGCGAGTTCTTGCTGGCCCTCAAGACATGGGCGCAGACCCTGAGCGAGATGTGCGATATGTGGATGCTTGGCAAGAAGCCGTCGGATGCGTTGGAAACAGCCGCGGTCGATCAGCAGCTTGCGGTTGCTCGAGTGCTGGCGCGCCTGGAACTGGTGGCGTCACCACCCGCTGCTCGGACGTGCCGAGAGGGTTATGTGGTCTGTTTGGTTCGGTGGCGGGACCTGACTCGGTCGCAACCGTGGTCTGACAAGCCACCCGAGCCGAAGGACATCCAGGCGTACCGCGTGAGCTTGAGCCAAGTGCCAGATCTCGTGTGCGACGGCCTGCGCTGGTCACTCGGTTTGCCAAAGAATCCTGGGTAGGGCGACTGAGGCGCTCCTCTATCTATAGATATAAGGCGAATTCGGCAGCACACGAACTGAAACCGTGGCGGTTCCCCGGTGCGGACGGAAGGACCGTCGTCCGCACCGGGTGACCAGTGTCCCCGGTGTTGACCAGCACCGGGGCGATCGGCCCGGAGTCGACGTCGTTGGCGACTCACTCACGGCGGCGCTGCCGGTGGCCGAAGCGGTGGGAAGGGGCCGAAGCCCCCTCGGGGTCACTCGTAGGCGGCTGCGGGATCGTAGGCGTCGGCGGCTGCCTGACTGGTGAGGTCCTGGAGCTGGTGCGGTCGGCAGCGGTAGGTGGTGCGTCCGAACAGTGCGGGCTGGATTTCGGTGGCGGGGGCGTCGCAACCGCGGATTCCGCAGACGGAAGTGGTGGTGGTGCTCATCGGGAGGTCCTTCCTCGTTGCTGTGGTCGATCTGGGCTTGTCCAGACCACCGGTGTGGGGTGCGGAAAAGGGTGGGCGAATGCCCATCACGAAGTGACGCGAATGCGCCCTTTGCAGTGCCCTGCGCCGGTGGTATGCCTTCGGCAGATCGTCCACTGCAATGGGGAAGGATCGGTGAGCGCCGGAACCTGCTGGTGTGGAACCGAACTGCGCCGGCACCGTTACCGGAATCCTGGTGAGCTTCCTCGGGGATCGGCTACCGGTGGTGACCACAGCCGGTCGACTGAGCTGGTGGCCGGCTGATTCGGTCCCGACTGCGGGAGGCCAAGTCGGGTACGGCATTCGACGTGCCCAGCACTGCCTCGGTTGTTCGATGCAGGAAGTGAGCCAGTCAGGTACTCAGGCGTAGCGCGCTCGGGGTGGCGCCGACGCACCGACGCGCCCGCTTGCCGTAGCTTGCGGAGGCGGGCGGCTGCGCGGCGAAGTGCGGCGGCGGCGCGCCGTGCGCGCCGCCCTTGATCCTGTATGGCTGAATTCGGCAACGAGTACCGAGCAATCTGGGCGGCGAAGAATAAGCCATCCCCGACACGGGGTGCGGCTGTCGAACCGAAGGAACCGCGCAGCCTGGGCCTTCGTCGTACCGGTATGGACAGTGGACAACGCCGCGCGATCGCGGAGAGGTGGACACAGGCAAGGATGCGCAACTTGCTGGCAAAGATCTACGGCAGACCGCAACTGGTTCGTCGCAAGCGGTTGACGTATCAACGTGAGCTGTCGACCTACGTAGAAGGTCTCCGCTGCGAGGTATCGCGCACACCTTCTCGGCCGACCAACCTCATGGGGCACCGCCTTTAGATGGGCAGGTCACCATCTGGAGGTCGCTTCCTGGTGGTGGTCTGCCAAGGCGCTCTCGTATGTTCCGCTGGCGATAGAAGTCCCCTCCAGCGCACCATAGTCCGGGTACTTCTCCTTGATGGTGGGCGCCACCACGACTGCCATGGTCACCGGGTCAACCGCGATCAGACCAGCGTCGAAAAGTCTGTGGATGTCGGACCTCAGCAGCAAGCCCTCGTCCACATCGTGTATCCCGTGTGTAGCGAACGCTCGCAGATGCGCGGCATCTAGCGCCTTCACAGGGCATGGCCCCGTGATCGCACACACCAGTCCATAGCGTTGTAGCAACCGCTCGCGAAACTCCGCCTGTCCGTTCCGAACTCGCACCATGGACGTACGATGTCCACCCTTCGGAGGCGTCTGCTTCACACCTTCCATCGGCACATCGGAGACGGTTACCGAGATGCGATCCAGAAGCTTCCTGAGTCCCTCGAAATCGCATGGGCGGATCGCATTTTGCTTCGAGTTGTCCAGCAACAGTTCGAGCTCCGCAGCAGGCACGGCACCGTCAAGCGCTTGCCACTCGGCGCCATAGCTGGCGACATACAGCGCGACCGGGTCGTTGACCGTGAAGGCGACATCGAATTCGTACCGGCATCCTTTGGCCCTGCACAAGTAGTTCGTCGGCTTCCCGCTCTTACGATGAGACAAATCCGCCTTCCCGCACTTCGGACACCTGTGAATGGTCTTCGTCCCCGGTTCCGCGGTCAGTCCATCCACACGGGATACGCCATACACGTAGCTGGTATCCCGCAGCACGACCGTGTCCCCGATCTTGACCTGCAAGTGGTTGGCCACGTTGCTGTCGTAGGCGTAGTGCGACCCGAGGGCGTCCGGGTAACCGTCGTTGCTCACCCACGAGCGATCTTCCATCTTGGTCAGCAGCGACCAAGCCTTCATCTCTTGCTGTTCGCCGGCCACAAAGTCTCCGATCTACGCTGGGGCGCACCAGCTTACGGTCGGGGTACGACACTTCCGGCATGCAATAAGACAGTCGGCTAGCCTCCCCGCCCGTTCCGAAACTCTTTCCCAAGAGCGGAATCGTTGCTGCGACTAAGCACGTGCGACCCGTCTAGAAGCGGAGCAGCTAGGCCTAAGCCTTAAGCCGCAGTGCTCCGACCAAGGCGGTCATATGCGTGATGACTGCGTCTGGCGAATATACAGCGAACCGATCGAGCTTTTCGGGGCGGTTTGCAAGCGCGACGCATGCGACCTCCGCAGAGCGGGCCGCTTGGATGTCGGTTGTCGAATCGCCCACGAAAACAGCGTCTTTGGGCTCGACGGACAGGCTCGATATCGCGGCATTGAGGAGGTATGGGCTCGGCTTCAGCTTTGACAGGTCGGAGCTGGTGCGACCAAATATCCCCGAAACGTACTGGCTCAGCTCGTGCTTCGCGAGGTACGACGAGATGGCTCCGACAGAATTGTTACTCACGATCGCAATCGAGTAACCGCGGCTCGCAGCGCTACGGATCGCGTCCCCTGCACCGGACGTCGGGCGAGCAATCGCCACTGCCTCCAACTCGATGAGAGTGAACTCTCGGTCTATCCGTCTACCAGTCTCGGGTCCGACACTCACGGCGTAGTGCAGGACGTCGAACGGGTCCGCCGTGCCAGCAATTTCATCAGTGACCGCACCACCGAGGTGACTCAGTAGTCGTTCGGAAGCCTCTCGATTGGTAAGTCCTGAAAAGACGGCGCAAATTGGGCCATCGAAGTCGAGAAGCAAGGAACGCCGGCCGCTGAGTAGTGCGGATAGCCCGCTCACGGCTGGTAGTCCCTCGCGACCGTGGTCCAGATGCTGTCGAACCAAAGTTGGGATTGGCTCACAAACTGGCTGTCCTTCGAGTCTGGATCGACGTCACGCGCATGCTGGAACAGCGTTGCGTCTTTGCCCATCAGATCCCAGATGGCAGTGCTCTCGCCATCCAACTCAAGCTTGTGCTCTCGCACCGGGTAGTAGCCGAAGAATGCCTGTTCTCCGTTGAGGATGTACAGCTTGAACAACGGCACCGATGGGAAGGTGCGTATCTGAGCTGTTGCGGTCGTCACCAGGCCGAGCGACGCCAGTTCGTGCACCGAATCGATGATCGCGAGACTATGTCGCTCCATGATTCGATTCGCTCGTTTTCGGAATGCGGGGCTGTCGCTGAGGTCGTCGGTCTTCGACGGCAGATGCCACGGAATCGAGGCGTCCGGAACAAGCAGCCGAATCGCAAGCGAGTCCGGCCGTAGCCGACCTTCACGAATGCGGTCAAGTGGCTCCGCTATCGCTCCGTGAAGCGTCTCACCGGAGAAGCCCGCGAAATCAATTGTGACGGTAGGAGCTTCAAACGAGCGTTCGATATGTGGCCGAAGACCCACCGGACGTTCTGTACGTTCGCGCACGAAGACCCCAGAGCCCTTGCGCGATACCACTAGCCCCTCTTCGCGCAGTATCCGGATCGCCTGCTCGGCAGTCGTTTTCGCTACGCCGTACCGCTCGACAAGCTGAGGCCCGGACGGCAACTTCTCGCCCGGCGAGAACTTCCGGGTGAGGATTGCGGCTCTGAGCACATTGGCGATCTGCTGCGATGCGGGCCGGGGGTCATCGGGGTCTATGGCGTCCACGCTGCGATTTTACCGGTTTACCTAGGTTCCCCAGGAAAGTATTGACCTCCCTAGGGAGGTGAGGTAAATTGAAACCTACCTAGGGAGACTAGGGAGCATGAGGTTTCAACCCTCCAAACTGGCTAGGAGTGAGTGCGATGGCTTTGAAGGATGTTTGGTTCACCCCGGAGTTCAGCGATGCGTTCCCGATGGGCTTGTTCCTGCTGGGCGAGATTCAGCCGATCACCGAGTTCAGCAACGACCGCAACGCGCCGAAGATCCAGAAGTCTGACTGGGACCGGGACGGTAACGGGACCGGCCTGCGGCTGTGGAAGGGCACGGTGATGGACCCCGCCGCGATGAACGCGCGAAACGCTGGCTTCGACGTCACCTTCGTGACCAATCAGCGCCCGGTTCCCTCGGCGCCGGCCATCTCGGAAGGCGTGTACCCGATCGTGCTGGAGGGCTTGCAGGTCAAGCCGAAGGTCGCCGGTTCGGGTGAGTACAAGACGCTGGGTTTCAACATCCGCGCGAGCGGCATCAAGGGCGACAACTCCGGTGCCAAGCAGCCGCCGAACAACGTCGGGGCCTCGCGTCCGGCCGACGAGAAGGCGGCGTGACCGGCTATGTCGCACATGACGATTACCCGTTCGGGCTGGGATGGCGTGGCAGTTGAGTACCGTCCCGCCCGCCGGATCGAAGGTATCAACGTCAGCGCGGGTGTCTCGGTCGAGTTGACCGTCGAGACCGGTGCTGCGGCGTTGGTGTTCTCGATCGCGGATGCCCGCACGGTGTCGGCGGCTCTGTCGCAGATTCTGATGCTGCACGATGCGGCGGAGCGTCTGGCTGCTGAGAAGGCGGTGGCGTGATGGCCGACCGTGAGTTCAATCGGCTGGTGTCGGAGGCTCTCGTGCGGATGCTCGATCGCGCGGACTGTGACGGCGTAGGCCGGTACGCCTCGATGACGCTGTTCGATGGCGAGGCGGAGTCGGCGATCAGTTGGCCTCGTTTGGCTTGCGCGGCGGCTGAGAAGGCCGTGGCGTGATGTTCACGGCTGAGCGGGGAATGCGTGCGGCGCGGGTGTTCGCGGTCCTGGTGATCGTGGGCGTCGGTGCCGCCGCGTTCCGCCTTTCCTTCGCCACCTTGCGCGACCTCGCGCAACTGGCACATATCCCGCGCTCGGATGCGTGGCTGTTCCCGCTGATCATCGACGGCACGATCGTGCAAGCCACCGCCGGCGCGCTGGTGCTGGCGAAGTCCCCGGAACGCAAGTTCTTCAACTGGGTTCTCGCGGTGGGCGCGGTGGTGTCGGTGGCGGGCAACAGCATTCACGCTGTCGCCAATGGTCATCCGCTTCCGCCGTGGTTGTGCGCGATCGTCGCGGCTATCGCCCCTATATCGCTGCTGGTGGACACGCATGGTCTCGCGGTGCTGTTCCGCACGGCCCGCAATCCCGAACCTGTCACGGAGTCCGAAGCGGCTCCCGTGTCGGAGCCCGTCTCCGAACCCGTTGCGGCACCGGATGTTCCGGAGCCGACCGAAGTTCCCGCGCCCGAGCCCGTACCGGCACCTGTTCGTCCGGTGGCGCGCTCTGTTCGTTCTGTGCGACCGGTGCAAGACATGCTGCCGATCGCGGTCCCGGTGGGGAGCTGATCTGTCATGGATACCCGTATCAATGGTGCTGCCACGGTGGGCATTACCGCTCTCGGCGCGACTGCGGCGGTTCTCGGGGTCGCTGGGTTCTTGGCCTTCGGGCCGCGTCACGAGGTGGCCCCGGCCGCGGTGCAGCACTCCACGAATCCGGCGGGATGCGTCATGTTCTGCGACGAACCCGCTCCCCCGCCGGCGGACGGGCACGGGTGCAGCTTGTTCTGCAACGATCCCGCCTTGCCCCCGGCTACCGACAACGGTTGCCGCCTGTTCTGCGAACTCGAAACCCTGAAAGAGGAAAACCGATGACCGCCGTCGACATGGTGCCCTACGCGGTCGCTGCGGGCGGTGCCCTGGTCTTCATGGCTTACCTGCTGCCGTGGGGCCGCCGACCCGCCACCACCACCGCCCGTGCGCTGGAACAGATCATGGAAGAAGCGCCCGCGACGCTGCGGCCGGCGGTGCTCGCGTTCGCCTCCACCGCCCATGCGTGGCAGATGTTCGCCGACCTGAAACTCGGCTCGATCGAGACCGGGTTCCCGCGGGTCGAGTGGTGGGACTACAGCCCCCACGGCATGACCATCGATCTGCTGATGCGGGGCGGACAGACCTTGTCGGATTGGTCCAATGACGACACCCGTAACCGGCTGGCCGACTACATCGCCGTTCCGGCCGTCACCGCGTCATCGCCGGCGCCGGGCTGGGTGCGGTTGGAAATCCGCGTCCATGACACTCTCGCCGAACCGGCTACTACTTCGATCCTGGAGGCGACCGGGGTCGATCTGGAAGCGGCGATGGTCGGTGTCCGTGAGGACGGCACCCCGTGGCTGCTGCGCATCCTCTACACCCACATCCTGCTCGCGGGTGCCACCGGTTCGGGTAAGGGTTCGGTGCTGTGGTCGATCCTCGCGGCGCTGGGTCCGGCGATCAAAGCCGGGTACGTGGATGTGTGGATGATCGACCCGAAGGGCGGTGTGGAGTTCGGCAAGGGCGAAAACCGCATCTTCGTCGAGTTCGCCACGAACGCCGAAACCATCCTCGCGGCGCTGGAAAAGGCCGTGAAGGTGATGGACGAACGGCTGGCACGCATGCGGGCTGCCGGGTTGCGGAAGCTGGTTCCCACGCCGGATGAACCGTTGATCCTGATCATGATCGATGAGGCGGCGTCGCTGTCGTCGTACGCGGAGAAGGACGAACGCGAGAAGTTCCGGCGTCTGACGGGCATGTTGCAGTCCAAGGGCCGCGCGGCCGCGGTGTCGGTGGTGGCTGCGTTGCAGGACCCGAGCAAGGAGACCATGCCCAACCGGCAACTGTTCCCCGTCCGGATCGGGCTCCGGCTGGACGAACCGAACCAGGTAGCCATGGTCCACGGCCAAGGCGCACGAGACCGCGGCGCGTTGTGCGACCAGATCTCCGAACACACGCCCGGGGTCGGATACGTCGGCGAAGACGGCACCACCGAATTCACCCGTGTCCGGGCGTTCTGGATCACCGATGACCAGATCAATCAGATTGTCGAAACCTACTCGCTGGCAACGGATTTCGCGCCGACTGAGGACTATTCCGGTTTCGATCCCGATGACCTCGGAGACGGTCTCGAAGCGGCCTGACCGCAATTCTTCGGGGGATTTCTGACCTTCTGCCCAATTCCGGGCTTCGTTCCGCGCGCCTTCATCCGATGGTCGCGCACCACCTTTGAACAGGAGAAACCATCATGAAGCGCAACCGCCGCCCCGCCCTCGTCGCCGACGCCGGATACGAGGAGGACGTGATCGACCTGCAAGCCCACCGCCGCTGCCGTCTGGAGCGCCGTGGACTGGATCCGGTGTCGATCGCGGTGCACCTGCTCGCCGAAACCGGGTCAGCTCCCTCGGGCTGGGACTTCGACCCCGACGGCGGAGAGGACTGGGCCGCATGAGCACCAAACCATCTGCCTCGCAGGTCAATCCGATCGTTCAGGCCGCGGCCGACCAGGTAGAGGCCAAGCGGCGTCGCCCCGCCAAGGCGAAGGACCTCCCGCGCTGGGAGTGCCGAGACCAACTCTCCTTGTTCGATCCCTCAGAAGTGGTGGAGAAATGACCAACCATCAGCAGTCGCAGTCTCAGAAGTTGGATGTGTTCGACCTGTTCGCTCTCGGGGTGTTGCAGGGGATCGGGTTCGTGTTCGTGGCCGCCTGGTGGGCGGTGCTGTTCCCGATGATCTCGATTCCGGTCGGGATCGCTGTTGCTGCTTGGGTTTTGGTGTCGTGGGTGCTGGGTGTCGTGGTGGTCGGGGTGTTCATCGCGGGGATGGTGCTGTGGCGACTGCGGAGCCCGCAGACCTTCGAGCGCTGGATCACCTCACGGGCACGACACCGGGCCGTCTCCTGGTGGCGATACCGCCGGCACTGGGCCAGACTCGCCATCGCCTGTCACTTGGGCGTACGAGACATCGACGGCACTATGCGCGCTCCCCGGCTGATCGGGATCACCACCTCATCCTCGGTGGATCGGTTGCGGGTGCGGATGCTGGAGGGCCAGTGCCCCGACGACTACGCCGAACGAACCTCCCGGATCGCGCACACCTTCGGAGCCCTGGACTGCCGCGCCACCATCGTCGGCCCGGGAACAGTGGAACTGGTTCTACGGCACAAGGATTCGCTCGCCGAAACGGTCACTCTGCCCCGAATCGGCGGCGAGGACCGGCGGAAGGACGCAGCCTGATGAACGCAACAGCACCGGAACCGCGGTTGACCGCCCAGCAACGACGTTCCATCCCGAACCTGGTGGAAATCGCCCAGGCCACCGCCGAGAAGTTCGATGTGTGCCAGCGACCGATCCCGATGCGGATTGAGGACCCGAAAACCGGCACCGTCACCTACGAGGGCGCTCCGTGCAAGTCCACGATGGAATCGGTGTGCCCGGCCTGCGCGAAAGCCAACCGCGCCCTGCGGATTCAGCAGTGCCGCGAGGGCTGGCACATCGCCTCCGAACCGGTCGAATACAAGCCCGAACCCACCGAAGCACAGACCGCGATCATCGCCGCTCGCTCCGATCTGGCCGAGCAGTATCGGACCGCGGTCGCTGACGGTGACGAGGACGCCGCGGCCGGTATCAAGGAAGTGGTCGCGGACCTGGATGCGGAACTGCGGGAACTGGGTGTGCGTGGTCGGTTGCCGAGTCTGGATGAGACCGGGAAGGATCGCCGGCGGCGTTCTACTCGTCGGCGCCAGGATGTGCCGGACCTGCCTCGCCGCAAGGTCGAAAAGCGCACCCTGGGCAAGGAAATCGGCGGCTACCTGTCCAGCATGTTCGTCACCCTCACCATGCCCTCCTACGGCCGCATCAACCAGGACGGCGCGACCGACGACAAGGGCCAACCCTGCTCGGACGGCTCACCGGTCCACCCCGGCAGCTACGACTACCAGCGCCAGGCCCGCGACGCGGTGTTCTTCTCCAAGCTGGTTGATCGCTGGATTCAGAACCTGCGGCGTGCTGTCGGTTGGGACGTGCAGTACTTCGCGGTGGTCGAACCCCAGAAACGCGGCGCACCTCACCTTCACATCCTGATTCGTGGCGCAATCTCCCGCGAACTGCTCAAGCAGGTGACCGCGGCGACCTACCACCAGGTGTGGTGGCCTCGCTTCGATCAGGAGAACCGCGTCTACGGCGGTGACTATCAGCCGATCTGGGATCACCGCCAAGCGACCTTCGTGGACCCGGCCACCCATCAGCCGTTGACGTTCTGGGATGACGCGCTGGACATCCTCGACTCGGTAGACGATCTCGAGCCGGCGCATGTGGTGCGGTTCGGGACCCAGATGGATCGCCAGCAGATCAAGGGCGTGATCGCGGAGAAGGCCGGCAAGACCATCGGCTACGTCACCAAATACCTGGTGAAATCGATCAGCGAAATCATCGAACCTCGCTCCGATCGGGCGGCCGACCACTACGACCGGTTGCACGCCGAGCTGCAGAACGTTCCATGCTCACCGCGCTGCCCGGTCTGGCTCGAATACGGCATCGTCCCCCAAGGCGCCACCAGCAAGACCATCCCCGGCCGCTGCAAGGGCAAAGCGCACCGCCGAGACACCCTCGGCATGCCCGGCCGCCGAGTCCTCGTCTCCCGCCGATGGACCGGCAAGACGCTGCCGGATCACAAGGCCGACCGCGCGGAATTTGTTCGGCAACTGCTCGCCGAAGTCGGAATCCAGCGCCCCGACACCTCACACCTGCGAATCACACCGGTAGAGCCGGGCGACAAGGAACGGCCCTTGCGTGAGCACCTGATCATGGGCGCGATCGCCAAGCGAACGAAGTGGCGAGCCGAGTACTTGAGAGCCCAGCTCGCATTGGCACCGGATGGGTCGCAACAAACTTCGGCAATCGACCACGCAGCATAGGAAGGGGACTGGCGATGGATACCAGCGAGCAAGAGATGTACCTACGCGCCAAGCAGTGCGAGGCGTTGACCGGGATTCCCGAAGCGACCTGGCGGTGGTGGGCACACGTCGGTTACGGCCCGGAGAGCTTCAAAATGGGTCCGCGGCGGCGGGTTTGGAAGAAGTCGACCGTGCTGGCGTGGATCGCTGAACAGGAGCGTCTGACCGCCCGTGGCGGGGAGGTGGCCTGATGGCAGCGAAGCGTAACCAGCGATCGGGTATCGAGGATCGCTGGTATGTGACTGTGGTGGAGGTCGATCCCGTTACGGGAAAATCCTCGAAACGGCGCGAGAAGTCCACGGAGCGATACGGCAAGGGTAAGCGGTGGCGTGCGCGCTACGTCGATCCCAACGGTGTGGAGCGGGCTCGGTCTTTCGCGTCGAAGGTTGAAGCTCAGCGCTACCTCGACAGCGACGTCACCACGAAGGTCGTGACTGGAAGTTGGGTTGATCCTGACCGGAGTGGCGTCCTGTTCAAAGTGGTGGCCGAAAAGTGGTTCACCACCAAAAAATTGCGCAAGCCCAAGACGGTCGCGGGCTATCGTTCGCTACTGGACACGTTGGTACTGCCCCGATGGGGTGAAGTGCCGCTGCGTGATGTCGAGTTCGAGGACATCCAGACGTGGGTGATCGAACTCAGCGAATCCGGTGGACACCGGTTCAAGGGCAAAGGATTGTCCGCCTCCCGCGTGATCCAGGCGTATCAGGTGGTTGATCAAGTACTTCGGTTCGCCATCAAGGCCAAGCGGCTCGCTGTGAATCCAGCGGAAGAGATCGACCTTCCGAGCAAGTCGCCGGCCGAGAGACGGTATCTGTCTCATCGGCAGGTCTTGGAGCTGGCGGTGGCAATCGAACGGTTTCGGCCGCTAGTTTTCGTGCTGGGCTACACCGGGATTCGGTTCGGTGAAGCGGTGGCATTGCGCGTCGCCAGCGTGGATTTGGACCGCCGCCGGATCACCGTTTCTCGTTCGGCAACTCACGTGGCAGGGCTCGGGATTGTCGAGACGACCACCAAGAACCACACCACGCGTACCGTTCCGCTCCCCTCGTTCCTCGTCGCCGAGCTGACCGACCTTGTCGGTGAGCGCGATCCCGATGCGCTGGTGTTCGAGAGCCGAGACGGTGGCATTCTGCCTCTGGGTGAATTTCGGTGGGCCTTCGATCGGGCGACCCAGACGGTGGGTTTGGCCGGCCTCGTGCCTCATGGCTTGCGTCATACGGCTGCCTCGCTGGCGATCAGCGCAGGGGCCAATATCAAGGTCGTACAGCGGATGCTCGGCCACAAAACGGCCACCCTGACCCTGGACCTCTACGGGCATCTGTTCGATGACGACCTCGACCCCGTGGCCGACGCGATGAACCGCGGAGCGACAGCAGCTGCGGACGAACTGCGGACGGACAACAACGAAAACGACCCGGGCACAGACGAGAACCGTGGGCTACCTGCGGCTTCGTAGTGCCCCCGGTCGGACTCGAACCGACACTGTGCGGATTTTAAGTCCGCTGCCTCTGCCAATTGGGCTACGGGGGCGGCTGGGATAGCGTACCTAAGTCGTACGTCCGTCTCGGAATTGTCCGGGGATTTGCTCAGTGCACGCCTTCCATCAGGCGGCTGACCTGCGGGGCTAGGAAGTAAACGATGATTCCCACTGCGATCGCGACCAGGCCGGTGATGCCGAAGTAGGCGACTTCGTGGCTGGTGTCGTAGAACTCGGACAGGACGCCGGACATCGAGGTGCCGATGCCGACGGAGAAGAAGTAAAGCGCCATCATCTGGGCTCGGAAGGCCTCGGGGGCGAGCTGAGTGGTAACCGCGAGGCCGATCGGGGACAGCAGGAGTTCGGAGATGGCGAAGCCGGCCAGGATGACGAAGACGAGCAGCGCGGGAACGGTTGCGTCGTCGAAGCCGGCCAGGGGGACGAACAGGAGGAACGATGCGCCCATCCCCATCACGCCGTAGGCGAACTTTCGGGGGGTGGTCGGGGCTCGGGTGCCCAGGCGGGTCCACATGAGCGCGAACAAGGGCGACAGCACGATGACCCAGATCGGTTCCTCCGAGCCGATCCAGCTCGCCGGCGCGGTCCAGCCGAACAGCGTCCAGTTCATCCGTTCGTCGGAGTAGACGGCCAGCACCGTGAAGATCTGCTGGAACAGCGACCAGAACACGGCGTTGGCGATGAACAACGGTATGAAGGCCCGCACTCGGACTCGTTCCACCGCAACCACTTTCGGACTGGTCAACATCAATCCGAAATAGAGTATCGATACCGCCGCGATCACGCCGGTGGTTACCCACGACAAATTCGACAACCGGACCAGCCCGGTCCACATCGCGAGGGCGACCACCACCGCGACGACCAGCAAGAAGGCGATCACCTTCCCGATCTGGCTGCGCGGCAACGGGTTCGGCACTTCCCGCCCGTGGGTACCCAGATTGCGCCGGAAGATCACGTACTGCGTGAGTCCGAGCGCCATGCCGACCGCCGCCGCCCCGAATCCGTAGTGGAATCCGAGGTGGGTCTGCAGCAGCCCGGTGATCAGCGGACCGACGAACGCGCCCAGATTCACACCGAGATAGAACAGCGTGAAACCGCCGTCGGCCCGCGGGTCACCCTTCTCGTAGAGCGTGCCCAGCAGTGAGGACGCATTGGCCTTCAACGCGCCGGAGCCGAGCGCGACGAGCACCAGACCCACGCCGACACCGGTCAGTCCGGGCAGCACCGCCAGCGCGATATGTCCGGCCATCACCACGACGCCGCCGTAGAAGACGGTCCGCTCCATCCCGAGCACCCGGTCGGCCAGCCAGCCGCCGAGCACGGTCGACAGATACACCAGCCCGCCGTAGGCGCCGACGATGCCCGTCGCGGTGGATTTCTCCAGCCCCAGCCCGCCGTCGGTCACCGAGTAGTACAGGTAGTACCCGAGGATGGTGAGCATGCCGTAGAACGAAAACCGTTCCCACAGCTCCACTCCGAACAAGTTGACCAGCCCGATGGGATGGCCGAATATCGTGCGCGTCTCCGGCGACGCCTGCTCTCCCGGGACGGGTTCCACCCTGCTCATGAGACGCAATTGTCCAGCAACGAGGTACGCCGCTCGGGGGAATCGCCGATCACGCGGGGTGTCGGGGCGGCACCGTCAGACGGTTCCGAGCGCGCCTGAGGACCGGACCAGTGTGGTAGCGCTGCGCGGCCGCCCCTCAGGCGATCGACAGCGCGATACCGTCGAGAATGTCGTGCTCGCTCACG
The DNA here is from genome assembly GCF_963869435.1 of Nocardia violaceofusca NBRC 14427. Lineage (NCBI taxonomy): Bacteria > Bacillati > Actinomycetota > Actinomycetes > Mycobacteriales > Nocardiaceae > Nocardia > Nocardia violaceofusca. The sequence goes on from NZ_CAWMPM010000014.1 coordinate 59,005, forward strand.
ATCAACTCCGCGATCCCCGCCCGGCGTGCCAGTTCGTCGGCCAGCACCTCGGTGATCACCGCACCGCCGCCGATCACGTCGACCCGGCCCGGATGCATGGGACCGAGGGCGGCGCGTTCGTCGTGGTTCATCCCGATCAGGCGGTGGCAGACCTCGCGGAGCTGATCGAATGTGAGCCGGGTCAGATGCACCCGATCCGAATCGTATTCGGGCAGGTCCAGCGCGACGGCGGCGATCGTGGTCATGGTGCCGGCCACGCCGACCCAGGTTCGGGCGCGCTCGACCGGAACCACGCCGAAGGCCTGGGCCAGCTGCTGCGAGGCGAAGAACCGCGCGGACGCGACCTCCTCGCCGGTCGGCGGATTGCCGTGCAGGCAGCGTTCGGTGATCCGCACACAGCCGATATCGGCCGAGTAGGCCTCCTGCACACCGGAGCTGTCCCCGAGCACCACCTCGGTGGATCCGCCACCGAGGTCGACGACCACGAACGGCCCTTCGGCACTGGACAATTCGCCGACCGCGCCCGCGAACGAGAGCCGCGCCTCCTCGTCGCCGGTGATCACCTCGGCCTGGGCGCCGGGCACGACGCGGCCCAGTTCCAACCCGGTCATGGTGAAGAAGTCGTCGCGATTGCGTGCGTCGCGGGTGGCGCTGGTGGCGACCATGCGCACCCGGCTCACCCCGGCGTCGATCATGCGGTCGACATAATCGTGCAGGGCGACGCGAGTGCGTTCGATCGCCTCCGGATTCAGTTCCCCCGTGGCGTCCACGCCCTTGCCGAGCCGCACGATCCGCATCTCACGGTGCACGTCGGTGAGGTGGCCGTCCGCGCCGACGTCGGCGATCAGGAGCCGGATGGAATTGGTGCCGCAGTCGACGGCGGCGACCCGATCACTCATCACTGGCTCCCGCGTCGGCATTCGGTTGGTACTGCTCGTATTTCGGCCAGTCCTGCGGAATCGCGGTGCCGCGCAGTCCGGTATCGGCCGCCAGCGCGACGGCCTCGTCACCGAGCGGGTTCAGCCCCGGCCCCTTGGCCAGCGAATGCGCGATCAGCACGTGCAGGCATTTGACCCGCTCCGGCATCCCGCCACCGCTGAAATCCGTTCCCAGCGACTCGATTTCGTCGCGCTCGGACAGGTAGCTCTCGTGCGCGGCGCGGTAGGCGGCGGCCAGTGCCGGGTCGGCGGCCAAGCGCTCGGTCATGCCACGCATCAGTCCGGCGGCTTCCTGCCGGCTCGCCTCGGCGGTCAAGCGCGGATCGGTGAGGTAGTAGAGCGTGGGGAACGGCGTGCCGTCGGGCAGCCGCGGCGCGGTCTTCACGACCGCCGGTTGACCGTCGGGTGTGCGATAGGCGATCGCGAGCACTCCGCGCGGCTCCCGGCCGAGTTGACGGGCCACGATCTCGAGATCCGCCGCGGCGGGCGCACCCCGCTCGGCACGCGCCTCGCCGGACGAGGGCTCGGGCGTAGCGGGGTCGGTCAACGGTGTTCTCCTTCGGGCGGGGGTGGCGGCGGCGGGGGTGGCGGCGGTGGCGGCGCCTCGGTGGTGGACTGCGGCTCGGACATACTGCGCCACAGCTGGGTGTACCAAGGATCGGGACGGCGGGCCTGACTCGTCGGCACCGGCACCGCGGGCTGCTCGATACCGGGCACCTGCACGATATAGGCGGTGTCGCCGGGCATCACCAGCCGCAGCCGGTCGCGTGCCTCGGAGCGGATGTAGGCGGGATCTTCCTGTTGGGCGCGGCGGTCGCGCAACCGCGTCAGATCGTTTTCCAGATCGCGGCGCTGTTCGGCCAATTGCACCGATTCCGAACGCTGACTGAAATAGGTGCGCATCGGCACGGCGAGCGTCAACGCGAGCGCGCACAACACCGCGGCCAGGATGACCGCGCGCCCGGTGGACAAGCCCAGAATCCGGTGATCGTGGCGATCCTCGGACTTCTTCGACTTCGCGCGTGTGGTGCGCGGTTCGGATCTCGTGCCGGCCGGACGACGTTGCGCGGCCCGTTTGCCGGCGGACGTGCGCGCGGAGCCGTTCGCGGCCCGCTCGGGTCTGGGCGACCGCGTCGAGCGGCGGTCACCGCGTCCTGCCGGACTGGTGCCGCGCGCCCGTCGCTCCGTCATCCCCACACCTCGAAATCGCCTGCCTCCGCAGCGGTGCTGCGAATCTGTGCCGCAGCGGTGCTGCGAATCTGTGCCGCAGCGGTGCTGCGAATCCGTGCCGCAGCGGTGCTGCGAATCCGTGCCGTAGCGGCGCTGCGATTCGACCACACCGCGCAACGGCTTCGCGCGGTGACCGGCCGCGGTATCGACCGGCCCCGCACACCACACCCGTTGTCGAGGCTACTACCCCTCGAAGACGAACCGGGGGAATGCGACGTCACCGGCGTAGCGAGCCGAATCGCCGAGCGCGTCCTCGATGCGCAGCAGCTGGTTGTACTTGGCGACGCGTTCGCTGCGGGCGGGGGCGCCGGTCTTGATCTGACCGCTGCCGACCGCGACCGCCAGATCGGCGATGGTGGTGTCCTCGGTCTCGCCCGAGCGGTGGCTCATCATGGTCTTGTAGCCGTTGCGGTGGGCCAGTTCGACCGCGTCCAGTGTCTCGGTGAGGGTGCCGATCTGGTTGACCTTCACCAGCAGCGCGTTGGCGGCGCCCTTGGCGATGCCGTCCTCGAGCCGCTCCGGGTTGGTGACGAACAGGTCGTCGCCGACCAGCTGGATCTTGTCACCGATCAGATCGGTCAGCGCGACCCAGCCGTCCCAGTCGTCCTCCGACAGCGGGTCCTCGATCGAGACCAGCGGGTACGCGCCCAGCAGGTCGTTGTAGAACTCGGCCATCTGCTCGGCGGTGCGCTCGGCACCCTCGAACTTGTAGCCCGTTCCGGCGGTGTAGAACTCGGTCGCGGCGACGTCGAGAGCCAGCGCGACATCGCTGCCCAGGTTGTAGCCGGCCTTGCCGATCGCCGACGCGATCAGGTCCAGCGCCTCGCGGGTGCCGCCGGCCAGATCCGGGGCGAAACCGCCCTCGTCACCGAGACCGGTGGACAGGCCCTTGGTCTTCAGCTCGGCCTTGAGGGCGTGGTAGACCTCCGCACCCCAGCGCAGCGCCTCGCGGAAGGTCGGCGCGCCGATCGGGGCGATCATGAATTCCTGCACGTCGACACTGGTGTCGGCGTGGGCGCCACCGTTGAGGATGTTCATCATCGGCACCGGCAGCACATGCGCGTTCGGGCCGCCCAGGTAGCGGAACAGCTCCAACCCCGAGGACTCGGCAGCCGAGCGGGCCACCGCCAGCGACACACCCAGCAGCGCGTTGGCGCCGAGGCGGGACTTGTCCGGGGTGCCGTCCAGATCCAGCAGCACCTGGTCGACGGTGCGCTGCTCGACCGCGTCCAGGCCGATCACGGCCGGTGCGATCTCGTCCAGCACGCCCTCGACAGCTTTGCGGACACCCTTGCCGCCGTAGCGGTCGCCGCCGTCGCGCAGCTCCACGGCCTCGTGCTCGCCGGTGGAGGCGCCGGACGGCACCGCCGCGCGGGTCAGTGTGCCGTCGTCGAGAGCGATCTCGACCTCGACGGTGGGGTTACCGCGCGAATCCAGGATCTCGCGAGCTCCGACCTGTTCGATGATGGCCACGAAACGACACTCCTTCGGCTGCTGGCGATCAATTCAGGGCCCTGCCCACCGCCGTCCATGAGCAGGTCGCACGGCGGGCCCGTGCGTCTGCGAGCCTAATGGGTGCGGTCCGGATCGCACGACACAGGTGGGCGCGCGGTCGCGGTCGTTCGCGCGCGCAACGAATTGCGGCGGCGCCGAAGCATGTGCGTGGCAGCGGGGTGGGTCTCAGGCGCGGCGGCCGACGCTGTACGCCGCCGCCTTAGTCCGCACCGTCGCCATATAGGTGGTGGACTGGTTGTAGGTCAGCACCGCCTTCTGCCACCCCTCGGGGGTGCGCAGATCGCCCCCGCTGGCGCACAGGTAGCGCGCGGCGGTCAGCGAGGCGTCGTCGATGCTGTCCGGATCCGCGCGGCCGTCCCCGTTGGCATCCACACCCCAGTGCTGCCAGGTTTCGGGCAGGAATTGGAACGGCCCCTCGGCGCGCACGTAGACCGGAGCGCCGGCGCGGGCGGTGGCCGCGTCGTCGAGAATCCTTGCGACACCGGGTGATCCGTCCAAGGGGATGCCGCGGATGGGCGGGCGGACCTCACCGTCGGCATCCAGGTCGGAACCGCCGTGGCGGCCGTGCTTGCTCTCCACCCGCGCGATCCCCGCGATCGTGGTCCAGCCGATGCCGCAGTCGGGACGCGATCGGTCCATGACCTCGGCGGCGTATCCGTAGGCCTCGAGCGCGACCGTGGGGATGCCGAGCGCGTCCGACTGCCCTTCCGCCCAGCCACGCAACTGTTCGGCACTACGGCCGGGCGCATCGAGGTCGATCAGCGGAACCGGGCTGCCCGCGCCGGGCGGGAAACCGTCCGGAATCGGGGGCAGGTTATCGGTTCCCGCACATCCGGACAGCAGTGCGACCGCCGCGGCAGCGGCGAACGCGAGGGGCCGGAATCCGGGGATGGTCGAACGCACCTCTCCATCATCCAGATTCGCGCGCGGATGGCACGCATCGTGACGGTGCGCTCCATCCGACTCCGCATACGATCAGCTACCTTTCCCGGCAACCGTTCGATACCGAAACGCTATGTCCAATGGCGCACTTTAGGTAAGCCTTGCTTAAGATCAACGGAGCGACTAACTTCGCAGTCCGAGTCTTCACCACCTGCTTCATCCCCATTGCGAGGAAGGGAACTCCTGGTGAAAAACGTTCTCCGCGAACGTAAGACACCCCAGCACGAAGAAACCGAACCGATCGACCGCCGTACGCTTCCGCCCGAGGCCGCGGCGGCCGTGTTCTGTTCGGCCGAAGAGATCGCGATCACACTCGACCGCACACCCGGCGGTTCCGAACCGGTCCGGCGCACCCTCTACGATCCGGCCCTGATCCGGCTCGTCGACGCCTATGCCGCCGACCTTCCGGCGGCGGTGCGGACCGCGTTGCGACCGCCCGACACCGCCGCCGGCGCGACGATCATCGGCCGCCTGCCGGTGCGCGACGACGAACTCGGCCCGACGCCGCCCGACTGGACCCATGCCGCCGAACCGGCGTGTCCGGCATCGTTTCGCCTGGATATCGCCCTGTTACTGCTCGCCCGCTGCGCCGGCGAACCGTTCGGCTGGCATGGCCAGCAGGGCGGGCGGCTGGTCAACAACATCCTGCCCACGCCCGGCCACGAACACGAACAGTCCGGCGCCAGCAGCACCACCCTGCTGAGCCCGCACACCGAGGACGCCTTCCATCCCGAACGCGCGCATCTGCTGCTGCTCGGCTGTCTGCGCAATCCCGATCGGGTGGGCACCACGGTGTCCTCGGTCCGCAGGGTGAACCTGGACGCGGACGCGCGGCGGTTGCTCGCCGAACCGACGGTGCCGATCCTGCCCGACATCTCCTACGGCGAGGATTTCAGCGGGCATCGCCCCGCTCCCGTGGCCACCGTCGCCGCCGGTGACGGTGGGCCGACCCTGCGCTACGACCCCGCCTACACCCCGCTCGACGAGGCCGCCCCCGAATACCGTTGCGCCTACGCCCATCTGGGTGCGGAATTGGAACGAGTCTGTCACCGTGCGGTGTTGGAGCCCGGCGAGTTGCTGCTGATGGACAATGATGTCGTCGTGCACGGCCGGGTTCCGTTCACGCCCCGTTACGACGGGACCGACCGCTGGCTCAAACGGGTCAACATCCGGCTGGCACGCCGCCGCGCACCGGCCGAAACCGGCGAAAGCGGATACGGGCAGCGGACGGTGCGACCGTTCGCCCCAGATCTCGTTGTGGCACCGATGATTTCGCACCGATGAACCTACCAGTGAACCGAGGAACGCAGTGAGCAGCCGCCCCACCCCGTTGCGCGTACTCAGCCGCAGCGATCTCGCCGATGTCCCGATCGCCCCCAACGAGGTGGTGCGCGCCGTCGAGGACGCCTATCTGGCCCTGGCGCAGGGGGATTCGGACAACCCCCGCAAGCTCAGTGTGGCGCATCCGGACGGCTGGTCGGTGGCGTACGCGATGCTGGGGCGCGACGGGCGCCGCCGGGTGGTGGCGATGAAGACCTCGTACAAATTCGATCCGAGCCACGACCGCAGCACCAAGCGCTACTACACCACCATCACCCTCTACGACGACGCCACGGGCACCCCGATCGCGATGATGGACTGCGCGCGGGTGGGTGCACTGCGCACGCCGGCGGTGTCGGCGCTGCTGGTGCGTGAGACGGTGCGGCCGGGCGCGCGCAGCGTGCTGCTGATCGGCACCGGTACCCAGGGCCGAAACGCGTTGCCGCACTTGCTCGCCGCGAATCCGCAATTGAACCGGCTGATGGTGTACGGCACCCATCCCGAGGGCCTGGAAGCGGTGGGCACTCACTTGCGCGCGCACGCTCCGCACCTGGATCTGGACGTGGTCGACGATCCGCGGGCCGCGGCGGCGACGGCCGATGTGGTGCTCGCGACCGCCGGACCCGGCACACAGGTCGCCCTCGAATCCGATGATCTGGCACCGGGTTCGGTGGCGGTGCTGGTCGGTTACGGACTGGCCCCCTCGACGCTCACCGGCGCCGATCGCGTGGTCGCGACCAGCGCCGAGCAGATGGCGCTGACCGGCACCGATATGGCGGGACCGGACGGGCGGCTGCGCTCGGTCGACGCCGAACTGCCGGCGATTCTGGGCCGCCGCGCGACCGCGCGCACCAGCGCCGAGGAACGGCTGTTCGTCTACAACAGCGGCCTGGTCCTCACCGATATCGCCGTCGCGCACGCGCTGGCCGAACGCGCTATCGCCGAGGGCCGGGGCACGGAGGTGCCGCTGTGGGACTGACCGGGGCGCACTTCCCCGGCGCCGCGCGCTCCCGGCCTACCGCGAACCGGACGACGATCCGGCCGCCCGCGACACCGAGCGCGGGCCGGCGCGTGGCACCGCGTGCGGGCCGGTCGGAGACGACGCTGTGACCGCGAGCCGGACTACGCGAGCGCCCGACGATGCGCCGAATTCCGCCTCGATCACTGCGCCTCCCCTCCCGGCACACCGGGACGAATGGGAGCGCCGCCTGCTCGCCGACGCCCATCTGCTCGACGACATCGCCTACGCGGTCGGCGGCCCGTTCCACCTGCTGTACCCGGAGCGAGTGGGCGTGAATATCGACGGCTTCCGTGACCAGTTCCGCCGCCACGGCGTCGACGGCGCGATCTACTACGGCAAGAAGGCCAACAAGTCCGCAGCCGTGGTGCAGGTCTGCGCCGAACACGGCGCCGGCGCCGATGTCGCCAGCGTCGGCGAGCTGAGTTCGGCTCTGGCGCACGGTATCCGGGGCCACGATCTGGTGGTGACCGGTCCGGCCAAATCCGATGAACTGCTGTGGCTGGCCACCCGGCACGGCGCCCTGATCGCCATCGACGAACCGGGCGAACTCGACCGGCTCGCAGGCCTCGGCGCCACCGCCCGCGTGCTGCTGCGGGTACTCCCGCCGGAATCGACCAGCCGATTCGGCATGACCGACATCGAGCTCGACACGGTCCTGCACCGCACCGATCCGGCGCCGATCAAGGTGGAGGGCTTCAGCTTCCACCTGTCCGGCTACGACCCGATCGCCCGCTCGGAACTCGCGGCGGCGCTGGTCGACCGGTGCCTGCACGCCCGCGCCCTCGGACATCCGGTCACCACCCTCTCCATCGGCGGCGGATTCGGCGTGGACTATCTGCCGGATACCGCCTGGCGCGCCTTCACCGAGGGCCACGATCCGCACTGGTTCCACGCGGACAAGACCTTCGATTCGTACTATCCCTACCACCAGCGTCCCGCCGGACCGGCCGCGCTGGCCGCCGTCCTCGACCACGACGACCTGGCGAAAGTCCTACGCGCCCAGGCTATCCGGCTCGCGATCGAACCCGGGCGCGCGCTGCTGGACCGCGTCGGAAGCACGGTGTTCCGCGTGCAAGGCGTGAAAACTCGCACGGCACAGTCACTTCCCTACCAGCTGCTCACCGTCGACGGCACCAGCCTGAGCCTGTCCGAGCAGTGGTTCGACAGTGAATACCTGCCCGATCCGCTGCTGTGGCCGTCGCGGCCGGGTGCGATGACCCCGGCCTGTGTCGGCGCGGCGACCTGCCTGGAATCGGACATGCTGAGCTGGCGGCGCATTCCACTGCCGCGTCCGGCGGTCGTCGGCGATCTGCTCGTCTATCCGAATACCGCCGGATATCAGATGGATTCGAACGAATCGTCGTTCCACGATCTCCCCCTCCCGCCGAAGGTGCTGCTGTCGAGCAGCCCGGACGCGGATCCGGCGCGGCCACCGCGGCTGCGCTGGACGCTCGAACGCTGACTCCCCTTCCCATCACACTCTCGAGGAGACTCGCATGCCGATCGTCACGCGCGTGACGGACCTGATCGGAAACACTCCCCTGTTCGAGCTGGCCGTCACCGAGGGCGGCACCCGGCTACTACTCAAACTCGAACAGTTCAATCCGACCGGCGCGGCGAAGATCCGGATGGCCCGCGAAATGGTGCTCGACGCCGAACGCCGAGGTTTGCTGAGAGATGGCGGACATATTATCGAGTCCACATCCGGGAATACCGGACTGGGACTGGCGGTGGTCGCGGCCGAACGCGGCTATCGATTCACCGCGGTCGTGGACCACCACGCCTGTAAGGACAAACTGCGCGCGATGCGAGCCATGGGTGCCGACCTCGTCTACGTCGCCGCCGAGGGCGACGACAGCCTGGCCACGTCCGCCCGGGAGGACCTGGCCGAGGCGATGGCGGCCGCGCGGCCGGACGCCTACTTCACCGAACAGCACAACAACGAGGCCAATCCGGTCGGCTACTACGCGGTCGCGGAGGAGTTGCTGGCCGATCTCGGTCATGTCGACATCCTGCTCTCCGCGGTCGGCACCGGCGGATCGCTGTTCGGCACGGCGCGGCGGCTGCGCGACCTGGGCCATCCCGCGCGGGTGATCGGCGTGGAACCGGTCGGGTCGATCGCGTTCGGCGGCCCCGGCGGACCGTACTGGCAGTCGGGCACCGGCACCCCGCCCGGCGCGACCGTCGGTACGGCCGTGGACTACTCACTGCTGGACGAGGGAGTCACCGTCTCGGATGTGGACGCCTTCGCCACCGCCCGCGCGGTCGCGCAGCGTTCCGGTCTGATGATCGGCGGGTCGGCGGGCGGGTCGGTGTACGTGGCGCTGCAGCGACTCGAGGAATTCGAACCGGGCTCGACGATCGTCACCATCGTCTGCGACGGCGGGGAGAAATATCTCGACACGGTCTTCGACGACGAATGGATGAGCGACCGCGATCTGCTCGACCGCACCGCCGAGCACGCGGTCACCGACCTGCTGGAGCGCCACGCACCCGCAGCCCCGACGGTGTCCGAGACACGAAATCTGGTGGGGGCCCGATGAATCCGGCCGCCACGGAGGCTCGGGCATGACCGCCGCCGCACCCCGCGGCGACGGGCGCCGGCTGACGGCGCTCGCGACGCCCATCGCGCTGACCCAACTGGCACAGGTCGCGATCTCCACCACCAATATCGCGCTGATGGGCAGTCTCGGCGTCGACCAGGTGGCGGCCGGCGGGCTGGCGCTGGTGCTGTTCAACCAGATCCGCACCATGTGCGTCGGATTGATCACCGCCAGCGGCAATCAGGTGGCAACCGTGGTGAGCCGGGCCGAGAAGCAGCGTCGCGACCCCGAACACGAGATCCGCGATGTGGTCCGATCGAGCTTCCTCATCGCCACGGCCGCGGGGGTGCTCGGCGGTCTGATCCTGGTCGGCCTGGGCTGGTCGCTGCAATGGCTCGGCCAGGACGCCACGGTGCTGGCCGAAGCGCGGCCGATGATGGTGGCGCTCGCCCCGGGTCTGCTGCCCTGCCTGTGGTTCCAGGTGCTACGGCAATACACCGTCGGCATGCAACGGCCACAGGCGCTGCTGGTGGTGACGCTCGGCTCGGTGGCCGTGAACGCGGTGGTCGCGCTGGCACTGATCCACGGCTGGGCCGGACTGCCCGCCCTGGGCCTGACCGGGGTCGGCGTGGCGTCCTCGGTCGTCTTCCTCGTCACCTTCGCGGTGTTCTGGGTGATGGTGCGTCGCGACGCGGCGCTGGGACCGACGCTGCCGGTGCGGATGTGGCCGGTACGCCGGCGAACGGTCACCGCGGAGCTACGGCTCGGCGCGCCGATCGCGCTCACCTACGGCTCCGAGGCCGGCATGTTCTCGGTGCTGGCCCTGGCGATGGGCACACTCGGCCCGGCGGCGCTGGCCGCGCACAACGTGGTTTATCAGCTCGTCTACATCGTGTTCCAGGTGGCGGTGGGGCTCTCGCACGGGGTCTCGATCCTGGTGAGCCGGGCCGCGGCCCGCGAGGAGTTCCGCCGCGCCCAGAACCTGGCCTGGCTGGCGTTGCGGCAGGCGGCCGTGGTGGGTGCGGTCGTCGGCGTGCTGTACGTCGCGGCGCCCGATCTGGTGCTGCGTCCGTTCCTCGCCGGTCGCGACGGCGCCACCGTCGAGCTCGCGCACAGCCTGCTGCTGATCGCCGTCGTCCTGCAGTTCTTCGATGCCGCGCAGAACATCGGCAACGGGCTGCTGCGGGGGCTCGAGGACACCCGGGCCGGTTTCCGGTTGTCGCTGGTGGGTTATTGGATCGTCGGTCTGCCGACCGCCTTGCTGCTCGCCTTCCCGCTGGGACTGGAGGCGAGCGGTGTCTGGTGGGGTCTGACCGCGGGCCTGGCCGCGACGGCCGCGCTGATGTTGCGGCGTTATTTCTCGCTGCTGCACCACCGACGGGCCGCCGAACCCCGCCAATTGGCCGACAGCCTCAACTGAACCGTCCGCATCCCTACCACCAGCGGAGTTCACATCGGCGGCTCGCACCCCAGCATGTAAGCGGCACAACGGTTTACACTGGGGTGCCAGTCGCGGCCGACGCCGCCGCGTGAGCCGACCGTGAGGTGACGAGATGGTAGCCGGTGCCGGAGAACGTCAACAGCCCGCGACCGAGCATCCCGAACTGGACGTCCTGCCGACCTGGCCGCTGGACACCATCGCCGTCCTGGTGACCACCGATCCGTCGCCGCACGCGATACCCGTGAGCTGGCCGGTGCGTGCCGACGATCGGCGAATCCTGTTGAGCCTCAAGTTCGATCGCGGTTCGCTGGCGCGGCTGCGCAAACGTCCCGATGTCGCGCTGCTGATCCTCGGTGGCGGCAATGTGGCACTGTGCGCCCGCGGTCGCGCGCGCGTCATCGCCGATCCGATGCCCGGCGCGGAGGACTACGTGGCCGTCGCCATCGATGTCGAGGTGATCGACGACCACCGCCAGGGCGCGTTCGAGGTCGAAGCGGGCATTCAGCGCACGGTCCTCGACGAACCGGAACTCGAATACCTCCGCTCGCGTGTCGCCACCCTGCAGGAGATGGTCGACGCGAAGAATTGACGCCCATGATCGCCGCCTTCTCGGTCACCCCGCTCGGCACCGGCGCCGATGTGGGACGCGCCGTCGCCGAAGCCGTCCGCATCGTCCGCGCCAGCGGGCTGCCGAACGAAACCAACGCCATGTTCACCACACTCGAGGGCGAATGGGACGAGGTGATGGGGGTCATCAAACAGGCCTCCGACGCCGTCCTCGCGGTCGCGCCGCGCTGCAGCCTGGTGATCAAGGCCGATATCCGTCCCGGCGTCACCGGCGCCCTGACGTCGAAGGTCGAGACCGTCGAACGCTATCTCGCGGAAGGGTCCTGACGACCCGGCACGGGCGAGCCGACCGGGCGCGATCTCACGGGCGGCGCTGCCGGTCCCCCGACGAGTCGGCGAAGGTTTCCCAGTGGGCGCGCCACTCGTCGGGACCCAGCGGTCCGCGTACGCCGCGGGTCCGCTCGGCCGCGTCCTCGGCGGCCCGGATTCGCGCCGCGAAGTCGAGCGTGGCCTTGCGGAGCCGTTCCTCGGCACTTTCTGGTCCGCCCAGGTGAACCACCCGAAGCTCGTCCGGAACCAGATCCTCGGGTAACCCGGCCTTCGCGCTGCGGGAGCGAATCTTCTCCGCCAGCGCCAGCGCGGGTTGCGCCATCGCGATCCCGTCCAGGCAGGAGCGGCGCGCCTTCTCGGTGAGTTTGCGTTCCTCCCAGGCTCGTTCCTGCGCGGCGACCTTCGCGGCCACATCCGCTCCGGCGTCCACCGCCGGATCGGACAGATGCGGACTGCGGTGCACCAGTTTCGCGACCAGCGCGGCGGCCACCTCGTCGACGGTGAATTCGCCCGCCGCCTCGGCGATCCGGGAATGGAACAGCACCTGTAACAGCAGGTCGCCGAGTTCCTCCTTGATCGTCTCCGCATCGCCGTGCTGAATGGCGTCGAGGAGTTCGTAGGTCTCCTCCAGCAGATACGGCCGCAGCGAATCGTGGGTCTGGGTGACCTCCCAGCCACCGAAATTCCACAGCCGGTCCATGACCTCGACGGCCTCGGTCAGGCCGTGCGCGACCCGTGCGGAATCAGCCGCGGCGTCGTCGGATCCACTCGGCGGGCGCTCGCCCCCGACCTCGCTCACCCGACCGCGACCTCCGCGCGCACCGCGAGATCGACCATGCCCTTCGGCTTCCCGTCGAGCGCCAGCAGCAGATCGGCGACGAACTGCAACAACTGCACATCGCGCACCCGCGCCGCGCCCACGCTGTCCTCCACGCGAGGCAAAGGCAGCTGCACGATGCCGGTGGTGGGCCGATAGCTCGCACTCGGATACAGCCGCTTGAGCCGCATCTGCTTCGAATCGGGCAGTTGCAGCGGCGACACCTTCAGTGTGGTGCCCGTGACGCCGACCTCCTGGATGCCGTACTCGCGGCACAGCAGTCGCAACTTCGCGACCGACACCAATCGGCCGACCTCCACCGGCAGCGGGCCGTACCGGTCGACGAGCTCCTCCACCACGGCGGCGAGCGCCGAATCATCCTGTGCCGCAGCCAGTTTGCGGTACGCCTCCAGCCGCAGCCGGTCGCTGGCGATGTAGTCGGGCGGAATGTGCGCATCCACCGGCAGGTCGATCCGCACCTCCTTGACCTCTTCCTCGGTCGTGATCGGGCGGCCGTCGGCGGCGGCGCGATAGGCCTCCACCGCCTCACCGACCAGTCGCACATACAGATCGAAACCGACGCCGGCGACATGGCCGGACTGTTCGGCGCCGAGAACGTTTCCGGCGCCACGGATTTCGAGGTCCTTCATCGCCACGGCCATACCCGCGCCGAGATCGGAGTTCTGCGAGATGGTGGCCAGGCGGTCGTAGGCCGTTTCGGTGAGCGGCTTCTCGGCCGGATACAGGAAGTAGGCGTATCCGCGTTCCCGGCTGCGCCCGACCCGGCCGCGCAGCTGGTGCAGCTGCGAAAGGCCCAGGGTGTCGGCCCGTTCGACGATCAGCGTATTGGCGTTGGAGATGTCCAGGCCGGTTTCGATGATCGTGGTGCACACCAGCACGTCGAATTCGCGCTCCCAGAAGCCCTGCACGGTCTTCTCCAGCGTGTCCTCGTTCATCTGGCCGTGCGCCACCGCGACCCGCGCCTCGGGCACCAGATCGCGAATTCGCTGGGCGGCTTTGTCGATCGAGGACACGCGGTTGTGCACGTAGAAGACCTGGCCGTCGCGCAGTAGTTCGCGGCGCACGGCCGCGGCGACCTGTTTGTCGTTGTAGCCGCCGACATAGGTCAGGACCGGGTGGCGCTCCTCGGGCGGGGTGAGGATGGTCGACATCTCGCGGATTCCGGCCAGGCTCATCTCCAGGGTGCGCGGAATCGGGGTGGCCGACATGGTCAGCACGTCGACATGGGTGCGCAGCGCCTTGATGTGTTCCTTGTGCTCGACGCCGAACCGCTGTTCCTCGTCGATGATCACGAGGCCGAGTTCCTTCCACCGCAGACCGGTCTGCAGCAGCCGGTGCGTACCGACCACGATGTCGACCTCACCGGTGGCCATACCGTCGATCACCTCGCGCGATTCGGCCGGATCGGTGAAGCGCGACAGGCCCTTCACCGTGACCGGGAATCCGGCGACGCGTTCGGTGAAGGTCTGCAGATGTTGCTGTGCCAGCAGCGTGGTCGGCACCAGCACCGCGACCTGCTTACCGTCCTGAACCGCCTTGAACGCCGCCCGCACCGCGATCTCGGTCTTGCCGTAACCGACGTCGCCGCAGATCACCCGGTCCATCGGCACCGGGCGTTCCATATCGGCCTTCACCTCGGCGATGGCGGTGAGCTGATCGTGGGTCTCGGTGAACGCGAACGCGTCCTCCATCTCCTGCTGCCACGGCGTATCGGAGGCGAACGCGTGACCGGGCGCGGCCTGGCGCGCGGCGTACAACTGCACGAGTTCGGTGGCGATCTCGCGAACGGCCTTGCGCGCCTTGCGTTTCGTATTCGCCCAGTCGGATCCGCCGAGTTTGGACAGACTCGGCATCTCCCCGCCCACGTAGCGGGAGAGCTGGTCGAGCGAGTCCATCGGGACGTACAACCGGTCGCCGGGCTGACCGCGCTTACTGGGGGCGTACTCGATGACCAGGTATTCGCGTCGCGCACCACCGACGGTGCGTTCGATCATCTCGACGAACCGACCGATGCCGTGCTGATCGTGCACGACCATATCGCCGGAACTCAACGCCAGCGGATCGACCTGATTGCGCCGGCGAGCGGGAAGTTTCTTGCCCTCACCGGGCGCGGTGACGCGGTTGCCGGTCAGATCGGATTCGGCGATGACGACCAGTTTCGCGTCGTCGAACACGATGCCGTCGTGTAGTGAACCGCACAGCACACCGACCAGCCCACGCACCGGTTCGGCGCCCGGCTCGAGCGCCGCGGCCGGAACCTCGGCATCCGCTAGCCGCTCCTGAATACGTTGTGCCGTACCGTGTCCCGCGACCACGATGACCGCGCGTCCACCGGTGGTGACGTGTGCGCGCAACGAGGCGAAGACGGTCGCGACCAACTCCTCCGAGCCGCGGGCCGCCGGCGCCGACAGCACGGGCAGCACGACCTCCGCGGGATCGTCGGCGGCCAGCGGGCTCAGCGTCCACCACGGCAACCCGCGCGCCTCGGCATCGGACCGCACGACATCCAACCCGCGATACGCCGAGGACGCCAGATCCAGCCCGTGCGCGCCCAAGGGGGCCGCCCCGCCGAAGGATGCTGCCGTCCACGACGCCTCGAGGAATTCCTGTCCGGTGCGGACCAGATCGGCCGCGCGGGTGCGGATCTTCTCCGGATCGCACAGCAGCACATGCGATTGCGTCGGCACCACATCGGTGAGCAACTGCAGCTCACCCGGGCGCAGCACCGGCAGCAGCGCCTCCATCCCCTCCACCGGAATGCCCTGCGCCAGCTTCTCCAGCATCTCGACCAGCGCCGCATCGGCCGGATTGTCCGCGGCCACCTTCGCCGCCGATTCGCGCAGGTCCTCGGTCAGCAGCAGCTCCCGGCAGGGCTGCGCCACCACGAGATCCACCTCGACCTCGGTGAGCGAACGCTGATCGGCGACGGAGAACGCGCGCAGTTCACTGATCTCGTCGCCCCAGAATTCCACGCGCACCGGATGATCGGCGGTGGGCGGAAAGATGTCGAGAATGCCGCCGCGCACCGCGAATTCGCCGCGCTTGCCGACCATATCGGCGCGCTCGTAGGCGAATTCGACCAGCCGCGTGGTCAATTCGTCGAAATCGAATTCGGCACCGACGCGCAGCACGATGGGTTCGATCTCACCCAGTCCCGGGGCCATCGGCTGCATCAGCGACCGGACCGTGGTCACCACCACCTGCAGCGGTTCCGGATGACCCGGATCCTCCGGATGCGCCAGCCGCCGCAGCACCTGCAACCGGCGGCCCACGGTGTCGGCACTGGGCGACAGCCGCTCGTGCGGCAGCGTCTCCCAGGACGGGAACAGCGCGACCCGATCGCCGATGATCTCGCTCAACTCGACGGTCAGATCGTCGGCCTCGCGCCCGGTGGCGGTCACCACCACCAGCGGCCGCGCCGCCGCGACGGTCGCCGCCACGAACGGCCGGATCGCCGACGGCGCGACCAGGTGCACCGAGGAGCGCCCGATCAGTTCCCGAACCTGGCTCAGCGCGGCATCGGCACCGGCCACCTCGGCCAGTCCCGCAAGAGGTGGGCGATGGCTCGGCATGAAAGAAACTCCCGCTGCACAGATCGGCGATTCAGAGCGACCAATCGAGTCTATGTTTTCGGCCTCCGCTCCGCTCCGGCGGGGTTCTCGGCCCTTAAGCCTCGATTTTTCCTCCTCCGCTCAGTCGCTGCGCTCCCTCGCTCCGTCAGTCCGAAATCGAGGCGGCCGAGAACCCACCGAGGCGTACATCTCGCAGACGCGCGCGGTGGCGTTCACAGGTACCGCTCGTCCGGCCATGCGACCGGTTACGGCACGTACCTGCGCAACCGCCGCGCGGCGAACTCCCGGAAATAGGCCACCTTCTCGTCCGGCACGATCGAGGGCAGCAGGAAATACCACATGCGTTCCATGCGCACCGCCATCTGGTCGATGGATTCGGTGCCGACGGCGGTGATGTGGACTCCGGAGGTCATCTCCTGCAGGAGAAGACCGATGGTTTCGGGGTCGAGGTCGGGTTTGAGGTCGCCCTGCGCGATGGCCCGCTCGGCGAGCAGGATCTGGGTTTCGCCCCAGGTCTTGGTGATGTTCTCGCCCGAGGCGCCGCGGTAGTCGCCGATCTGGTGGGTGAGTTTGAGCATCGCGCCGACCATCGGATCGTTCATGGTCAGGTCGGCGACGACGTAGGTGATGCCGATGGCGGCTTCGAGTGCGGGTACGCGCGGGTCGAAGAAGCCCTGACAGGCGCCGCGCAGTCGTTCGTTGCCCTGGTCGACCACGGCCCGCGCCAGTTCTTCCTTGGATCCGAAGTGGAAGTACAGTGCGCCCTTGGTGACGTTGGATTGCGAGATGATCTCGCTGAGACTCGCATTCGCGTAACCGAGTCACAGAAAGACGTCGGCCGCGCCTGCCAGCACCGAATCGCGGGTGATTTCCGCACGCGCTTGCCTAGCCATCAGATCCGCCTGTCCTCAAACCAGCCATCCTGAAGTAGACCGATATCCCGAAGTTGACCGACATCACAGCTCGAACAGCACTTGAAGGATGGGTGAACCGTACCATCCGACCGGCCGTCGCCAGCGGAATCGAGCATTAAGACCAGTCTCCTTCGCAAACAATGGGCTAACCGTCCAGTTCGGCCCCCTATCACCCCCGGGCGGCGCCACCGCCGGTCAGCCGGATGTCGTGCTCGGCCATTCGGAGCCGAGCTGCGGATCGGCCTCGAGGTGGGTGAGTCCGTTCCAGCACAGGTTGACCAGATGCGCGGCGACCACCTCCTTGGACGGCTGCCGTTCGTCGAGCCACCAGGTGGCGGCCGTGGCGACCATGCCGACCAGGGCCTGCGCGTAGAGAGTGGCGAGACTGGTGTCGAAGTCGCGGCGTTCGAAATCGCCGGCGAGGATGTGCGCGACCTGGTTGACCGCCTCGTTCAGCAGGCTCGAATAGGTGCCGGCGGCGGCCGAGGCGGGCTGATCGCGCATCAGGATGCGGAAACCATCGGTGCGCTCCTCGATATAGGTCAGCAGCGCGAGGGCGACCTGTTCCAGCCGGACGCGGGAGCGGTTCTGGGTCAGCGACGAGGTGATCATGTCCAGCAGCGTCGACATCTCGCGGTCGACGACCACCGCGTAGAGGCCTTCTTTACCGCCGAAGTGTTCGTACACAACGGGTTTGGACACCTGGGCGCGCTGGGCGATCTCCTCGATGGAGGTGGCGTCGTAACCTCGTTCGGCGAACAGCGCCCGGCCGATCTCGATCAACTGCTGCCGGCGCTGCGTTCCGGTCATCCGCGGACGCGGCGCCCGTATCGGGTCGCCCGAAGTCATCGCTCCGCTCCCCCGCCTCTCCGCGTATTTTGCCGGTCGTAGGTGCCTGGAGATTTCTCGGCCGGGCCGGCGGTCGGCGACTACCCGAGGTCAGGGCGTGCCCGCCGAGTTACCCATGCGCTTTCGAAATCAATTGTTGCGTTGCGCAAATTTACCCGATCGCGACCGGGCCATCTCGTCGACCCGCGACCCGCGCAGGGAAATCTGCCCGTAATTCGCGAAGCGGTGGGGAAACGTGCGAGGATATTGCGCGCATGCCGTGGCGCAGCGGTGGATCCATGGGGTTCATCGGTGCGACGATCCGCCGTAGTGTAATGGCAGCACCACTGATTTTGGTTCAGTTAGTTCAGGTTCGAGTCCTGGCGGCGGAGCTGGCGATGGGGCTGTGACCTGCGTGAATATCGGGCAAAGCCCCGAGCCGGTGCTCAGGCCCGGGTGGACTAGGGTGTGGGCGGACGGCCAGCCGCCGAGCCCGCCGCAGACCGAGCCTGCGAAGGCCCGGCGCAGGCAGAGACAGCCGCAGGCAAAAGACAGCGCAGACCAGCACGATGACAGGCAGCCGAGGGAGATCCATGCCACAGCAGACCGCCGTCGTCGTTCTTGCCGCCGGTGCCGGAACTCGAATGCGGTCCAAGACACCGAAAGTGCTGCATTCGCTCGCCGGGCGCAGCATGCTCGAGCACGCCCTGCACGCGGCGAACGAGATCGACCCCACCGACCTGATCACGGTGATCGGCCACGACCGCGAACAGGTCGGCGCCGCGGTGAATTCCGTTGCGGCAGAACTGGGTCGCGAGATCACCTCCGCGGTACAGGAACAGCAGCTGGGTACCGGGCACGCGGTGCAGTGCGCCCTGTCGGCTCTGCCCGCGGACTTCACCGGGGATCTGCTGGTGACCTCCGCCGATGTGCCGCTGCTGGACGGGCACACTCTCTCGGCGCTGCTGGACGAGCATCGCAGTTATCAACCGCGTTCCGCGGTCACGGTTCTGACCTTCGTTCCCGAGGATCCGAACGGTTACGGCCGGATCGTGCGCGATCCCGACGGCGGCGTCCTCGAGATCGTCGAACACGCCGATGCCACCCCGGAGCAGGCGGCGATCAACGAAGTCAATTCCGGCGTCTACGTTTTCGACGTCACCGTGCTGCGGACGATGATCAGCCGGCTGACGACCGCCAACGCCCAGCACGAGCTGTATCTGACCGATGTCCTGAAGCTGGCGCGCGAGGGCGGCCATCCGGTACACGGCGCGCGCCTGGTCGATGCCGCCAAGGTCACCGGCGTCAACGACCGGGTGCAGATGGCGCAGGCGGCCCGCACCCTGAACCGCTACATCCTCGAGCGCCATATGCGCGCCGGAGTCACCGTCATCGATCCGGCCACCACCTGGGTGGACGCGAGTGTGCGCATCGGCCGCGACGCGGTGCTGCGCCCCGGGGTCCAACTGCTCGGCAACACCGTGATCGGCGAGGATGCCGAGGTGGGACCCGATTCGACCCTGACCGATGTGCTCGTCGGCGAGGGCGCGAAGGTGGTCCGGACCCACGGCGAGGGCGCCACCATCGCCGCCGCCGCCACGATCGGGCCGTTCGCCTATCTGCGTCCGGGGACGATCGTCGGCGAATCCGGCAAGATCGGCGCATTCGTGGAGACCAAGAACGCCTCGATCGGCGCGCATTCGAAGGTCCCCCACCTGACCTACGTCGGCGACGCCACCATCGGCGAGTACAGCAACATCGGCGCATCGAGCGTGTTCGTCAACTACGACGGCGTGAAGAAACACCACACCGTCGTCGGTTCGCATGTGCGCACCGGCAGCGACACGATGTTCGTCGCGCCGGTGACCGTGGGCGATGGCGCATATTCGGCAGCGGGTACTGTGCTGCGTAGAAATGTTCCGCCGGGAGCGCTGGCAGTATCCGGCGGGGCGCAGAAGAACATTGAGGGCTGGGTGCAGCGGTATCGTCCCGGGACGGCCGCGGCGCAGGCGGCGGCGGAGGCGATCGCGGCCGATGACAGAGCGAGTCAGGCAACCGAGCAAAAGGATGGCAACACAGAGTGACCGCGTTCTCCACCGATAACCAGAAGAACCTGATGCTGTTCTCGGGGCGCGCTCACCCCGAACTGGCCGAGCAGGTCGCGAAGGAACTCGACGTCGCGATCACGCCGCAAACCGCCCGCGAGTTCGCCAACGGCGAGATCTTCGTTCGCTTCGAAGAGTCGGTGCGCGGCTCGGATGCCTTTGTGTTGCAGAGCTTTCCGGCTCCGCTGAACCAGTGGCTGATGGAACAGCTCATCATGATCGATGCGCTCAAGCGCGGTTCGGCCAAGCGGATCACCGCCGTCCTGCCGTTCTACCCCTACGCCCGCCAGGACAAGAAGCACCGCGGTCGCGAGCCCATCTCCGCCCGCCTGGTCGCCGATCTGCTCAAGACCGCCGGCGCGGACCGCATCATCACCGTCGACCTGCACACCGATCAGATCCAGGGCTTCTTCGACGGCCCGGTCGACCACATGCACGCCCTGGTCCAGCTGTCGGAGTACGTGCGCAACCACTACAGCACCGAGAACGTCACCATCGTCTCCCCCGACGCCGGTCGCGTGAAGGTGGCCGAGAAGTGGGCCGACGCGCTCGGTGGCGCGCCGGTGGCGTTCATCCACAAGACCCGCGACCCGCTGGTGCCGAACCAGGTCAAATCGCATCGTCCCGTCGGTGACGTCGCCGGCCGCACCTGCATCCTGATCGACGACATGATCGACACCGGTGGCACCATCGCCGAGGCCGTACGCGTGCTGCGCGAGGCCGGAGCCGGCGATGTGGTCATCGCCGCCACCCACGGCGTGCTGTCCTCCCCCGCGGCCGAGCGCCTCGCCTCCTGCGGAGCCAAGGAAGTCATCGTCACCAACACCCTGCCGATCACCGAGGACAAGAAGTTCCCCTCGCTGACCGTGCTGTCGATCGCCCCGCTACTGGCGCGGACGATCCGGGAGGTCTTCGAGAACGGCTCGGTGACGGGCCTGTTCAACGGCTCCGCATAACCGCCTCTCCGCGTATTCAGCGGGCCGTTGGGGGGGCGGTGACGTTGGCAGTCGGTCTCGCTCTGGGTGCGTGTGGGCCTTTGGGCGTGCCCGGGGAGTTACCCATGTTCTTGCGAAATCAGTCGTTCCGTCGGGTGACTATCCGTCGGGGCGACTGATTTGTATTGGGGGTTGTTCTCTCCTCTTCTTTGGTGATCAGCGGTAGCGTTGGTTGTAGGGTGCACCGCGAAAGTTCAGGGTGTGCCGGCCTGCGAGAGAGGTGGGCGACGGATGGCCGACGACGACACTTACCCGTTGATGGACGAGGTGTTCGAGATGGGCGATGACGAGCGCGAAGACCTGGACTACGACCTCGGGGACGATGAACAGGCCGACGAGATCCGCGAATATCAGCGCTACATCGATGATCCGCCGGCCGACCTGGAAATCAGGTATCACGAGAACGACGACGACGGCCGCCTGGGGATCCGCAGCGAACTCGACCAGGAATGGACTCGGCGCCGGCATCGTCAGGAGTTGCGTGACGAGGACGAGCGGCCCGCCGAAGTCGCCGCCATCGAGGTCGTCGACGAGCCGGGCGACTGAGCGGCGCCCGGTCGGGGCGGGCGCCGCGGAACGTGTCCGCGGCGGTCGCTAAGTTGGCGGTATGAGCGGATTCGCGGGGTTCCCGTTCGCCGGGCTCGACTTCTACGAGGATCTGGAAGCCGACAACTCGAAGGCTTTCTGGACCGCCAACAAGCATGTCTACGAGCAGTCCGTGCGGGCGCCTATGGTGGCGCTGACCACGGAACTGGAGAACGACTTCGGACCGGCGAAGATCTTCCGGCCGTATCGCGATGTGCGGTTCTCCAAGAACAAGGCGCCCTACAAGGACCATCAGGGCGCGGTGGTCCGCACCGCCCCGGGAGCGGGCTGGTACGTCCAGATCGGCGCGCCCGGACTGTACGTGGCCGGTGGGGTGTACGCGCCGACGCCCGAGCAGCTCGCGCGGTTGCGCACCACGATCGACGACGAGGTGCGCGGTCACGAATTGCGGGCGCTGCTGGACGGGGTGGCGGCGGTCGGCTATGTGATCGGCGGGGAGCAACTGAAGACCCGGCCCAAGGGATTTCCCGCCGACCATCCACGCATCGACCTGCTGCGCCACAAATCCCTGGTGGTCCACAAGGACTTCGGCGCGCCGCCCTGGCTGGAAACACCCCGCGCCGCCACCGAAGTCCGGGCCGCGTGGGAGGATCTGCGGCCCGTCGTCGAGTGGCTGGCCGCGGTCATCGGCAACTGACCCCGGCGGACAATCCGGGCCGGGCGATCAGCGTCGTTCGGCCAGGACCAGCACGAAACGCTCGTCCGGATCGCTCCACACCTCTTCGGTGGCGAATCCGGCGCTGTCCAGTTCCCGGCCGAGGCCGTCCACGCGGAACTTGGCCGAGATCTCGGTGCGCATCTGCTCACCCTGCGCGAAGTCCACGACCAGGTCGAGATCGGCAACGGTGACCGTCATATCCCGGGTCGCCGCCAACCGCATCTCGATCCACTCGTTCTCCGCGTCCCAGTGCGCGATATGCGCGAAGGCTTCCGGGTCGAAGTCGGCATGCAGCCGAGAGTTCAACACGTGCAGGACATTTCGATTGAATTCGGCCGTCACGCCCGCGGCATCGTCGTAGGCGGGCACCAGCACCGCCGGATCGGTGACCAGGCCGGCCCCGAGCAGCAGCTGCTCACCCGGTTCGAGGACCTGCTGAATGCCGGCCAGGAATTCGGCCCGCTCCTGCGGAACCAGATTGCCGATGGTGCCGCCGAGGAATGCGATCATCCGCCGACCACCGCGCGGGAGATTGTGCAGGGTTTCGGTGAAATCGCTGACCACCCCGTGCACCGCGAGATTCGGGAATTCGGTACCGATCTGCTCGGCGGCACCGCGCAGCGCCGAGACCGACACATCCTGCGGCACATAGGTTTTCAGTGGGCCCTCGGACAGCAGGGCCGACAGCAGCAGACGTGTCTTGGCCGCCGAGCCGGCGCCCAGCTCCACCAGCACCTCGGCCTGGGCGGTGCGTGCGATATCGCCGACCACGCGCTCCAGCAGCGCGCGCTCCGTGCGGGTCGGGTAGTACTCCGGAAGTTCGGTGATCGCTTCGAACAGTTCGCTACCGCGCGCGTCGTAGAACCACTTCGGCGGCAACGTCTTCGGATCGGCGGTGAGTCCGGTCCGAGCGTCCGACCGCAGGGCAGCGTCGAGATCGTCGTCGGTGAGATGGATGTCCAGCGTCGGTTCGCTCATGAACGGGCCCTTTCGGATTCATCAGGTCCTGCGGAGAGAGTGGGTTGTGCTGTGTCCAGCGGCTCGACCACGAGAAGACCGGGCCGCACCGTCACCACCTGCCGGTCGGTGATCGCCTGCCAGCGTGGATCGTCGTCGTACGGTTCGGAGGAGACCACCGCGACCTCGTCGGTGACCAGCACCGACAGCGAGTGGTGAACAGTTGTCGCCCACAGTGTTTCGCCGTCCCCGAGTAGCAGGTTCAGCCGCGCGCTCGGCGCCTGCGCCAGTACGGCGCGCACCGTCGCCGTCACCGCGGCCGCGACGGCCCGGAGCCGGGCATCGGACTCGCTGCGTCCCTCGAACGACGACGACAGTGCGCCGATTCCGTCCAAGGCGGCGCGCAGCACCACCCAGAGCGCGGCGGAATCGGTCGCGGATTCGGCATCCAGCAGATCCGGCGACCCGAATTGCTTTGCCGCCACGGGTAACACCGTGCGCCAGTTCTGAATCACGCCGTTGTGGCTGAACGCCCATCCGCCGTCGGTGAACGGGGCGCAGGCGGTCCGCTCCACCGGCATGCCGACCGTGGCCGAACGCACCGCGGCCAGCACCGCCGGTGACGACAGTTGCGGCAGCACCTCCTCCACCACGGGGTCGGTCCAGATCGGTGCGGCATTGCGGTAGCGGCTCGCGGCTCCTTCACCGGTCCACCACGCGACCCCGAAACCGTCGGCGTTGACGGTTCCCCCGTGACGCATATCGTTCGGCGCCCACGACTGGGTGCGCAGCGAATGCGTTCCGCGAGTGAGCAGTTCACCGACCGGAGCCGGTGGTCCCAGATAGCCGAGATGTCGGCACATCAGCGCTCGTCCGGTCGCAGGTCGCGGGCGAGGCGGAAGCCGGAGAAGATCTGCCGACGGATCGGGTGGTCCCAGTTGCGGAAGGTACTGCGGCAGGCGACCGGGTCGGTGCCGAAGGATCCGCCGCGCAGGACGCGGTAGTCACCGCCGAAGAACACCTCGGAATATTCGCGGTAGGGGAAGGCGGCGAATCCCGGGTACGGCTCGAAACCCGAAGCGGTCCATTCCCATACGTCGCCGATCAGCTGATGCACCCCGGACGGCGACGCACCGGCCGGATAGGCGCCGACATCGGCCGGTTCCAGATGGCGCTGCCCCAGATTGGCGGTGGTGTCGTCGGGTTCGGCGTCGCCCCAGGGATATCGACGGGATCGCCCGGTGGCCGGATCGAACCGCGCGGCCTTCTCCCATTCGGCCTCGGTGGGCAAGCGTTTGCCCGCCCAGTTGGCGTAGGCCTCGGCCTCGAACCAGCACACGTGCACCACCGGCTGCTGCGGGCGCACCGGCGCCGGCGTCCCGAAACTCCGCCGCCACCAGCGATTGTCGCTGTCGCGCTCCCAGAACTGTGGCGCGGTCAGATCGGCCTCCATCCGGTGGGCCCAGCCCCGCTGTGACCACAAC
Organism: Nocardia violaceofusca NBRC 14427; assembly: GCF_963869435.1. NCBI lineage: Bacteria > Bacillati > Actinomycetota > Actinomycetes > Mycobacteriales > Nocardiaceae > Nocardia > Nocardia violaceofusca. Next base: position 83,809 of record NZ_CAWMPM010000014.1, read on the forward strand.
TCGGGCCGGTGATAACCGCCGTCCTCGATGAACGCCAGATATTGCGCATTCGTCACCGGCGCCGCATCGATCGCGAAGCCGGGCAGGTGCACACGATGTTCGGGCCGCTCGTTGTCGAGGGCCCACGGATCCGAGGAGGTGCCCATGGTGAATTCGCCCGCGGGCACCACGACTTCGTCGCCGACCGCGACACGCGCTCCCGGTGCGGGCGCGGCGGTCAGCACCGCGGCGCCGGCGCGCAGCTGATGGGTGGCGAGCATGGTCTCATCGTGCTGCTGTTCGTGCTGGGCGATCATGCCGAAGGCGAAACCACTGTCCACCAGGCGGTTTCCGCGCAACGGGCTGGAATTCAACACATCCAGCACCTTGTCCCGCACCGTGCCCACGTACCCGCGTGCCTGCGCGGGATTCAGCAGCGGCAGCGCAGGGCGGTCGGCGCGGGCATGCCGGAAGGCGTCGTAGAGGTGGTCGATATCGGCCCGGACCGGCTCACGCCCGCCGACATCGCGGACCAGCCACAGTTCCTCCTGGTTGCCGATATGCGCCAGATCCCACACCAGCGGGCTCATCAGCGGCGAATGCTGGGCCACCAGTTCGGCCTCGTCGACCGCCTCGGTCAGCACCGTCGTGCGGGCGCGGGCGCGAGTCAGGACCTCCGCGATCTGTGCGCGTAATCGCTCGGTGGCGGCGTGATCGGTTCCCGTGTGAACGGTCATCAGTGCTCTCCCAAGGGTCGTGCCCGGCGGCCTCGTCGCACCGAGGCGCCGGTCGTACTCATTCGGCCGTCTCGGCGGGTGCGCAGCGGGCAATCTCCCCGTCCGGAATGCGCCCGCTGCGACATCGCCGTACCGCGGCCCAGATCTGCTCGGCGGCCTCGTCGCTGCGGGCATGCTCGGCGGCGAGGGTCAGCAGTTCGACCGCGACGGAACGGATCTGGGGGTCGGCCAGGCCACAGCGGGCGGCCGAGGCCCATTCGTCGGCGACCGGTTCGGCCAGCGCGGTCGCCTCCTCGACCACCGCCGGAGTCGACATCAGCGCATCGATGGCGTGGATCGGCACGGTCCACTGCTCACCCGGCTGTGCGTCCAGATAGCGGACCTCCAGATGTCCGGACGCGCGCACGGGAGGAAAGACCGTGGTCAGGTGGTAGTCGAGATCCTCGACCTCCGGGCGGCGGCCGATCTCGTCGTCGAGCGCACCGCACAGCCAATCCGCGAAGGTGGCGCCGGGCGGCGCCGTCCAATCCGCCTCGGCGGGGCCGCGCCGCACGCACAGCAGCGGGGTGTCCAGCGCCCAGCGGCCGTAGTCGGTGACCGGATCGGCCCAGCTCCGCACCGGCGGCCGGGTGCGGGCGTGATCGAGCCGCAACCAGGTGCGCATCCGCTGCGACGCCCAGGCGCCGGTGGGAGCACCGTGCAGATCAGGGGAACAGGCGAAGGCCGCCACGAGAGCCGGACCGACCGCGTAGAGCGCGTTCCAGCGGGCCGCGATCTCGGCGGGGTCGGCCCCCGCGTCCACGCTGACCTGCGTGGCGGCGGTATTGCACATCATCAGCTTGCCGTACGGGCCGAGGCCCGCGAACGCCCGTTCCATCGCGCGATAACGCGGCAGGCGAAGCACCCGGCGGGCCTGCCGACCGGCATCGGCGGCGGCGGAATACGTTCGGATGGATCGGGTTTCGAGCAAGTCGGAGAGAAAGCGAGAATCCTCGAGCAGCCGGGCGCAGAGTTGCGCGGCATCGGCGAAGGGGGCGCTGGACAATTCGATCTGGCCACCGGGTTCGAGGGTGATCCGGCTGCCACCGGGAAGTGCTTTGGCGGGTGAATCGGGCGAAACAGACTGCGGGGCATAAGGCCCCAGCGCATCCGCGAACATCGACAGACGCGGACGCGAATCCGGCGCCGACAGCTCCCCGCGAGCGGTGAGCCACTCCAGTTCGGCACCGATCAGCGTGGGCGGGCCCTGTTTGAAACAGACACCTCCCACATAGGCCTCCGCCGCGGCGCGCGAAGACAAACCGGCACCCAATCCGGCCGGCGCCTTGTCCACCGTTACCGCCATGCCAACCTCCGCTCGAGCCTACGGGGATCACCCACCGCGTTCCGCCCACCCGGAGCCGATATCGGCGACAGTGCCGCATCGACCGAGTGCCGGTATTGCGTGTAGCAGTGCAACGAGAGACCGCGCCCGGTTCTTCCGTCGCTCGAACCAGGGTAGCCGCGCGCACCGACACAGAATCCGTCGAAACGGTGAACATGCTGTTCGCAGCGGCACCACCAGCACCACAGCCCCCAGCCGGCCGCCGCTGTTTCGCCTCTCGCCGGCCCCCTCGGCGGCGGCGCCCGCGCAGCCGATCCGGCCGGTTCCCGGGACGGCCTCGGGCGTCGGCGGCCGACGATGGCCTACCGTCGACAGGGTGCTCGATATTGACCGACTGCGCGCCGACATACCCGCCTACGACACCGCCGGACCGCCGCCGGTCTTCCTCGACAGCGCGGGGTCCTCGCTGCCCCCGCGGATCGTCGTGGACACCGCCGTGGCGCATCTGCGGCGCGAGGCCGAGATCGGCGGATATCGCGCCGCCTCGGAGCGGCTCGACGATCTGGCGGCGGTCAAGACCGCGATCGCCACACTGATCAACGCCGACGCCTCCGCGATCGCCCTGAGCGACAGCGCCTCCCGTTCCTGGTCGGATTTCTTCTACGCCGTACCGCTGCGGCCGGGCGATCGCATTCTGGTCTCGGGTTCGGACTACGCCAGCAATGTGATCGCGGCTCTGCAGCGGGCGCGGGCGGCGGGTGCCACCGTGGAGGCCATTCCCAGCGACGAGACCGGGCAGATCGACCTGGTGGCCCTCGACAGCATGCTCGACGACCGCGTGAAGATCGTCTCGCTGCTGCACGCCCCCACCAACGGCGGGCTGGTCAACCCGGTCGCCGAGGCCACCCGGATCGCCCATCGCGTCGGTGCGCTGGTCCTGCTGGACGCCTGCCAATCCGCCGGTCAGATCGGCATCGACGTCGCGGAGCTGGGCGTCGATGCCATGTCGGCCACCGGCCGGAAGTGGTTGCGCGGCCCACGCGGCACCGGCTTCCTCTACGTCCACCCGGACGTCTGCCGCGAACTCGAACCCAGCCGCCTCGACCTGCACAGCGCCGCGTGGACCGGGCCGCAGGACTACCGTGTGGCCTCCGATGCGAGCCGCTTCGAATTCTGGGAATGCGACGTGGCGGCGCGATTGGGTCTCGGCGCGGCGGTGAACTACCTGCTGGATCTGGGACCGGAGAACGTCTATGCCGATGTCGCCGCCAAGGCGCGGCATCTGCGCGAGAATCTGCCGTCGATCCGGGGAATCACGGTGCGGGACCTGGGAACCGAACATTCCGGCATCGTCTCGTTCACCGTCGAGGGCGTCGATCCGGGCGAGGTGCGCGAGACGCTGCTTGCCGCCGACATCACGGTGACGGTCAGCTACCGTAGCTCCACGTTGCTCGACATGTCCGCGCGTCGGCTCGAATCGGTGGTGCGAGCCTCGCCGCACTGCTTCGTCACCCTCGAGGAGCTCGATCGCTTCCTCGAGACCGTCGACCGCCTCGCGGGTTGAGGCGGCCGAACCGAGTTCCGATTTTCATCGTGTTATTCGTAGTGCGACGCTGAAACGATCACGCTCCGGCGCCGGCTAACGCCGCGCCCGCGCACCGAGATAGTGCAGATGTGCCGACCGCCGGTCGGGTGGAGACGGGAGTTCGAGGGTGAGCCGGTTCACCGAGGAAATGTTCGCGACCGCACAGCGTTCCCGCCGGGGGCTGATCACCGGGGAGCCGGAGACGCCGCTGCGCCGGGGTTGGGACGAGATCCACCGCCTCGCCCGGCGAATGGCCGGCGGGCTCGCGGCGGCCGGGATCGAGCACGGCGACGCCGTCGGTGTGCTGGCGGGTATGCCCGCCGATATCGCACCGGCCTGCCAGGCGATCTGGATGCGCGGGGCGTCGATCACCATGCTGCATCAGCCGACACCGCGCACGGATCTGCAACTGTGGGCCCGCGACACCGAAACCGTGCTGCGGATGATCGAGGCCCGTGCGGTGGTGCTGGGCGCGCCGTTCGAGGTGGCGGCGCCGCTGCTGGCCGAACGCGGCATCACCGTGGTCCTGACCGACGAGCTGGCCACCGGACCCGACACCGATCCGGTGCCGACCCAGGAATCCGATATCGCGCTCCAGCAGCTGACCTCCGGTTCCACCGGATCGCCGAAGGCGGTGCGAATCACCCACGAGAACTTCTACGTCAACGCGTACGCCATGTTCGATCGGGTGAAGTTCCAGCTCGATCAGGACGTGATGGTCAGCTGGCTGCCGCTGTTCCACGATATGGGCATGGTCGGATTCCTCAGCGTGCCGATGCAATTGGGCGCCGAGGTCGTCTGTGTGACGCCGATGGATTTCCTGAAACGGCCGATCCTGTGGGCCGAACTGATCTCGAAATACCGCGGAACGGTCACGGCCGCACCCAATTTCGCCTATTCGCTGCTGACCCGCCGCTTGGCACGCGCCGAGGACGGCATCGTGGATCTGAGCAGCGTGCGGTACATGTGGAACGGCGCCGAACCGGTCGATCCCGACACGATGGACGCCCTCGCGGCGGCCGGGAAACGTTTCGGGCTCAGCGCGTCCGCGCTCACGCCGGTGTACGGCATGGCCGAAACGACACTGGCGGTGTCGATTCCGGATCCGGGCGTCGGGCAGGTCGTCGACATCGTCGACGCGGATCTGCTCGAGGCGCTCGGCAAGGCGGTTCCGGCGACGGATCCGGCGGCCCATCACGGCAATCTGCGCCGCCTGCCGCTGCTGGGCCGCCCGGTGGACAATCTCGAGATTCGGGTGGTCGACGACGAACACCGGCCGTTGCCGACCCGAACGGTGGGCGTGCTCGAGGTGCGGGGACCCGCGGTCACCACCGGATATGTGACCGTCGAGGGCTTCCGGCCCGCTCGCGACGCCGAGGGCTGGCTCGACACCGGCGATATCGGCTACGTGACCGAAGACGGATCCGTGGTGGTCTGCGGCCGGATCAAGGACGTGATCATCATGGGCGGGCGCAACATCTTCCCGACCGATATCGAACGCGCCGCGCTGCGCGTCGCCGGGGTGCGGCCGGGCAACGCGGTCGCGGTGCGCCTGGACGCCGGGCAGAAACGCGAGAGTTTCGCGGTCGTGGTGGAGAGCAACGACTTTCAGGATCCCGAGACGGTGCGCCGGATCGAGCACGACGTCGTGCACGAGGTCTTCACCGCGGTCGGCGCCCGCCCGCGCAGCGTCACCGTCCTCGGCCCGGGCGCGCTGCCGAAGACGTCCTCCGGCAAGTTGCGCCGCTCCGCCACCGCGGCGCATCTGAGCTGATCGGCACGAGAGTTACCGCGGTACCGGATCTTCCGACGCGTCCACCGGATAGCGGTCGCCGAGGGGGTTCCGGTCTCGGTACACGAAAGCGGCGACCAGATCGTCGGCGACGCGGGCCAGATCGTCGCGGCCCTCGACCGCACCGCACCAATCCAGCGGCAGCGCGTCGAGGCCGTGGCGAGCGCCGAGGATATTGCCGGCCACCGCACCGGTGGAATCGGAATCACCGGAGTGGTTGACCGACAACAGGAATGCGCGGCGCACATCCCCGGTGCGCTCGGCATCCAGCGCGCAGTAGACCCCGACGGCCAGACATTCCTCGGCCACCCAGCCCGCACCCACCTGTTCCACGCCCTCCGAGGTTCCGGCGCCCGCGTCTGCGGTAGCCACGGCCTTGCGCAGGGCGACGGCGGTTTCCGCGCCACCGGCCATCACCTCGACCTGACTCGTGGTGTCCTGCACCGCCGTTCGCAGATCGGCGCCGTTCACCAGCCGGTCGATCAGGGCGGCGAACGCCCCCGCGGCCAGATATCCGGTGGGATGGCCGTGGGTGAGCTGGGCACACCGCGCCGACGCCTGGAAGGCGGCCTCGGGTCCGAGGGCGGCCAATCCGAACGGCGCGGACCGCATGACCGTGCCGCATCCCTTGGAATCCTCGTTCACCGGCCCCGGGACGCCGAAGGGCTGTGGTTCGCGATAACTCTGCGCCTGCCGGTTCAGCCCGCGCATACACGCGTTGCCCGGTGCGCGCACCGCGTACAGATAGGGCAGACTCGCCAGCCAGCCGTCGGGACGCGGGTCGGGCGCGTGTTCGCGTTGAGTCCGCAGCCAGCGCAGATAGGCGCGGCGCAGGGCCGGCGCCGGATCCGCCCCCGGAGCACACCGCAACAGTCCCTCGGCGGTGAACAGCGTCATCTGGGTGTCGTCGGTGATCTGCCTGGGCGCGGATTCGTCTGCCGCCGGGGCGAATCCGGTGAGCCCGTCGGGCCCGAACCGGTCGCGGATCTGTTCGAGTTTCAGGAATTCGATCGGCCAGCCCAGCGCATCACCGACCGCCCCGCCCAGCAGCGTGCCCCGATACCGATCGAAAATCGTCGTGTAGTCCTGCACGGCCACCGATCTTCGCAGAGGATCGCTCAGTGCAGTTGGTTCTGGGCGGTTTCCAGACCCACGCGCAGCAGCAACTCCACCGCGTCGGCGGTCTGTTCGACCAGCACCGGAACCTCTTTGCGTTCGGGCGCGGAGAACGGTTTGAGCACGAAATCGGCCGGATCCTGCCGGCCGGGCGGGCGGCCCACACCGAACCGCACCCGCAGATAGTCCTTGGTGGACAAGGCATTCGAAATCGAACGCAGCCCGTTGTGACCACCTTCACCGCCGCCGCGTTTGAGCCGGATGCTGCCGAACGGCAGATCCAGTTCGTCGTGCACGACGATGACCTCGGTGGGCGGGACCGAGAAGAACCGGGCCAGCGCCGCGACCGGGCGGCCGGACAGATTCATATAGGTGCGCGGCTTGGCCAGCAGCACCTTGCGCCCGTCGAGCCGGGCCTCGACGAGGTCGGCGCCCGACTTCTTGTGGACGGTGAACCGGCCGCCGATGCGCTCGGCGAGCACATCGGCGACCAGGAAACCGGCATTGTGCCTGGTGCGCTCGTATTCGGGCCCGGGATTACCCAGCCCCACCACGAGCGCGGGGGCAGTAGATTCCGTCATCGAAACCCGTTGAACGACCGAATTATTCGGCGCTCTCGGCCTCGCCCTCGGCCTCGCCTTCACCCTCGCCCTCGACGGCCTCGGCGGCCGGAGCGACGATGATGTTGACGATCAGCGCCTCCGGGTCACCGGACAGGGCGGCGCCCTTCGGCAGCTCGACCTGACCGGCGGTGATCTGGGTGCCGGCCTCGGCGCCCTCGATCGAGACCTCGATGGATTCGGGCACGTTCAGCGCGTCGACCTCGATCGACACGGTGGTGGCCTCCTGGGTGACCAGGGTGCCCGGGCCCGCGTCGCCGGCCAGCGCGACCGGCACGTCGACGACGACCTTCTCGCCACGCTTGACGATCAGCAGGTCGGCGTGCTCGATGTAGCGGCGGATCGGGTGCACGACCACGGACTTGGTCATGGCCAGCTGCTTCTTGCCGTCGATCTCCAGGTTCAGGACGGCGTTGGTGCCGTGCTCACGCAGGATCGCGGCGAAGGCCTGGGCGTTGACGGCCAGGTGCTTCGGCGCCTCGCCGTGGCCGTACAGGACGGCGGGAACGTTGCCGTCGCGACGGGTGCGGCGCGCGGCGCCCTTGCCGAATTCGGTGCGGGTCTGAGCTGCGAGAACGCTGACGTCGGACATGACTGAAATACTCTCCTACGGCTTTCCGGGGCGGACGGTGTGCTGGCCAGGTACTGTCCTGAATTCGGACGGACCTGACGAAAGGGTCTGCTCGTCGGGCGATGACCGCACGACAACGGCCGGAAGCCGAGCCGCGTCGATCACGGTGTGCACTGGGTGCGACACCCTCGCCGAGACAACCTGAGAACAATAGCATGTAGCGGAAATCGCTTCCGCGCAGCACCCCGATGCGGTAATGCACGCCGGACGGGCAAACTTCCGCACCCTCGGCCCCGGCCGGTTCAGGCGGATCCGGCGCGGAAGTGCGCCGCGTAGCAATCCACGTAGCGGCGGCCCGAACGCATCGCCAATTCCACCATGAGGTCGTCGGTCGCGGTGCGGACCGCGTCCCGATCGACCGGCAGGAAGGTGCGAGGCGCACCGAAGACGATGCGAACCTTGCCGAAACGCAGCAGCCGCCGCCCACGCCGATTCACCAGATCGGTGCCGTTCAGCGCCACCGGCACGACCGGCGCGCCGGTCTGCATCGCCACCCGGATCACCCCGGTGCGGCCGCGATAGACCCGGCCGTCCGGCGAGCGGGTCCCTTCCGGGTGAATGCCCCACACCCCGCCCGACTCCAGAATCCCGACCGCCGCGGCGAGCGCATCCGCCGAGGCGGAACCACCGGAGCGATCGACGCGCACCTGCCCGGTCGCCGTCATCACCCAGCGATTGATCCGCCCGCGCCACCCCGGCTCGTCGAAATACTGGCTCTTGGCGAGAAAGGTGATCCGCCTCGGCAGCACGAGCGCCAGATAGAGGGAGTCGATCGCGGCCAGATGATTCGCCGCGATGATCACCGGACCGTCCTTCGGAACATGATGCAGCCCTTCGACTTTCGGCCGCCCCAGGATCCGCAGCACCGGTCCGATCAGAACGAACTTCAAAAGCCGATACCACATACATACCCTCCGCGCCGGGTCGTAGACACTGTCTACTCACAAGTCTAGTAGACAATGTCTACGCGGTCATGTCGCTTCTCGTCACACTCCGTACCGGTGGGAGCCGTCCCCGGTAATCGATGCCGTGCGGTGGCCCCGTCACTCGACCCACGCACCCGCCCGCGAATGCCGAATCGGCATGCGACCGGCACCGCTGCCGAACGGGGGCGGAACCCGCACGCGACAATGTGCGGCATGGGTGTGGACGAACCGGTGCGGGAACGGCTGGTGAGTGCGGGTGTGGGGTTGCTGGAGGAGGTCGGTGCCGCACAGCTCGGATTGCGGGCCATCGCCCGGGAGGCGGGGGTGTCGCACGGCGCGCCGCGGCGGTACTTCCCGACCCACAACGCTCTGCTGGCCGCCGTCGCGGTGCACGGATTCGCAGATCTGAGTGAGCGTTTCGCGGCACACGAGAGCGAGATCCCGCGGATGCGAATCGACCGGATGGCCGGTGAATACATCGACTTCGCGGCACGGCGGCCCGAGATGTTCACCCTCATGTTCCGACACGATCTGCTGCAAGGCTCGGGAGAGAACCTGCGCCGCAAGACGATTCCGATCTACCGGACGTGGGCGGAGCTGGTCGCGAACTGCGTGCGTGACCGTGCGGAAGAACGCGCCTTCGGGCTGTGGACGAATCTGCACGGCATCGCCACCCTCGTGGCGAACCGGAGTGTGGAACTGATCGCGCCGGGCATCGACCTGGACCGGCTCGTGCTGCGCACGGTCGCCCAGCACCTGTCCGACTGACCAGGACCGCGATGGGGCCTGCGCACCCGTCCTGACCGGCAGTTTCCCTGGACCGCCGCCGTCCCCGGTGCGAGCCGAAGCCGCTCACTCACGTATTCTGATGCTTTGCCCTGTCCCGCGAAGAGGAGCCGATCGGTGAATTCCCCCTCAGCCAGCACGACCACATCCGGGCGGGTGGCGCAGGAGGCGGAACGGCGGCGCACCTTCGCGGTGATCTCGCATCCGGACGCGGGTAAATCGACGCTGACCGAGGCCTTGGCCCTGCACGCGAAGATGATTTCCGAGGCCGGCGCCATTCACGGGAAATCCGGCCGGAAATCCACCGTTTCCGACTGGATGGAAATGGAGAAGGCGCGCGGTATTTCCGTCAGCTCGACGGCGCTGCAGTTCGAATACGGCGAATGCGTGATCAATCTGGTCGACACGCCCGGCCACTCCGATTTCTCCGAGGACACCTACCGGGTGCTGACGGCCGTCGACGCCGCGGTCATGCTCATCGACGCCGCCAAGGGCCTGGAGCCGCAGACGCTCAAACTGTTCCAGGTGTGCCGCCACCGCGGCATCCCGGTGATCACCGTGATCAACAAATGGGACCGTCCCGGACGGGCGCCGCTGGAACTGCTCGACGAGATCAGCGAGCGGATCGGCCTGACCCCCACGCCGCTGTTCCTGCCGGTCGGCATCGCGGGCGATTTCCGTGGGCTGCTGCGCCGCGGTCCCGAGGGCGCCGCCACCGAATACATCCACTTCACCCGGACCGCGGGTGGCGCGACCATCGCGCCGGAGGAGTCGTACACGCCCGACCAGGCCGCCGCCCGCGAAGGCGAACCGTGGGAGACCGCGGCCGAGGAGAGCGAACTGCTCTCGGCCACCGGCCAGGACCACGATCAGGAACTGTTCCTCGCCGGGCAGACCTCGCCGGTCATCTACGCCTCGGCGATGCTGAACTTCGGCGTGCGGCAACTGCTCGACACGCTGGTGGCGCTGGCCCCGCCACCCGGTTCCCGGGCCGACGTCGACGGCTCGCCCCGGGAACCGGCCGACCCGTTCAGCGCGGTCGTGTTCAAGGTGCAGGCCGGAATGGACGCCGCGCATCGCGACCGGCTGGCGTTCATGCGCATCGTCTCCGGGGAATTCGAGCGCGGCATGGTCGTCACGCACGCTCAGACCGGACGCCCGTTCGCGACCAAATACGCGCTCACCGTCTTCGGCCGCGAGCGCGCCACCGTCGACACCGCCTATCCGGGCGATGTGGTCGGTCTGGTCAACGCGACCGCGCTCGCTCCGGGCCACACGCTGTTCGTGGACAAGAAGGTGGAGTTCCCGCCGATTCCGTCCTTCGCGCCGGAACATTTCGCCACCCTGCGCGCGCGCAGCGCGGGCAAGTACAAGCAGTTCCGCAAGGCCATCGATCAACTCGACTCCGAGGGCGTGGTGCAGGTGCTGCGCAACGACCTGCGCGGCGACGCCTCCCCCGTCCTCGCGGCGGTCGGCCCGATGCAGTTCGAGGTGGTCACCGCCCGCATGCAGGCCGAATTCAACGTCGAAACGCAGCTGGACTTCCTGCCCTATCAGCTGGCCCGGCGTACCGACGCCGCCTCGTCGGCGGAGCTGGACCGCCAGCGCGGGGTCGAGGTCTTCACCCGCAGCGACGGCGTCATCCTGGCCCTGTTCAGCGACAAGTGGCGGCTGCAGTACATCGAGAAGGAAATGCCGGAACTGACGCTGGAACCGCTGGTCGCGACCGCGGACTGAGAGGGCTTGTCAGCCGATCGCCTCGTCCGGTTCTTCCTCGACCGGCCCGCCCGGAGTGTCCTCGATATTCGACACCACGGCCGGGATATCGGGCGCCGAACCCGTCTCCCCGGTGATCACACCCCACCGGCTGGCGGTCAGGCGCAGACTCGGCAGGTCCGACAGCGACAGCACGACCTCGTAGGTCCGCTCGTAGCCGGTGTGGGCGATGCGCCAATGGCCGTCGTCGCAGCGCACATACCGGTCGTTGTAGAACGCCGCCCCGCGCAGCAGCATGTTGTGACCGGGGATGAGTACGGTGTCAGCCAGGTACCAGGTGCCGGTCGCCGCATCGCCGTCGATATCGATCTCGGGATGGTCGCACCGATGTTCGGTGATGACGTGGGGCCCGAGGGTATTGCGCATGAATGCCAGGAACGCATCACGCGACTCGAACTGCAGGTACTCGCTGTAGGTCGCCGTCGCCTCCGGGATCATCGTGTCGGCGAAGTCTTCCCACGATTTGGTGTCGAGCGCTCTCAGGTACCGGAACTTCAGCCGGCTGATCGCGGAGACGGCATCGGAATCCATACCTCAACAATCCCACCGGATCCGGCGAATCTGCGCAGATCGGAAAATAGGTATCGGATCGCTACACACCGTTGACCGGCAGTCGCAGGTCAGGACCCGTTGATGGTGAAGCAGGTCTTGCAGAAGTCCTCGCCGAATTCGGTGAGGCGCAAGCTCTTTCGCACGATCTTGGGCACCCGGCCGGCTTGCTTGAGCGCCGATTCCACGATCGGCTGCACCTCGAGCACCATATAACGGCTCAGCACCACCGGATCGTCGGAGGTGGTCAGCAGACCGAGGCGGTTCAGATTGATCAAATACAGCCGCGACCGGTCCGGATACCGCACGCCGGCCTGCTCCGGAACCGAGGTCAGATCTCCGGCGACCAGCTCGGAACCGATCCCGAGCGGCCGGTTGGTGCGCACGTCGACCGAGGGCTGCGGCCCGTTGATGGCCATGAACCGCAGAATCCGTGCCTCGTCCGAGGACAGCTGATCGAGGATGCGGTCGTAGGCCGGATGCACTTCCTCGGTGAAGTACACGTCGGCCGAGCGCGCGAGCAGGTTGTCGCCGCGGCGGCGCAGATCGACCAGGGTCGACGAGCGGACCAGCCCGCCGGCCGACGGGCCGGGCGCCTGGCCGTTGGTGGGGACGTAGCTGACGATCTCGCGCACCGAACCCTCGGTGACGCCGAGGACGCTGCGGGCGACGGACTGCAGTGCGGCTCCGGTGCGTTCGGCGATCTCGGTGGAGGATTCACCGTCGAGCGCGGCCTGGGCGATCTGCTTGGTGACCTCGAGGCCGGTGCCGACGGCCCACTGGCCGCCGCGGACCGCGGTCCCGGCAGCCAGGCCGGCAGCCCGGAAGACGCCGCGGATCATGCGGGCTTCGTTGCTGATCTGCCGCTTCTCCACGTCCGAGCTGCGTTCCACAGCGCGGGAACCGGGTCGGACCACATCCTGTCCGGTCCTGTCGTCTGTCACGTCATTCTCCGAATATCGCCAGGTGAACGAGTCCGCTCACATATTCTTACCGCACCCCGAAGGCCACCGGCCATGTTCGGCGGCTCTCGGCCATGAGCGCCGACACCCGCCCAGCGATAGCGGCATGAATGTGGTTCCGGTCATTCTTGCGGCTGCCGCTGTCCGGTGCGACATTCCAATCACGCGATGTGATCGAAGTCTCCGCCATACGCTACCGCGTACAGCTTTCCCACCCGAATTGGATCGCGACTTCCGCGGCGGCCTCCGTGGTTACGCAGGCTGCCGCCTCCGGCCGCGTCGCTACAGTCGCCAATTGGACCCGTTTCCGGAATTCACAGTAAGGTTCGCCTGGCCGACGGGGTACGTTGTAGTGCCGGTGTGACGGCGGTCACCGGTAAGGGGTCGGCAGGAGGGTGTCGTGCTGGATAGTTTGCTGGGTTTTCACCCGACGATTTTGCTGGAACTGATCACGATCCCCCTCTTCACGGGTGTCATCGGCTATATCACCAACTGGACCGGCATCCTGATGCTGTTCAAGCCGCTACGCTTTCACGGGTTTCGGGTACCGGGTCTGAAATGGTTGTTCCCCTATCTTCCCAAGCGCATTCAGGTGCTGCCGTTGCTGCAGTACGACGGCCGCATGGGCTGGCAGGGAATCGTACCCTCGCGCGCGGACAAGATGGCCTCGATCGCGGTCGACAAAGGGCTCTCGAAACTCGGTAGCGTCGCCGACTTCTATCGCGAACTCGAGCCCGATGAACTGGCCGCGCATCTGACCGATATGGCGCAATCGCAGATCCGCGACATCGTGGAGGAGATTGCCCGCCGCGAACATCCGCAGCTCTGGTACAACCTGCCCGCGCAGGTCCGGGAGTTGGTACACGAGCGGGTCCGGGAACAACTCCCCGAGATCCTCAAGGAACTGACCGACGAACTCGGGTCGAACATCGAACAACTGCTCGATGTCAAACAGATGGTGATCCGGTATTTCCAGTCGCGGCCGCAGTTGCTCAACACCGTTTTTCAGGTGCTGGGCGCCAAGGAGTTGCGGTTCATGCAGAACTTCGGCTTCTATTTCGGCGCGCCGATGGGTCTGGTGCTCGTCGCGGTGCTGCATCTGACGCATTGGTCGCCGCTGGTGGTGCTGCCGGTCGGCGGTGTGATCATCGGCTGGGTGGTCAACTGGATCGGGCTCAACATGATCTTCGAGCCCGCCTATCCGAAGTGGTGGTGCCCGTGGCGGCAGGGCTTGCTGATCAAGCGGCAACCCGAAATCACCGAGGGCTACGCCGAATTGGTGGCCACCCAGATCATCACGATCGCCAATGTCGGTGACGAACTGCTGAACGGGCCGCGCTCGGACCGCACCATGCAGGTCCTCGAGGACACCCTGCGCCCGGCCACCGACCGCGCGCTCGGGCCGATGCGCGGGGCGCTGAAGTTCATGATCGGCAGCCGGGACTACGCGACCCTGCAGACCCGCTTCACCGACGAGGCCAAATCGCTGGCGCCGGCCGCCTTCGCCGATCCCGGGTTCAACGCCCAGCAGAGCCGGCAGGTCAGCCAGTACATCGCCAAGCAGATGGCGGCGCTGAAGCCGCCGGACTTCGTCGACATGTTGCGCGCGGCGATCAAACAGGACGAGTGGCTTTTGTTCGTCCATGGCGGTGTGCTGGGGCTCATCGCCGGTTACGCTCATCTTCTGATCTTCGGAACGGAAGTAGCGAACGTATGGCTGTGAGCGGATCCGCACCGGAAAACGGTGACGGCGCCGAGTTTTCGATCGAATACGCCGAGGTGGTCGCCGAGTCCGGCGACGCGGCGGCCGGTACCGGTGCGACCGAAATCGAGACGGTCTTCCCGGAACCGGACGCCCGCACCACCGACCTCGTCGCACGCCGGTCGGCCGAATTGATGCTGCCCGAGGATGCCCGCCCGGGCTGGGCCGGTCCCGTGCGCACCACGACCGGTGTGGTGCGGGTGGCGCTGTCCGCCGTCAGTGAGGCCGCGGCCTGGAGCCTGGGCACCGCGGTCGGCGTGACGGCCACGGTGGTGCGCGGCAGTATGTCCGGGCAGCCGCCGCGCCATGTGCTCTCCGAGGCCGGTGAGCAGGTTCGCGACTCGCTGCGGCGCGCACTCGGCATCGATGCCACCTCCGGCGGCGCCCCCGCCCCGACGGCGCCGAGCCTGCGCGATCGCGGCGCCGAACTGCTGCGCCGCTCGGCCGATGTGCACTGCGAGGACAGCGATCATCCGGCCTTCGCGCGCATCCTGGCCGAACTGGCTCCCGACGAGGCCCGGATCCTGCGCTTCCTGTATCTCGACGGGCCGCAGCCGGCGCTCGACATCCGCACCGGGCGGCCGCTGAGTTCGGGCACCCAGCGCATCGAGGTCGGCATGTCGCTGATCGGTGAGACCGCGGCGCTGCGCTTCGCCGACCGCGCGATCACCTATCTGACGAATCTGCGCCGCCTCGGACTCATCACCGTCGACGGCGATCAGCTGGACAATCCGGTCCGCTATCAGCTGCTGGAATCACAGCCGGAGGTGCGGCGGTTGCTCAAGCGCGGATTCGGCACCAAGGTCGCCTACCGCAGCATCGCGCTCACCTCGTTCGGCACGGATTTCACGTGTGCGTGCCTGCCGGTGCCGCCCCTGGGCCACGCCCTCTGAAAACTCCGGACACGTTCTGCGAGGGTCGGCCCGCCCGGGCCGACCGCACCACATACGCTCAGCCGACCTCTTCGGCGAGTTCGAGCCAGCGCATCTCGGTCGATTCCTTCTCGGCCTGCACCTGCTTCAGTTCCGCGCCGAGGCTCACCAATTTCTCCGGGTCGGTGGCGGCTTCGGCCAGCGCGGTGTGCAGGCGTTCCTCCCGCTCGGTGAGTTTCTCCAGCGTCCGCTCCAATCGGCCGAACTCCTTGCGCGCGGCGCGATAGGCCGCGGAATCTGTTGCGGGAGAGGATGTTTCGGCCTGAGCCGAGGCTCCGGAGGGACGCCGAGAGGTGTCGGCGAGTGCCGCGCGACGACGCAGGTATTCCTCGATGCCGCCGGGCAGGTTGGTGAGCTTGCCGTCGCCGAACAGGGCCCAGGTGGAATCGCTGATGCGCTCGATCAGATACCGGTCGTGGGAGATCACGACCAGAGTGCCGGGCCAGCCGTCGAGCAGATCCTCGAGTTGCTGCAGGGTGTCGATATCGAGGTCGTTGGTGGGCTCGTCGAGCAGCAGCACATTCGGCTCCCCCATCAGGATGCGGGTCAGCTGCAGACGGCGGCGCTCACCGCCGGACAGATCACCGACCGGAGTGCGCTGTTTGGCCGGTGTGAACCCGAGCCGCTCGGCGAGCTGACCGGCGCTGATCTCCTTGTCTCCCAGCATCGTTCGCTCGGCGACCTCGGCCACCGCTTCCAGTACCCGCATATCGGTGGGCAAATCGTCGAGTTCCTGCCGCAACCAGCCGATCCGGACGGTCTGGCCCTGAATTCGCTTACCCGCGGCCGGTTCCGCGTCACCGGCGAGAGCGCGCAACAGGGTGGTCTTGCCCGACCCGTTCACACCCACCAGGCCGACTCGCTCCCCCGGCGCCAACCGCCAGGTCAGATCGCGCACCAGTTCGCGGCCGTCGGGAGTGGTGAGCGTGGCGTCCTCGAGTTCGATCACGACGCGGCCCAGGCGTTTCCGCGCGAAGGAGGCCAGCTGCACGGTGTCGCGCGGCGGCGGCACATCGGCGATCAGCGCCTCGGCGGCCTCGACCCGGTAGCGCGGTTTCGAGGTGCGGGCCTGCGGGCCGCGTCGCAGCCACGCCAATTCCTTGCGGGCCAGATTGCGCCGGCGCGCCTCGGTGGCATCGGCTTGGCGGGCCCGTTCGGCGCGGGCGAAGATCCAGTCGTTGTAGCCGCCCTCGTAGCTTTCGACCTTGCCGCCCACCACTTCCCACGTGCGAGTGGCGACGGTGTCGAGGAACCAGCGGTCGTGGGTGACCACCACGAGTGCGCTGCGGCGCGCGAGCAGATGTTCGGCCAGCCACTGCACGCCCTCGACGTCGAGGTGGTTGGTGGGCTCGTCGAGCACCAGCAGATCCAGTTCGCGCACCAGCGCGGCGGCCAGCGCGACGCGGCGGCGCTCGCCACCGGACAGATTCGCGACCGAGGCGTCCATCCCCAGATCCGCGATGCCGATACCGTCGAGCACGCTGCGGATACGTGGGTTGGCGGCCCACTCGTGCTCGGCGACACCGTCGGTGCGCGCGTCTTCGGCGAGCCCGGCCAGTACCACCTCCCCGACCGTGGCCCCTTCCGGCAGCACACCGCGCTGGGTCACGACCGCCATGCGGAGGCCGTTGATGCGGCTCACCCGTCCGCTGTCGGGGTGTTCGAGCCCGGTCAGCACCTCGAGCAGTGTGGTCTTGCCCCCACCGTTGAGACCGACGACCCCGATCCGCTCACCCTCCTGCACGCCGAGGGACACCGTGTCCAGCAGCGGGGTGATTCCGAAGCTCTTGTCGACCTGCTCCAGATTGATCAGATTCGCCAAGGGGTCAGTCCTCTCCGAGTACGGCGGGGCCTTCGGGTGTGCCACGAGCTCGGCGCAGGTCCGGCCGCGTCGCGCGCGCCGGCTGCGCTTCCGCAGCGGCGGGACCACGCCCGTCGGCTTCACCCGTGAACATTACGGCACGAGGGCGCACCCTTCCGGCGCGGGTGAACCGGCCCTCGGTCTTGCGCTTGCTCGGGATCGCGTCCTTCCGAGCGACCGAACACCGGTGGCGCGTGAGTTTCGTGGACTCCCGGCTGAGCCGGGCCGCACTCGCACGCCGGCCTCCGAGGTCGCGCAGGCGGTGGCCGTGCGAATGGGCGGTCACCTTCATCGGTGACCGGAGGAGCGTCCGGTGCGCGACGACCGCGCGGTGTCGGAAGCCGCCGAGTAGATGTCGGCCGTGGCGAGCAGTGGCTCACCGCCGCGCACTGCGGTTGCGAAACGCGTTGAGGCATAGGTAGTCTGCTTGCAATCCACATGGGTTCTCCAGAAGTATGGCCGTAGTGCGGGAGCCCCGCCTCATGAGGCGCGGAGTGGGCGGCGCTGATTTGTCGACCCCACATTCGGAGGATTCTCATGACCGACTCGTCATCTGCCATCGCCTCGTCGTCGTCCGTTTCGACGTCGCACGACCGTTCCCCCGGGAGTTCCGGGCTACCGGACGCGATGCGCGCGGCCCACGGCGTCAAGGTCGGCATCGGGTTGCCGATCGCCGATCCGCAATCACTCGTCGAATGGGCCGAGCGGGCCGAATCGGGCCCGTTCTCCACCCTCGGACTGCTCGACCGACTGGTCTACGACAATCCGGAACCCCTTGTGACACTTGCCCTTCTGGCCGGTGCGACGCAGCGGATCCGATTGCAGACCGAAGTGCTCATCGCGCCGCTGCGCGAGACCGCGCTGCTCGCGAAACAAACCGCCACCCTCGACCGGCTCTCGGGCGGCCGGTTCACCCTGGGTCTCGGTGTCGGCGGCCGCGCCGACGACCATGAAGCGTCCGGCACCGAATTGCGCACGCGCGGAAAGCGTTTGGACGAGCAGGTCGCGACGATGCGCAGGCTCTGGTCCGGTGAACCCTACAGCGAGAGCTGCGCCGCGATCGGCCCGCAGCCGCAGACCCCCGGCGGCCCGGAGTTGCTGTTCGGCGGGTTCCAGACCGCCGCCTTGGAACGCGTCGCGCGCTGGGGCGGTGGCTTCCTCGCGGCCGCCGCACCCTCGTGGGCGCCGGGCCTGTTCGACACCGTGCACCGCTTCTGGCGCGAATACGATCGCCCGGGCGAACCTCGCATCGTCGCGCAGGTCAACGCCGCACTCGGCTCGGACGCGGTGATCGACGAGGCACGCTCGGCCATGGCCGCCTACTACGAATTCAGCGGTCGCGCCGAGTTCATGGTCGAGGGCATGCTCACCACCCCGGACCAGATCCGCACGGTCACAAAACAATTCGCCGATCTCGGCGCCGACGAAGTGATCTTCTACTGCTACGGGCGAGACCCGGAACAGGTCGACCGCCTCGCCGACGCTCTCGCCTGAGGGACGTCATCGGTAGGGCCGGGGGCGAACGACGCCACTCGCGCGCCGATCGGCACCGGCCCGTCAGGCTGTCAGTGCCGCCCGTCGGCTAGTACCCGCGCACCCGGCACCGGCCCGGTCGCGATACGAACGCTGCGGCACACACCCGCGCCGGAGAGTTCGGCCGATACCGCCACCGCATCGGCTTCACTACCGCACAGGAAGGCGCAGGTGGGCCCCGAACCGGAGACGATTCCGGCGAGGGCGCCCGCCTCGACGCCGGCCCGCAGGGTGCGGCGCAGTGCCGGATTAAGCGACAGGGCGGCGGCCTGCAGATCGTTGCCGAGCAAGGGTGCGAGCTGGGTGGCGTCGCCGGAGGCCAAGGCCTGCAACAGTTCCTGCGGATCGCCGAGACGCGGCGGTTCGCCGTTCTCCCGCAGCCGGTCCAGTTCGCCGAATACCTTCGGCGTCGACAACCCCTCCTTGGCCAGCGCCAGCACCCAGTGAAAGGTGTTGCGCGACAACACCGGCAGCAGTTTCTCGCCACGGCCGCGCCCCAGTGCGGTGCCGCCGTGCAGGGCGAAGGGCACATCGCTGCCGAGTTCGGCCGCGACATCGGCCAATTCGTCGCGCGACATCTCCAGACTCCACAGCTCGTTGAGTCCGACCAGCGTCGCGGCGGCATCCGCGCTGCCGCCGGCCATCCCCCCGGCCACCGGAATACCCTTCTCGATCTCGATCTCCACCAGCGGAGCGCGGCCGGCCAGATGTCCGAGCCGGACCGCCGCCTGCCACACCAGGTTCGTGCGATCGGTCGGCACCTGTGCGGCACCCTCCCCGTGCACGCTCACGGCCAGCGATCCGGCCGGGGCGATCCGCACGTCGTCGGCGAGCGACAGTGCCTGGAAGACCGTGGTCAGTTCGTGGTATCCGTCGCTACGCAGGTCATCGACCCCTAGATGAAGGTTCACCTTCGAAGGGGCGCGCACAACCACGGAACTGGGTACTACAGACAGCACGGGGCTAGGTTATCCGGCCGCGCGGCAAACGGTCGGTTTGCCGCGCGACGCGGGGCTCCCGCGGCTGGGAACTCGCCGATGCCGGGCGGCTGCCGCGAACCGGCGGCGCCGGACCAGTGGCCGATGACAGGCCGCCACCAGGGCAGACAGGCTCCGGCGGGGATACGCATCACCGCGGCCGGAATTCCTCGCCTCTCACCCTTGCGTAGGGTACCCATGGGGGGTATGTTCAGACGTGTCAGGGGATACCCCCGCACCGTATAAGAGCGAGCGAAGGAAGCGATCATGGCTACCAGCACCTACACCGTCACCGGGATGACCTGCGGCCACTGCGTGGCGTCGGTGCAGAAGGAGATCGGCAAGATCGACGGTGTCACCAGTGTCGACGTAGACCTCACCTCCGGTCGCGTCCAGGTCGAATCCGCCGCACCGCTGACGGACGCCGCGGTCCTCGCCGCCGTCGACGAGGCGGGATATCAGGTGGCGAGCTGAATGAACGACAGACTGAAGTTCGCGGCCTTCGGCGGCGGACTGGTCGTGTTGTTCGGGGCCGCGCTCGGCATCGGCGCCCTGGTGGGCGATCCGGCCGAGCCGGCCCCCGGGCACGGCACCGGACTCCAGGCCACTCAGGAGGGTTACACCCTCTCCGAGGTGGCCGCACCTACCGAACCTCGAACCCCCGGCACCCTCCGATTCCGGATCACCGGCCCCGACGGCGCACCGGTCACCCGATACACCGATCTGCACGAGCGGGACCTGCATCTGATCGCGGTCCGCTCCGATGCCACCGAATACCGGCACGTGCACCCGGTCCGCGACGACACCGGCACCTGGTCGATCGATTGGCAGTGGGCCCGGCCGGGCACCTACCGCATCTTCGCCGATTCCCGGCCCGCCACCGCACCGGACGAACTGGTGCTCAGCCGCACGGTCACCGTGGCCGGCGCGACCGCCGATCGGCCCCTGCCGCCTGTATCCCGCACCACCACCGTCGACGGCTACCAGGTCCGCATGGACGGCGATCTGTCGACCGGCGGCGGCGAGGTGGGATTCACCGTCACCCGCGACGGACGGCCGGTCACCGATCTGCAACCCTATCTGGGTGCCTACGGGCATCTGGTCGCACTGCGCGGGAACGATCTGTCCTACCTTCATGTTCATCCCGAAGGAGAGGTCGACTCGACTCCCGCCGGGCCGCGGGTCGCCTTCCATGCCCAAGCGCCCAGCGCCGGCGCCTTCCGGCTCTACCTGGACTTCGCCCACGGCGGCGCGGTGCACACGGCGGAATTCACCGCCGAGGCGGTAGCCGGGCAGCAGAGCGGGCAACACGACAACGAGCACAACGGACAGCACGGAGGAGGTCACCAATGAGCGCGCCCACGACAGAGCGCTCCGTCGAGCTGGATATCGGTGGGATGACCTGCGCCTCGTGCGCCGCACGCATCGAGAAGAAGCTGAACCGGATCGAAGGCGTCACGGCCACGGTCAACTACGCGACCGAGAAGGCGAAGGTCAGCTTCCCGGACACGGTGACGGCGGATCAGCTCATCGAACGTGTCGTCGACACCGGCTACACCGCCACCGTCCACGACACCCGGCCCGCGGAAACAGCTGCGGCCGAGGAGCTTTCGACCGATTCACCGTTGCGGCAGCTGCGGCATCGACTTCTCGTCAGCCTCGCACTGGCGCTTCCGGTCATCGCACTGGCGATGATTCCGGCACTGCAATTCCGGAACTGGCAATGGTTTTCGCTGACGCTGGCCACGCCGGTCGTGTTCTGGGGTGGCGCCGCGTTCCATCGCGCCGCCTGGATCAACGCGCGGCATGCCACCGCCACCATGGACACCCTCATCTCGCTGGGCACGCTGGCGGCCTACTCGTGGTCGGTGTACGCGCTGTTCTTCGGCGATGCCGGGATGCCGGGAATGAAGCACGGCTTCAGTTTCGCGGTCGAACGCTCCGCCTCGGCGTCGAATATCTACTTCGAGGTCGCGGCCGGTGTGATCGTGTTCATCCTGGCCGGGCGGTATTTCGAGACCCGGGCCAAGGAACGAGCCGGTTCGGCGCTGCGAGCGCTGCTGGAACTCGGCGCCAAGGATGTGGCGGTGCTGCGCGACGGCGCCGAACATCGAATCCCGGTGTCGGAGTTGCGGGTCGGCGATCTGTTCCTGGTGCGTCCGGGTGAGAAGGTCGCCACCGACGGCGTGGTCACCGACGGCAATTCGGCCGTCGACATGAGCATGCTGACCGGCGAATCGGTGCCGGTCGAGGTCGGTCCGGGCGATTCCGTGATCGGCGCGACCGTCAACGCCGGCGGTGTGCTGACCGTGCGGGCCACCCGCATCGGCGCCGACACCCAGCTGGCCCAGATGGCCGCACTGGTGGAGGACGCGCAGAACGGCAAGGCGCCCGTGCAGCGCCTCGCCGACCGGGTCGCCGGGGTGTTCGTGCCGATCGTGATCGCGATTTCGGTGGTGACGCTGGGCTTCTGGCTCGGCAGCGGCGCCGCGGTGGCGGTGGCCTTCGGTGCGGCGGTCGCGGTGCTGATCATCGCCTGCCCGTGCGCGCTCGGCCTGGCCACGCCCACCGCACTGCTGGTCGGCACCGGCCGGGGCGCGCAACTCGGCATCCTGATCAAGGGTCCGCAGGTGCTGGAATCGACGCGGCGCATCGACACCGTCGTGCTGGACAAGACCGGCACCGTCACCACCGGCACCATGTCGCTGGCCGAGGTGATCCCCGCCGAAGGCCAGGATCGCGACGAGCTGCTGGCCGTGGCCGCGGCGGTGGAACACGGATCCGAACATCCGGTGGCCCGGGCCGTGGTGCGCGGCGCCGCCGAACAGGGTCTGGCCGGGGAGCCGGTGCAGCAGTTCGTGAGCCACGGCGGTAAGGGCGTGCAGGGCCTGGTCGGTGAGCGCGCGGTCGTGATCGGCCGCACCGAACTGCTCGCGGACTGGTCGATCACGCTGCCGGAGTCGTTGGCGCAGGCCAAGTCCGAGGCCGAGTCCGCCGGTCGCACCGCGATCGTGGTGGCGTGGGACGGGCAGGCGTGCGGCGTGCTGGTCATCGCCGATGCGATCAAGGCCTCGAGCGCCGAAGCCATCGCGGATATGCGGTCGCTGGGACTGACGCCGGTGCTGTTGACCGGTGACAATGCCGCCACGGCTCGCACGGTCGCCGATCAGGTCGGCATCGACGAGGTGATCGCCGAGGTGCTGCCCGCCGACAAGCTCGACGTGGTGAAGCGCCTGCAGGATCAGGGCAAGGTCATCGCGATGGTCGGCGACGGCGTCAACGACGCGGCCGCTCTCGCCCAGGCCGACCTGGGTCTGGCGATGGGCACCGGCACCGACGTGGCGATCGAGGCCGGCGACATCACCCTGGTCCGCGGCGATCTGCGGACCGTGGGCACGGCCATCCGGCTCTCCCGGGCCACCCTGCGCACCATCAAGGGCAACCTGTTCTGGGCCTTCGGCTACAACGTGGCGGCGATCCCGCTGGCCGCGGCCGGACTGCTCAACCCGATGCTCGCGGGTGCGGCCATGGCACTGTCGAGTGTGTTCGTGGTGAGCAACAGCCTGCGCCTGCGGCGCTTCCGCTGAACGAATCCGCCGAATGTCCCGTCCGATCGGACGGGACATTCGGCGTTCCCGCGCCGGTCCGCCATACTTTCCGTCCGAAGAGATGAATGCGCCGCCGCGTCGACCGGATACCCGACGCCGCGCACGAGGACAAGGCAGGGACCACATGAGCATCCTGTTCGCGATCGGTTTGGTGATCTGGTTCGTCAGCATCGCCGCGATGTTTCTCGCACGCGCCCTCGACGACCTCAGACAGCAGGCCTTCCGCGCGAGCCTGGGAATGTGCGCGGTGGGGTCGCTCCTCCTCGCCATCGGCACGCCGTTCGTCAGCGGTAATTCGGCAGGGAAGAACATCCTGGTCAGCGGCGGATTCGTCGTGATGGCGACGCTGTGCGCCTACTCGGTGGTGATCATGCGCGACCGCCCCGCCACTCCCCCGGTTCCGCTGCCGATCCCGTTCACCCCGCAGAGCGACAACCCCACCGATGCGCCGCAACCCCCGTCACAGGACTCGCAGACCCGCGTACCCGTCGCGGACTCCCGCCCCCACGATCCGAGTCGCATGTGACCAGCGTCGTACCGCATCGGCGGAGTGGGGTGCGCTCACCTCACGGAGGGCGGCGAGTCACCATCGCGCCGGCCCATGGAATGGCGGCACCACCGGGCACGCACAACGACGAGTTCGCCGTGCGCGTGCGCAAGTCGGGCACTCTTCGCGGCTGACCGTGTACTGAGCGTGCAAACCGCCCCCAATTTTGCGGATTTCGCGCATTTTCACGCAGGTTTGCACGAATAGTTCAGCCGAGCACGGCAAGGCGCCCAGTACGTTTCGCCGCACACCCGCCGCGATCCAGTAGCTCGTGGCCGGCTTCGCACCCCGACGACCACTTGATCTGAACCGCAGTTGAGGTTCTAGCGTCGGAAACGACAGTCGTCCACCGAAGGGAACCGCGATGAAGATCCTCGAAGTCGAGCTCACCACAACGAATCTCGCCGCCTCGACCGAGTTCTACCGCGATCTTCTCGGCCTTACGGTCACCACGCAACCCGAGGGCATCGTCGTCGACATCGGCTCCAGCAGACTGAGGGTGCGGGCGGGCGCCGCTTTCGACGGAGTGCATCACCTCGCCTTCGGCATCTCCCCGCTCGACTTCGACTCGGCCCGCCGATGGTTACGGCAGCGGACCGAGTTGATCACCGTCGCCGGGTCGGACATCATCGACGGCCCGGAAGGTTGGGACTCCCGATCACTGTATTTCCGAGGCCCCGAGGGGATCCTGCTGGAATTGATCGCCCGCCAGGCCGACCGAGCCGTCCCGCGCAGCGCCGACGAAACCCCGCGCCTGTTGTCGATCAGCGAGGTCGGCATCGGCGTGCCCGATGTCCGCCAGACCGTCCGTCACCTCGCCGAAGCGTTCGAAATCCCGCCCTTCCCACCGCAACTACCCGGATTCGCCCCGGTCGGCAGCCACGACGGATTACTCATCCTGGCGAATTCCGGCCGAATCTGGTTCCCCACCGAGCAGGACATCCCCGCCACCGGACCGCTCTCGATCCACATCGAATCCGCAACCCACAGCGGAAAGCTCACCCTGACAGACGAAGCCGTCGTTCAGTGCGCTCAGACGCAGCCCGCATCGAGTACGTACGGATAGACCTTGCCGTCGAAACCATGTACGTACAACACCCACGGTTCGGAAGTCCGCTGCTGGCTGGTCATCCCTGCTCGGCGAGGCGGACGAACGCTGCGGTGTCGAGTGTTTCGCCGCGGGCGGTAGGGGCGATTCCCGCGGCGAGCAAGCGGCGTTCCGCCTCGGCGGGAGATCCGGCCCAGCCCGCGAGGGCGGCGCGTAATGTCTTGCGGCGCTGGGCGAATGCGGCGTCCACCACGGCGAAGACCCGCTCGCGGTGGGCGGTGTCCAGTGACCAGGGTGGTTGGTCGAATCGTTCGATGCGGACCAGTCCCGACTCCACCTGGGGGACGGGCCAGAACACCTGGCGGCCGACGGCTCCCGCGCGGCGGACGGTGCCGAAGAAGCCGGCCTTCACGCTGGGGACGCCGAAGATGCGGGAGCCGGGTTCGGCGGAGAGGCGGTCGGCCACCTCGGCCTGCACCATCACCAAAGCCGTTCGGATGCTGGGCAATTCGGCGAGCAAGTGCAGCAGCACGGGTACCGCTACGTTGTAGGGCAGGTTCGCCACCAGTGCCGTCGGCTCGCCCGGGATATCGGTGGCCGACACGCGCAGCGCATCACCGTGGACCACGGTCAGCCGGTCGCCGAGCTCGGGGGCGCGGTCGGACACCGTTTCCGGAAGATGCTGCGCGAGAACGGGATCGAGCTCCACCGCGATCACCCGATCCACGACGTCGAGCAGTGCCAGTGTCAGCGAACCGAGGCCGGGGCCGACCTCGAGCACCACGTCGTCGCGTCCGACGCCGGCCGTCGCGACGATTCGCCGCACGGTGTTCGCGTCGTGTACGAAGTTCTGTCCGAGCTGTTTGGTGGGGCGCACACCGAACCGCTCCGCCAGCACCCGCACTTCGGCGGGGCCGAGCAGTTCGGCCAGGCCACGGGCTTCGCTCACAGGTTCGGACACGCCCGACAAGGTATCAGTGCGATCAGGGCACGTACGGCGTGGACTGCACCCGCGCGACGAACGCGTCCATCGCCGCCCACATCTGCGGATTCAGGTCGCAGTGCTGCCCGGTGCCGACCACCGACCGCGCATCCACGCCGTTCGCGGCCAGCTGGGCGGCCAGCGCGGCGTGCAGCGGCGACGGCACGGTGCGGTCGGTGGCGTTGAGCAGCAACAGAATCGGCGCGTCGTAGCCGCTCGTGGGCACGGCCAGATAGTCGGTGAGAGCGGCCGTGAACCGCGGATCGCCCAGCGGTCGCGACAGCAGATCGCCGAGCGAGGCGCCGTTGACCTGCTCGATCATCCCGTCCAGGCACAGGGTGCCGATACTGTCGAGCAGTTGGCGCCCACGGGGGCTCAGATAGCTGTCGACATCGATATCCGGCCGGGTCTCCCGCATTCCGACGAGCACCCCCGCGATGAAGGCGGTACTGCCGTCGCCGAGCTGCGGGATATTCGGCACCCACGGCCCGGCGATGGGCAGCACATGTTCCAGATCGGATTCCGGGTCGACCGCGATGGTCCCGCGGAAGTCCAGCTCGGGCGCATAGCTCTGCTGGAGATGGCCCGTTCCCAGCGCGGCCTGACCCCCCTGCGACGCGCCGACGGCGATCCACGTGCGCGACAACTGCGGATAGGTCGCCCGCGCCGCCCGCAGCAGGTCGATGGTGGCGGTCGCCTCGGATTGCCGCTCCAGATACGGATGCGGCCCGGTGTCGAACGCGCCCAGCCCGAGATAGTCGGGCGCGACCACCGCGAATCCCTTGGACTGGAAGTACTGCAGGATGCGGTCTTCCTTGGCGCGACCGGACGGATAGGGCGCGGTGCCCGGATTCGAGATGCCGCTGCAGCCCATGCCGAGTCCGCTCGTGCCGTGGTCGTAGGCGACCACCGGCCAGCCACCCGCCGGCGGCTCACCCGGCGGCAGGAACACCGCACCGCTGGCCGGAACGGACGCCCCCTGCGAAGTCGTCGTCCGATAGTCGAGCAGCGCCCCTCCGGTCATACCGTGCCAGCCGTCCGGCTGCGCGGTGACCGACATCGTCGTTGCGGCCGGCTCGGCTGCGGCTTGCGGCACCGCGACGACCGAGGCGGCCGCCAGTGCGGTGAACATGGCCGCGGCCGTCAGCGGCCGACGGATCCGAGCCGAACATTTCGACAACCGCATGGGGCACCTCACATCGTCGGGATCTGCTGATTTTACGGTGCGCACACCGCACGGTCCGGAAATCCCCAGGCCGGGGCGTCGCGGAGCGTTGACGTCAATTGATACACGTTCTAGTTTCGGTGTACTCGCGGAACAGGCGGTGGCACATCCGGTCTCACCGCGCGCGACGCAGCAGGAGAGGACGGCCGCAATGATGCGCAGGCACGAGGGACGACGGGTGGTGGTGACCGGGGCGGGCTCGGGCATCGGGCGGGGCATCGTGGTGCGCATGCTCGCCGAGGGAGCACACGTGGTCGGCGCCGACATCTCCGAGCCCGGGCTGAAAGAGACTGTGGCGGAGGTGGGTTCGGACCGCGATCGGCTGCATACCGTCACCGTCGACGTGGCCGATCCGGAATCGGTGCGCCCCGCCGTCGCCGCGGCCGTCGATCATCTCGGCGGATTGGACGTGCTGGTCAACGCGGCCGGGATCATGCGCACCGCGCATACCCACGAGATGGCGTTCGAGAGCTGGAATCAGGTGATCGGCATCAATCTCACCGGCACCTTCCTGATGATGCAGGCGGCCATCCCGACCCTGCTGCAGTCCGACCATCCGGTGATCGTGAACTTCTCCTCCACCGCCGCACTCGGCGCGAACCCGTACATGGCCGCCTACGCCGCATCCAAGGGCGGCGTGAACGCGATGACCCATGCGGTCGCGCTGGAGTATTCGCAGAAGGGCCTGCGCGCGGTGAACATCGTCCCGGGCGGCATCACCAGCGGTATCACCAACAACCTGCAAACCCCCGAGGACGCCGACTGGAACCTCTTCTCCCGGCTGACCGGCTGGCTCAACGGCGGCGCCCTGGGCGAACCGGCCGACGTCGCGGGCGTGGTCGCCATGGTCGCCTCCGAGGACGGCCGCTACATCACCGGCTCGGAGATCCGCGTCGACGGTGGCGCGCTCATGTGACTAGCTGATTCCCAGGCGACTCGTGCACGCGGGCCAGGCACCCCAGCCCTGCCGGGCCCGCGTCACCTCGGCGATCGCGATCTGCTCTTCCCGGGTGGCGAGATCCGGCCGCTCGGCGTACTTCAGACCACCCTGCCGGGACCAGGTGCTCTGGTCGAACTGAATGCCGCCGAAGTACCCGTTGCCGGTGTTGATGGCCCAGTTGCCGCCCGATTCACATTTGGCCAGCGCGTCCCAGACCGCACCGTCGCGCACGGGCGGCACCTCGGTGCCAGGCTTGGCGCCCTTGCGGACCGTCTTGGGCTGAGCGGGCACGACGACGGTATGCCCCACGGCCTCACGCGACTCTTCCCTGCCGTTGACGATCGAGACCGCGTAGGTGACGTCCTGCACCCCGGCCTTGCCGGGATTCTCGACGACGGTCCGGCTCATGTTGAGGTCGGTGTCCTCGATGACGTTCTCGGTCGGGTCGAGCGGTTCGCGTTCGGTGACCTTCTCGGTGTGCTTGCGGGTGACGGTGATCTTCATACCGTCGTGCAGCGGGGTGACGGCCGCGGGCTGCACGGTGTCCTCGCCGGTCAGCGGCACGCCCTGCACCTGCAGAAGCTCCCCGACCGTCGGTGCGGCCAGCCGCACGTAGCTCATCGGTTCACCGTTGTCGGACAGCTGCACGGTGCGCGGGCTGGTGACGGCCAGCGCGGCGCCCTGCAGCGGCAGCGGGGTGGGGCGCGAGGGCGAGACGAAGACGTCGCCGGGCAGCTGCAGTTGAGTCAGCGCGTCGGCGACGGTGTAGGCGGTGGTCCACACCTGTTTGGTCTTGCCGTCGAAGGTCAGCGCGATCTGCCGGGCACGGTTGAGCGTGATGGTGGCGCCGTCGGTGACGCCGGCATCCCCGGACGGGGACACCGAATCCTTACCGGCCAGCTTGTAGCCACCGGCCTTGAGCACGCCTTTCACACTGGCGGCCATGGTGGTGACGGTCGTGCGCTGACCGTCGACGACCAGGGTGACGGTCTTGCGGCTGACGATCGCCAGACTCGCCCCGATGATCAGGGTGATCAGCATCGCGGCGATCGCCGCATACAGCAGCGGCGAGCGCGACGCGTTGATCCGCTGGAGAGCGGATATCCGAAACTCCGGCATGGTCACAATACGATAACGAGGGGGTCAGTCCCTGGCAACTACATGCCGTGGAACAGGGGATTTCCACATCACGATTCGATATCGACGATCCGGAAATATCACGACCGCGCAATCGTAAGTGAACTGGAGCACACCTCGCATTCCGGTCGCGTTTTATGTGACGCACCGCACGCGCCGGGCTCAGCGCCTCGGCAACCGGTAGACCCGCTCCGCATTGGCGGTGGTGATCTCGGCCAGCGCCGCCGGATCCTGTTCGCGCAGCTCGGCCAGGGCCCGCACGGTGTAGGGCAGACAGTACGGCTCGTTCGGCGCGCCCCGGAACGGGTGCGGGGTCAGGAACGGCGCATCGGTCTCCACCAGGATCAACTCGTCCGGCACCAGCTTCGCGGCCTCGCGCAGTTCGTGCGCGTTCCGGAAACTCACCGTCCCGGAGAAGCTGAGCAGATACCCCTCGGCCACGCAGGCCAGCGCCATATTGGCGTCGGAGGAGAAGCAGTGGAAGATCACCGTCTCCGGCGCGCCCTCGTCCAGCAGGACCGCCAGCACGTCGTGATCGGCCTCGCGGTTGTGGATCATCAACGGCTTACCGAGTCGTTTCGCGAGGTCGATATGCCAGCGGAAGCCCTCGACCTGATCCTCGATATCGGCGCAGCCGTCGAGTTTGCCGGGCCAGTAGTAGTCGAGCCCGGTCTCGCCGACGGCGACCACCCGGGGGTCGGCGGCCAGCTTCTCCAGTTCGGCGCGGGCGGCATCGTCCAGGGCGTTCGCCCGGGTCGGATGGAGTGCGACCGCCGCGTACACGCGCGGATCCCAGTGCGCGGCGTCGACGGCGAAGCGGGCGGCATCGAGGTCGTCGGCGATGGTCACCACCCGGCCGACACCTACGGCGGCGGCCCGATCCACCATGGCGGCAACCGATTCCGCGTCCTCGGCGCCGCAGGCATCGAGGTGGGTGTGCGCGTCGATCAACGGCGACAGCGGTTCGGGCGGCTCGGGTGCGGGTCGTTTACCGGGCATCGGACCAGATTAGACACACCGCACCGACGGCAGGTGAACCCGGCGGGAGCGCCGAGCGGACGACGGGATATCGACGCGAGGGATTATCGGCGGCGGATTAGAGTGGACACACCATGAGCGCACCCGAACGCACCTCACCGGCCTTCTACATCACCACGGCGATCGCCTATCCCAACGGCGCGCCGCATATCGGCCATGCCTACGAGTACATCTCCACCGATACGCTGGCACGGTTCAAGCGGCTCGACGGCTACGACGTGTTCTTCATGACCGGCACCGACGAGCACGGCCAGAAGGTCCAGCAGGCCGCGCGCGCCGCCGGCGTCTCCGTGGAGGAATACGCCGCGCGCAATTCGGATGTGTTCGAACGCATGGACAAGGCGCTCGACATTTCCTACGACCGGTTCATCCGCACCACCGACGAGGATCACCTCGCCGCCAGCATCGCGATCTGGGAGCGCATGCAGGCCAACGGCGATATCTACCTCGACACCTATTCGGGCTGGTACTCGGTGCGCGACGAGGCCTTCTACACCGAGGAAGAGACTACCGTCGCCGAGGACGGGACGCGCCTGGCGACCGAAACCCGGACCCCGGTGGAATGGACCGAGGAGTCGAACTACTTCTTCCGGTTGTCGAAATATCAGGACCGGCTGCTCGAACTGTACGAGACCACACCGGATTTCATCCTGCCCGCGACCCGGCGCAACGAAATCGTCAGCTATGTGAAGGCCGGTCTGAAGGATCTGTCGATTTCGCGCACCACCTTCGACTGGGGTGTGCCGGTGCCCGGTGATCCGGCGCATGTGATGTACGTGTGGGTGGACGCGCTCACCAACTATCTGACCGGTGTCGGATTCCCGAATACCGATTCGGCGGCGTTCCAGCGGTTCTGGCCGGCGAATGTGCACATCATCGGCAAGGACATCACCCGCTTCCACACCGTCTACTGGCCGGCATTCCTGATGTCGGCGGGTATCGAATTGCCGAAACGCGTTTTCGTGCACGGCTTCTTGTTCAACAAGGGCGAGAAGATGTCGAAGTCGGTCGGCAATGTGGTGGATCCGCTGGCGCTGGTCGACCAGTACGGTCTCGACGCGGTGCGGTTCTTCCTGCTGCGCGAGATCTCCTACGGCCAGGACGGTTCCTACAGTCACGACGCCATCGTCGGGCGGATCAACACCGATCTGGCCAACGAGTACGGCAATCTGGTGCAGCGCAGCCTGAAGATGGTGGCGCGCGATTTCGATTCCGCCGTACCGACTCCCGGCGAATTCACCGACGCCGATCGGGAACTGCTCGGTCGCGCGAACGGCCTGCTGGAGCGCTGCCGCACCGAATTCGACGGGCAGCAACTGCATCTGGCGCTCGAGGCGATCTGGCTGACCCTCGGCGAGACGAACAAGTACTTCTCCGCGCAGCAGCCGTGGGCGCTGGCCAAGTCGGGCACGCCCGAGGATGTGGCCCGCGAGGCGACCGTGCTGTACGTGACCCTCGAGGTGCTGCGGATCGTGTCGATCCTGGTGCAGCCGGTGATCCCGGGTTCGGCCGGGCGGATTCTCGATCAGCTCGGTCAGACCGCGCGCACCTTCGCCGATCTCACCACGCCGATCGAGGCCGGATCGGCCCTACCCGCGCCGGAACCGGTGTTCCCGAAGTACATCGAACCGAAGTAGAAGCAGGCGACCGGAGCCGGTTATGGATGCGGATTTCGCCGAGCGCCACCGCAGCGTTCGCGCCCACGCGCTCGGCACCCCCCGGGGCCGGCTCATCGGCGCGATGGTCGAATGTGTCGGCGCCCGAGGCTTTTCCACGGTCACGCTGACCGATATCGTCGGCCGCGCCCACGTCTCACGCAGTACCTTCTACGAACACTTCGGCAACAAGGAACACTGCTTCATCGAGGCGGTGCACACCGGCGTCGAGATCATTCGTACCCGGATCGCGGAGGAACTGGCACACCTGCCCGAGGCGGTCGATCCGCGGCAGCGCATCGCCACCATGATCAGCACATTCTGTTCGGTGGTGGCGGCCGAACCGGATTTCGCGCGGCTCATCCTGGTGGAATCGCTGCTGGTCGGCGATGCGACCGCGGAGTTCCGCGATCTGGCGGTGGACCACTTCGCCACTCTGTACCGCAATTTCCATGATCAGGCACGCGCCGTCGATCCCGGAATTCCGGCACTACCGGACGAGGTGATCGCCCTGGTCCCCGACGCCATCGGCGAACGCACGCGGCGGGTACTGGTCCGTGAGGGCGCGCACCGCGTTCCCGCCATGGCGCCCACCTTCATCGAATTCGCCAATACGGTGCTGGGGCTGGCGCCGGTCGTCGCGCGCGTGTAACCGAACCGTCGGTGCGGCGGATGCCCGGCCGAGCGGGCCACCAGCGCGAATCCGGTCGAGCGGATCTGCGCTAATCCGCGCGGGCGGCCAGGACCGCGTCGTAGAGTTCGCGTCGCGAGACTCCGCCCGCCCGCGCGGCCACCCGCGCGCACGCGTCCTTGAGGCGGGTGCCGTCGGCGACCAGTTCCTCCACCTCGTCCACCAGATCGACCGGGTCGGCCGAAACCGGTTGTGCCCCTTCGACCACCACCGTGATCTCGCCGCGCGCACCCTCGACGGCCCATTCCGCCAGCTCGCCGAGTCCGCCGCGCACGACCTCCTCGTAGGTCTTGGTCAGCTCCCGGCACACCGCGGCCCGGCGTTCGGGGCCCAGCACCTCGGCGGCATCGGCCAGGCAGGCGGCGAGCCGGTGCGGGGCCTCGAAGAACACCACCGCGCGCGGCTCGGTGACCAGCGTCGAGAGCCACTGCTTGCGCTGCCCGGACTTGCGCGGGGCGAAGCCGTCGAAGCAGAACCGTTCCATGGGCAGTCCGGACAGGGCCAGGGCGGTGGTGACGGCCGAGGGACCGGGCAGACAGGTCACCGGCATGTCCCGCTCGATACATGCCGCGACCATCCGGTAACCGGGGTCGCTGACCGAGGGCATCCCCGCATCGGTGACCAGCAGCACGGTCCTCCCGGATTCGATCTCGTCCAATAGCAACGGAATTCGCGCGGCTTCCACATGATCGTAGAAGCTCACCACCCGCCCGGTGATCTCCACCTCGAGCGCCTTGGCCAGCGCCCGGGTCCGGCGCGTGTCCTCGGCGGCCACGACGTCCGCGCTCGCGAGGGCGTCGCGCAACCGCTGCGACGCATCACCGATATCGCCCATCGGCGTCGCCGCCAGCACCAACCGCCCGCCGTGCTCGCCCATCGCCGTCCTTTCCACCACCGGCCGACCCATCCGACCGGCCGCCACCGCGCACCCGCGCCCGGTCCGGGCAAACGCTACCCCTGGGGGTGGACCACGCCCGAGTCCGCAGGTCGGCTCACCGCCGCGCGGCCCACCGCCGCACACCGCATACGATCGGAGCGTGACCCAGCTGACCGATACGCGACCGGCGATCGGCGCGGGCCCGGCCTTGTCCAGTCCGGCGCCGCTGCGCCCCGCACCCGATTTCGGACCGACCGACCGGGCCCGGGGCTGGCTGGTCACGCTATTCCTGACGGTGGTCGCCGCGGTCACCCGGTTCACCATGCTGAACTACCCGACCGACGCCGGCACCCCGGTCTTCGACGAGAAGCACTACGCACCCCAGGCCTGGCAGGTGCTCACCGGCGGCGGGGTCGAGGACAATCCGGCCTACGGGCTGGTGGTCCATCCGCCGGTCGGTAAGCAGATGATCGCGCTGGGTGAAGCGCTGTTCGGCTACACCAGCTGGGGCTGGCGATTCACCGCGGCGATCTTCGGATCGCTGCTGGTCCTGCTGGTCATCCGCATCACCCGCCGGATGACCCGATCCACCCTGATCGGCGCGATCGCGGGTGTGCTGTTGATCGCCGACGGCCTGACCTTCGTGTCCTCGCGCATCGGCATGCTCGACATCTTCCAGGCGGTCTTCGTCGTCGGCGCCTTCGGCTGCCTGATCGTCGATCGCGACGAGGTGCGGGCCCGCCTGGCCCGGGCCGACGCCGAAGGCCGGATAGCGCCCGCGGCCCGACCGACGGGCCCGGAGGCGGCAGCGCGCGTAACCACGGAGGGCACCGGGAGCGCCGCCATCACATTCAGCGTGTTCGGGCCGCGCCTGGGTGTGCGGTGGTGGCGCTTCGGGGCCGGTCTGTTGCTGGGGCTGTCGTGCGGAACGAAATGGTCGGGCCTGTATTTCATCCTGTTCTTCGGGCTGATGACGGTGTGTTTCGATGTGGCCGCGCGCAAGGCCTACGGGGTGCCGCGCCCCTGGGCCGGCACGGCGGTCCGCGATATCGGTCCGGCTCTGTATGCGCTGGTGGCGATTCCGCTGCTGGTCTACCTGGCCACCTATTGGGGCTGGTTCGCCAGCGAGGACGGTTACGACCGCTATTCGGTGGGCAATGC
The DNA here is from genome assembly GCF_963869435.1 of Nocardia violaceofusca NBRC 14427. Classification (NCBI taxonomy): domain Bacteria; kingdom Bacillati; phylum Actinomycetota; class Actinomycetes; order Mycobacteriales; family Nocardiaceae; genus Nocardia; species Nocardia violaceofusca. The sequence goes on from NZ_CAWMPM010000014.1 coordinate 118,566, forward strand.
CGTCGGCACCGGCGGCACCTGGTCGTGGATTCCGGACGCGTTGCGTTCGCTGTGGCACAACCAGGCCGAATCGCTGAAATTCCATCAGAGCCTGACCAATTCGGCCGGTAACCATCACCCGTGGGAATCCAAGCCGTGGTCGTGGCCGATGGGCCTGCGCCCGATGCTGTACTACTACGCCGACAACGGTGTCACCGGATGCGGGCAGGCGGTCTGTGTGAAGGCCGTGATGCTGATCGGCACGCCGGCGATGTGGTGGCTGTCGCTGCCGATGCTCGCCTGGGCGGTGTGGCGTACCGCCACCCGCCGCGACTGGCGGTACGCGGCGATGCTGGTCGGCTACGGCGCCGGGCTGCTGCCGTGGTTCGCGGACCTGGACCGGCAGATGTACTACTTCTACGCGGTCCCGATGGCGCCGTTCCTCGCGATGGGCCTCGCCCTGACGCTCGGCGATATCCTCGGCCCCGCGCCGCTGGTGCGGGCCCGGTCGGGGCGGTGGTTCGCGCTGGCCGGCGAACGCCGAAGTCTCGGACTACTTCTGGTGTGCCTGTATCTGGGTCTGGTGATCGCCAACTTCATCTGGCTGTGGCCCATTCTGACCGCCCTGCCGATCACGCCGTCCAATTGGCACGACCACCTCTGGCTACCCAGCTGGCGCTGAGGTTCGATGCGGCTACGGGGTCTCGCCCAGCGCCGCCCGCACGTAGCGCAGCGCCGCCTCGTCGTCGAGCCCCAATCGGCGTACCGCCGCAACGTATTCCGTGGCCGCGCGCCCGGCCGCGTCGCGAGTCGGATCACCGGAGGAGGCGATGAACGACCCGAGCCGCCCCCGGGTCTCGAGCACACCGTCCTGTTCGAGTTCGCGGTAGGCGCGCGCGACGGTGTTCGGCGCCAAGCCGAGCCGAACGGCCAGCGCGCGCACCGTCGGAATCTTGGTTCCGGCGGTGAGTTCGCCGGATTGCACCCGGGCGACGATGCCCAGCCGCAGTTGTTCGTACGGCGGGACCGTCGATTGATGGTCGACCGGGATATCCAGCATCGGTTTTCACACCTCGTCACGCGACAGCGGGCAGGACAGGCAACGAGGCCCGCCACGCCCGGAACCCAGTTCGGATCCCGGAATGGTCAGCACCTCGATGCCCGCATCGGCCAGCCGTGTATTCGTATTCTCGTTGCGTTCATAGGCCACCACGACCCCGGGCGCCAGTGCGAGGGTGTTGTTGCCGTCGTCCCACTGTTCCCGTTCGGCGGTCACCCCGTCCAACCCGGTGTCGATGACCCGGAGCTTGTCGATACCCATCGCCTCGGCCGCGGCGGGCAGGAACGGATCCGGGCCACTCATCCGCACCGAATCGCCGTCGGACCGGATGGTGAACGCGCGCAACGAATTCTGCACACCCGGGTACATCACCACCGCATCGCGGTCGACCATGGTGCACACGGTGTCCAGATGCATGGTGGCCCGGTTCTGCGCGATCGGCACCACCAGCACGGTGTGGGCCAGCGCATCGTCGAAGAGACTGCGCGCCAGCGCTTCCGCACCCGCCGGGGAGGTGCGCTCGCCTACCCCGATCGCGACCACGCCGGGCGAAAGCAGCAGCACGTCACCGCCTTCCATCGGCGCGGTGTGCGATTCGTAGGCCCGGCGCACGCCGAGAAATCGCGGATGGAACGCGTATACCAGGTCGGTGAGCGAGGTTTCGCGGGCGCGGGCCGGCAGCGCGAGGGATGTGATGGCCACCTTGGGCCCCACCCAGAACGAGGAGTCGCGGGTGAACAGCAGATTCGGCAGCGGTTCGATGACGAAATCGGTGCCGTGGTGCATCCGCCGCACCAGTGAGGCGGCGTTCGGTTCGAACGGCAATTCGTCGAAGGTCATGCCGGCCATGAGGATTCGCGCCAGATCCGGCGCCGGCACCGCGCGCAGATAGGTCTTCAGTTCCTCGGCCAGGGCGTAGCCGATGCGGCGGGCGTCGACGGCCGCGGTGATGCCCATACTGCGTCCGGCGCCGCTGACCGCCAGCGTCTCGGTCAGCAGATCGGCGAGCAACAGCACCTCGACACCGCGACCGCGCAGCACATCGGCGAAGATCTCGTGCTCCTGCTGGGCCCGCTCCACCCAGGGAATGGCGTCGAACAACAGTTGATCGTTGTTGCGCGGCGTGAGTCGGCGCAGCTCATCGCCCGGGCGATGCAGCAGTACCGCGCGCAGCGTCCCGACCTCGGTCGTCACGGAAAACGGTCGCGCCGGGGGCACAGCCTCTGTTCCCATATCCCGACCGTAATGGGCTCCCGCCGGGTTGGCACGAAATTGTTCGCCGACCACGCCGGATCCAGCGCCGGACGCTGTCGCCGCCGCGCGGCGGCGAAGTTCACGGTTCTCGCCCGGCCACTCAAAACCTGAAGTATCGTTGAGGTATGCAGCATACGACGTGGCAAGCCAAGGAGCTCACCCCCGGCCAACTGTCGGAACGCAGCGGCGTCGCGGTGTCGGCACTGCATTTCTACGAACGCGAGGGCCTGATCGCCAGCCGCCGCACCAGCGGAAACCAGCGCCGATACTCCCGGGAAACGCTGCGCCGGGTGGCATTCATCCGGATCTCGCAGCGCGTCGGAATTCCGCTCAGCGAAATTCGCAAGGCTCTCGACACCCTACCGGAGGGGCGTACTCCCAATCGGAAGGATTGGGAACGATTGTCGGTAACGTGGCGCACCGATCTCGATCAGCGGATCGAACAGCTCACCCGATTGCGCAACAGCCTCACCGACTGCATCGGCTGTGGCTGTCTGTCACTGGGCAGCTGCCGCATCGTCAACTATCACGACCGGCTCGGCGACGAGGGCCCCGGCGCGCGCACGCTGGATGTGAGCATCGACTGCACGCGGGCCGAGGGATGCGAGGAACCGACCGCGGCGGGCCGCGACAATTCCACCGCGGCGGGCCGCGAAAACCTCACGGATGCCGATGTGGCGGCGTGCGCCGAGAAGATGTGCGGGTGATTTCCGCCGAGCTCAGCGCAGGAAGCGGTTGAACTGGTCGTTGGCACGGCGCATTGTGAACTCGTAGGGCCAGGCGAACTTTCGCGCCCACCAATACCCGAACCGCACGTCGAACGAGGTGTAGACGAGGAAGCGATTCTTCTCGATGCCCCGGAAGATGGCTCGCGCGGCCTGGTCGGGTGAGGCGGCGTGCGACTGGAAACGCTTCACATACCGTTGGATTCGCGGATCGTCGCGGTCCACGCCGGCGATCTCGACGGTCTGCACCAGATGGGTGTTCACCGCGCCCGGCACCACGAGATGCACCGTGATCCCGTGGCGGGCCAGGTCGAAGCGCAGCACCTCCGATACACCGCGCAACCCGTATTTGCTCGCGCTGTAGGCCGCATGCCAGGGAAAGGCCAGCAGCCCCGCCGCCGAGGACACGTTGACCAGCGCGCCACCGCGCCCGGCCCGCACCATCTCCGGCACGAAGCTCTCGATGACGTGGATCGGGCCCATCAGGTTCACATCGACCATCGAGCGCCAGTGCCGGTGCTCGAGATTCTCGACGGTGCCCCAAGCCGAGATGCCGGCCACGTTCATCACTACGTCCAGGCTGTCGTGCCGAGCGTGCACATCCCGCGCGAAGGCGGCGACCGCCTCGTAATCGCTGATGTCGAGCGCCCGCGATTCCAGCACCTTGCCGCCGGTGCGCCCGATCTCCTCGACGGTGTCCGCGAGCCCGGCGGCGTCGATATCGGTCAGGACGAGTTCGGCCCCCTGCGCGGCGGCGGCGATCGCGGTCGCCCGACCGATTCCGCTGGCCGCGCCGGTGACCAGAGTCTTCTTGCCGCTCACGGACTTCAAGCGATCACGCACGCCGTTCCTCGAATGCTCTGCGGTGTGATGTCGGTGCTGGGCCGGCATCCGGACTGACTATCTCCGTTGCCCTGGAGCATACGTGTTCCCCGACACACCGCATCCGTACCGGGCCGCACGGGCACGTCTCGGCTACGACAATCCGCGCAATACAGACAGCATCCCGGCGACCGCGACCGGCCAGGGGAATTGTTCGGCCCGCGAGCGCGCCGCACGCCGTCGCTGCGCCGCCGGGCGGGCGAGCACATCGGTGACGGCCTCGGCGAAGGCGGACGGGTGATCGGCGGCCACGGCCCCGCATTCGGCGGTCACGATGTCGGCCAGCGCCGAGGAACGACTCGCCACCACCGGGGTGCCGGCGGCCAGCGCCTCGAGCGCCGCCAGTCCGAAGGTTTCGTGCGGACCGGGAGCGAGCGAGATGTCGGCACTGGCCAGCAGGGTCGCCAAATGTGTTCGGTCGTCGATGAATCCGGCGAAATGGACGCCGGGACGCCCATCGGGCAACGCCGCTACGCCGCGCGCCTGCCGGACCAGCGCGTCGCGGCGCGGGCCGTCCCCCGCGACCACCAGGCGCACGTTCACCCCGCCCCGGCGCAGATGATCCACCGCCTCGATACTGCGATCGACCCGCTTCTCCACCGACAGCCGCCCGCAGTGCACCACCAGGTGCGAACCGCCGAGCCGCGCTCGCAGGGCCCGATCGTGACGGTGCGGCGCGAACAGCTCCAGATCCACCCCCAACGGGACGAGGGCGACATTCGGGGCATCGATCCGGTCGAATTCCGCGCGGGCGAACGCGGTCGTGCAGACGACCATGTCGTAATCGGCGGCCGTGCGACGGTTGGCCACATCGGCGGCTCGGCGGGCGACCGAGGTGGGCAGCACCTGGCCGAGCAACCGATCGAGACGCTCGTGCGAAATCATCACCGACGCGATATCCCGGCGGCGGGCCCACCGTCCGAAACCGCGCAGCGTCAGCCGGTCCGACACCTCGAGCGCATCCGGCGCCAGCCCCGCCAGCAGATCGGCGACGCGGCGCGGATCGGCCGCGCGATACCCGCCCGTCCACGGAATCCCCACTGCCGGTACGGTCATCCGCACGACACCGTTGGGCAGGGTTTCCTCGCCCCGGCGCGCGCCCGGCACGATCAGCACCACTTCGTGCCCGGCCGCCACATATCCGGCGCCGAGGTGATGCAGTGCGGTGCGAAGTCCGCCCGAACGCGGCCCGTAGAAGTTCGCCAGCTGAGCGATGCGCACGCGCCGATCGTCCCCGTCCCGCGAACCGGCGGGACGAACACGGGATGAATGCTCGCGAAAGCCTGAACCAATGCCGCGTCCTCGGCCTTCCCTGTTCCCGGCGTGGGCGGAGTTCCGTACGGCGACGGTCGGTATGCGGGCGCGCGCAGCTCAGCCGGCAGCTACGACCCGGATCATGCCGTGCGCGCGCTCCGAACCGAGCCTCGACAATTCCGCCCGCACCACGATCCAGCCCGAGTGTTCGAATCGGATGCGAAATACGAATTCCCTTGCCGGAGAATCGATCTCATCGGCGAAGACGGCCGCGAACGCCGCCCGGTAATCCCGCTGATCATCGGGATGCACGATCGGCCGTTCGGTGCTCCAGCGTTCCAGCGGCGGTGGCGGCGGACTGGCCCACTCGTACACCAGCCCCATCGCCAATTCGACGAACCCCACACCGGCATCGGGCGACCGCGACACCGCCCGGGTGATCGCCAGATCGGTATCCGGACGTGGCGGGCGGACGTCGGTGATCTCGTGCAACAGCGCGCGGGTGACGTGCGCGGTCCGGGTCGAGACGGCCAGATGCGGATCCTCGCGATGCACCCGGACGACCAGCTGGAAGTTGCGCACGATCTCGTCGTCACCGCGAATCGCCAGTTCTCCCTGCCAGCGACCGGCCGGGTCGGTGCCCGCGACCACCGCGGTGTAGCCCATCCGCTCGTCGAAGCGCACCATCCGCCCGAACACCTCCGGCGGCGTGCGCACCACCCGCACGTGTTCGCGGGCGCGGGCGAAGGCGAGTTCCTCCAGGCCGGGGCCGTGGTGGGCGAGTTCGGTACCGGAATCCCAGTCCCATGCCGCGACCGCGCGCCGGGGCGGCGGCTGCTGTCCCGCGGCACCCACCCATACCTGCACCCCGTGCACGGCCCCGAACGAGCAGAAGACCGGCACCGCGATCGCGGTCCAGCCGCCCTCGGAGACGACGATCCGGCCGTCCGCCGACTCCACCGAGCCGGACGGAACGGCCGCCGCTGCCAACTCGACCGCGGTGGCCGCCAGCGCGGAGGCACCCGCCCCGAGGGAGCGTCCGGCGCGCGAAAGACTCGTCCATTCCCGGACGCGAGGCCCGTCGGCGACGATCGTCGGCCCACTCGTGGGCGCGAGTGTTTCCACCAGGAGCCATGGCGAAGCCACGGATTCGGCGACGGCCATACCCCGGGAATCAGATCCGATGCGCCCCACGGGAAACCCGCGGGAGTTCCAGGTCGAGCGGGATCCGCCCCTCCGCCAGATGCGGTTCGGCCTCGTCGGCGGGCATCGGCCGCGCGATGAGGAAGCCCTGCGCCCGGTAGCAGCCCAGCCCGACCAGGGTGCGTGCGGCCACCGCCGTCTCCACCCCTTCGCCGACCACCCCGAGACCGAACGAACCGGCAAGTCCCACAATCGATTTCACGATCGCCAGATCGTCGGTGCTGGCGCCGAGCCGCTGCACGAAACCGCGGTCGATCTTCACCGCGTCCACCGGCAGGGCCTTGAGATGCGACAGCGAACTGTAGCCGGTGCCGAAATCGTCGATCGCGATCTGCACACCCATGCGCTTGAGTCCGCGCAAGGTCACCTGCGTGCGGGTCAGATCCGAGACCACGACGTGTTCGGTGATCTCCAGACACACCGAACTGCCGTCGATCCCGTGCCGGCGCAGCACATCCTCGACACATTCCACGAAGTCCAGGCTCACCAGCTGCACCGGCGAAACATTGATCCGGATCACCACGTTCGAGGCCAGCCCGGCGCGCCGCCATTTCGCGAATTGCGCCAGGGCCGTGCGCAATACCCAGCGACCGAGTTCGCCGGCCAGATTCGTCGCCTCGGCCACCCCGACGAACGCACCGGGCGGCAGCAGTCCGCGGGTGGGATGCTGCCAGCGCACCAACGCCTCCAGCGCCACGATGCGCCCGGTCCGCAGATCCACCTCGGGCTGATAGTGCAGCAGCAGCGAACCGTCGGAGACCGCGCCGCGCAGATTCAGCTCGACGTCGTCCTGCAGTTCGAACTGCGCGCGCATGGCATCGGTGAACACCGCGACGCCGTTGCCGCCACCGGATTTCGCCGACAACAGCGCATGGTCGGCCCGGCGCAGCAGATCGGCGACGGTGGTCTCTCCCGGCATACCCAGCGCCACACCGACACTCGCGCCGCGACTCACCGTTTCCCCGCCGACCGACACCCGGCGGGTGATCAACTGCTGAATCCGGGTGGCCTCGAGTTCCGCCGCGACCGGATCCACGGGTTTGGCCGGAACGATGACGAATTCGTCGCCACCCAGCCGCGCGATCATGTCGTTCGGATCGAGATGTTCCTTCAGTCGCGACGACAGGGTGCGGATGAAATTGTCACCGGCGGTATGCCCCAGGAAATCGTTGAGCGCCTTGAGCCGGTCGAGATCGAGGAAGAAGGCGGCGACCGGCCCCGAACTGCCCGGACGCAATCGCTCCTCCATATGTTCGAGCAGGGCGCGACGGTTGGCCAATCCGGTGAGGTCGTCGTGCAGGGCGATGTAGCGCAGCCGTTCCTCGGCCACCACCCGGGCCTGCAATTGCGCCAGCAGCGCCGCGATCGCCTTCAGGACGTTGATTTCCCGGGTACTCCACTGCCGGTCTCCCTGTTTCATGAATCCGAGTAATCCGGTCGGCTCACCGCGCGACATCAGCGGAACCGTCGCTGTCGTCACGTCGGTCAGTCCGGAACGGCGAATCGTCTCCTGATAATCGGAGAATTCCGGGGTGGGGCGGGCGATCATCGGTTCGGTGGCGTGCTCGACGGCGCGGAACACCGAATCGGCCTGTTCGAAATACACCACACGCAGTGGGTCGGGGTCGGGCACGCCCTGGCGCGGCGGCCATTCGGCGACCAGCACCGTCGCCCGCCGTTCCCGGTCGGTATGGCGGACGAAACTGAAATCGACATCGAAGTAGTCGACAAGTTTGGCCAGCACTCGTTCGGTCGCCGCCACCATCGTCGTGGCGTCGACACCCATCAACTCCGCGGCGACCTGGGTCACCAACGAGTCGAGCGTTCGCCGAGGCACCTTGTCTCCGATCGCGCTATCCACGGCATGTCAAGGGAAGGACGTCCACGCCCCGAGCATCGATGAATCCGCCCTGAACCGACGTTAGTGTATCGACGTATTGCGATGAAATCGCGGCGAGTTCGCGGAGAGGTGCGGCGGAGAATTCGCCGAGGGTCGGCACGAGGGCCGTACGGCGGGGTCGCACAGGGTGGTCAGCAGCCATATCGTCGCAGCGCCTCCGGTGCGACATCCAGCCCAGTCATATGGTTCCTACTCTGTTGCTGCGCGGCGCGGCGCGATCTTTCGGCCACCTCCGCTCGGCACGCGGTACCGCCGGTGTCGGGTATGGCCACCTAGGGAAGTATCCGTCATCCCTCCGAAATTGACCAGACGTCCGGCAAATCTTCCGAAACCCGAGCGTGGCGCGCGGTATCGATCGAGGTCATCCAGTCGGTGTCCTGCACCACACAGAACAAAAAGACCGCCCGGTTCACATTTGGTTACCCATTGGCAACCGAATATCACACCAGAATCGAGATGAACAACTCCAACCGGTCGGGACCGCGCCACACCTCGATCTCCTCGCGGTACGCGCGGGTGATCTCGGCCGACGCGGTGGCGTCGTCGACCTGAGCCCAGACGTCCTCGACCGGATCGTGATAATCACCGTTGGGTTCGAATCGGGCATATACGCCCTTCGGGACACGAATCATCACATCACCGACCGGGACCTCTTTGGGTGCGTGATATTCGTAGCTGACCAGCACGTTGTAATTTCCGGCCGGATCCGGCACGTAAACGGTGTACAGCGGGCCGCCGATCTCGCGATCACGCAGCCGGTCACGCAGGAATTCGATCAGCTCACTGTTGCTGACCTTGAAACTCGGCCGGACCCGCGGCACCACCAGGCCGCCGTAGATGGCCGCGTCGCGGACCACGATCGAATACGTCATCGGGGGTCTACCGCCAGGTACAGATCGATCTTGTACGCGTGCGGATAGCATTCGAAATCCCCGGTGAAGGTGCGTTTGATCTGGTTGTGTTCCTCGGCATAGGCGATCTGGGTCCACAGGTCGGTCATGATCTGCGGAAAATTGCCGACCGCGGAGAAACGCGCATAGGAGCCGGCGGGCAGACGGGACACGATATGCCCGCGGGTCACCCGGTCGAACGAGGTGCATTCGTAGCCGACGATCTGCGTGTTGAAGGTGCCCAGATCGGGGGCGTAATCGGTGTACGAGGAGGCCAGCGGGCCGCCCAATTCCTGATGCAGCACCGCGGCCCAGGCCGCCTCGAGATCCCGGTCGCGCAGTTCCCCGAGCGCACGTTTCGGACTGCGCACCGGTAGCCCGGCGACCCACGTCTCGTCCCGCTCGACGATTTCGAACTGCATGCAAGAACTCTCTCGATGTGATCGCGTCGGGCCGCGCAACCGGTGCTGCGGCGGACCGTCCGGCCGGAAACGCCATGCTATCAACATCGAAAGCTACGGACCTGCACGTCTGCTGCCGGGACAGCTGATCATCCGACCGGTCCGGTTCCAGCGACCTGTCGGCTTTTCGACCGACAGCCGCCCCCATCCCGAAAATCGGCGACTCTCGTCGCCGCCGCGAACACCTCGCGCCGGATCGAACGAATCGCCCACAAGGCACGAATCAGCATGTACCGGACGCCATGCCGAGTCTTGCAAACAGACAGCTATCGACAGCGGTAGGTGTGACACAACCGCAGAACGGGCAGACTCGCAAGGGCACCGACCGAACGGAGGACCGATGGTGCGTCGCACCGCCCGCAGCGAAACGCCGAACACCGCCGCGACCGCGTCGGCCGACTATCCTGACCTGGACGCCATGGACACCGCGCTCACCGACTGCCGCGCCTGCCCCCGACTGGTCGCCTGGCGCGAACAGGTCGCCCGCGAGAAGCGCGCCGCCTTCCGCGACGAAACCTACTGGGGCCGCCCGGTGACCGGTTTCGGGCCCACCGACGCCGCCATGCTGCTGGTCGGCCTCGCCCCGGCCGCCCACGGCGGAAACCGCACCGGCCGGATGTTCACCGGCGACCGCAGTGGCGACGTACTCTTCGCCTCGCTCTACACCATCGGCGCCGCCACCCAGCCCACCGCCACCCGCTGCGACGACGGCCTCCGGCTGATCGGCACCCGCGTCACCTCCCCCGTGCACTGCGCGCCCCCGGACAACAAACCCACCATCGACGAACGCGACCGCTGCCGGCACTGGCTGATCAACGAACTCGAATTGCTTTCCCCCACAGTCCGTTCCGTCGTCGTCCTCGGCGCCTGGGGCTGGCAGGCACTCATGCCGGCCCTCACCGCGGCCGGCTGGCAGGTCCCCCGCCCCCGCCCCAAATTCGGCCACGGCGTCCACTACTCGATCGAACCCGCCCGCACCGGCCGCCATCGCCTCGAACTGTTCGGCAGCTACCACGTGAGCCAGCAGAACACCTTCACCGGCCGCCTCACCCCCGCCATGCTCGACACCGTCCTCGCCGAAGCCGCCACCGCCGCCGGCCTCCACCTCACCCCACCCACCCCCGAACCCAGCTGACCCCGCATTTCCCCACCTCGACCAGCCGATTCGGAATCTCCCGCCCCCACCTGCTAAAGTTCTCCTCCGTTGGCCCGGAAACGAGCCACGGGGCTATAGCGCAGTTGGTAGCGCGTCTCGTTCGCATCGAGAAGGTCAGGGGTTCGATTCCCCTTAGCTCCACCCACCGAAGCAGCCGTAGGTCATCGACCTGCGGCTGCTTCGCTGTGTGGCATTGCGCGAACACGTTGCGTGGTTGACTTGCCCGATACGTATCCGGCCGTACCCGGTTAAGGCTCGGCTAGTGCTCCGACCTGGGTATTCCGACCTTGATGGTGTGGCTAGTCTGGAGAGATGCGAGGAGTCGGAACCCGGGGTGGTTCCCGTACTCGGGCGCGGGCGGCATCAGTGGTAGCAACAGCGAGCCTCATGTCCAGGACTACGGGGGCTTTCTTTTTCGTCGGCGGACTGCTCGCTGCCGTGGTGACCGCACTGACAGGCGACGGGCCGGGTAGTCGCGCGGTCGTGTTCGGGGCAGCGCTGGTCGCGGTGTTCACCGGCATCCTGGTGTATGTGGTGGGTGAGCGGATGCCGGTGCGCGCGCACCCGATCTTGGTATCGCTCGGGACCGTGCTGATCACCATCGCTATTCATTGGCTCCCCGGCGACACCGCCGCGGTCACGCTGTCGTCGATATACGTGTTCGTTGCGTGCGATGCCGCGTTCTTCTTCAGCACGTCCGTCACCGGCCTGGAGATCGGGTTCGCCGTGGTGTGCTGCATGGCGGTGTTGGGCACTCGCGCGCACCTGCCATGGTGGACCGGGGTGATCGCGGCCGGGGTGACCGTGATGGTCGGTGTGGTGGTCACGATTGTGGCCCGCAGAGCCGCAGAAGCCGATATCGATGTGTTCACCGGCCTGCTCAATCGGCGCGGTTTCGATCGGTTGCTGAACGCCGAGATCGCCAAGGCCGGGCGGCTCGGCCAACGCCCCGCGCTGGTGTTGGCCGACCTGGACCGCTTCCAGACGGACGACAACGGCCACCTCGACCAGCCCACCGGCGATGCGGTGCTGCAGCACGTCGCCGACACCTGGAGTGAGCTGTTGACTCCGGACCAGACGCTGGCCCGGCTCGGTGGCGACCTGTTCGCGGTGCTGCTGCCGGACACGACCGAACGGGCCGCGGTCGGGCTCACCGACCGCATGCGCGCGGCGACAACTACCGGCTGCTCCGCCGGCGTCACGTCATGGCAGCCGCGTGAACCGGCGTCGATGCTGGTCAGCCGGGCCGATGTGGGCCGGTATCGGGCCAAGCAGGCAGGTCCCAATCAGACCAGGCTGGAATCCGGGCAGCGCGTTGCCCTGGCTGAGGAACTGCGCCGGGCCATCGCGGAAGACAACAACCTGGAAGTCCGGTACCAGCCGATCGTCAGCCTGCCGCTCGGCGACAAGGTGGTCGGTGTGGAGGCGTTGCTGCGCTGGTCTTCGGCCACCGAGCCTGGCCTCAGCACGATCGAGGTGATCCGCGCCGCGGAGGAGTGCAACTTGATTGCCGACCTGGACCAGGCCGTGCTACGCCGGGCCTGTGTGGACGCAGTCACGCTGCGGGGAACTGTCGCAGATCTCGACCTCACGCTGAACGTCAATGTCAGCGGTCTGGAGCTGGCCGACAGCGATTACGGCAATCGGGTACGGAGTACTCTGCGCGGCACCGGCTGGCACGCTGGGCAGCTGGTGCTCGAGGTCACCGAGACGCAGTTGGAGGCCGAGTCACCGAACGCGATCGACAACCTGAGCGCCTTGCGGAACGCCGGGGTACGCATCGCTATCGACGACTTCGGCACCGGTTACTCCTCGTTGAGCAGGCTGGCGGCCATTCCAGCGGACATCCTCAAGGTGGACCGGTCCTTCGTCGCGGCGATCACCGCGGACTCACCCGCGCCACCGCTGCTCGGGGTGATCAAGGCGCTCAGCACCGCGCTCGACATGGAGGTCATCGCCGAAGGGGTCGAGACCGCGCACCAAGCGGCAGTGCTCACCGACCTCGGCTTCTCGCTGGTGCAGGGCTACCACTACAGCGGCCCCCGAACCGTGCAGGCGATCCTCGACGAACTCACCACGCAGCGCGGCATAGCCGCGCACAACGAGCAGTGATCACCGGCACCTGCGCCGACCGGGTTTCCGTTGCGCACACGGCTCCGCTGTGTTGGCCCCTCGCGCGGTCCTTACTGTGTCCCAGCAGTCGTTCGCTTGCCGACCGGCACGATCCGGATCACCGGGCCTTCGACCGTCAGCGGGTTCGGGTTGTGGCACGTTAGCTCCACTTTGATCGCAGGTCAGGGCGGGTTTCCTCCGCCCGAACATCACCCCGTTGGTTGAATCTTCCGACAAAGTCCCAACCAAGCGTGGGACGTCAGCTCCGCCACCAGGTTCGCGGATATCGTCGCTCACATCCGGCGCGCAGTTGACGCCGTTGACGACCTGTTTACCGGTGATATCCCACGCTGTGATCCCGTCGCCGGAGCGGCCCAGTTCGGCGACGCGGGCGCGGTGGGTACCCGCGCCGGAGTTGACATCGCAGGTCTGCACCGTGCTCCAGGCCCGTCCATCGAGAGCGGCCACTATCCCGAGCACGGGCAGGATCAGCAAACTCAACAAGAGGGTGCCTGCCCGCGCGAGATCGGCGGCGCGCTGCAGCGCGGTCTCCGGCCGGTTGCCGCTGCGCTTGCCGGTGGCCGGGATACGCCGCCCCGTCCGATATTCCGTGACGACTGCCAGTCGCAACGCGTAACCGGCCAGCCCCGCGATCAAACCCCACATGAGGCTGTTGAACGCACCGACGATCACACCCAGACCGATCGGAACGATTGCCGCTTCGGCGGCCGTGACCGGCAGCGGCATCGCTGTGTGCCGGGCCGCTCCTCCGCGTGCGGCCGAGTAGGCGTAGGTCAGCCGGGAAGCCACGATTGCCAGGACGGTCGCGAGCAGCGGCTCTGCCAGGAAAACACCGATGACGATATCCAGCCAGTTCGCCGGGCCCATCGCGCTCAGTGCGTCCCGAGCGGCGTAGCCGCCACCGAAGGTCCAGCTCAACTCGAGCACCGGCACCGTCGCCAACACCACGATCACGACCACACGAGCAGACGAAATTCGAGGCCGCTCGCTGCGTTCTGTCGCCGTGTCGGTCACCGAACGCACGATATCGGCCCGAGTCCGCTACGCGTCGTTACCGGATACGCGAGTCATCGCCTGCGGCCTTTTTCGTTGTCCGGTGCGTCGAAGGCGAGAGCCACGAAGTGGGTGATCACCGTGGATGCTCGGGCGGGATCGATGTCGCCGCGGGCCAGTTGCAGGAGCAGGCCTTCGACGAGGGACAGGAGTCCGCGCGCGGTGGACAGCGCGTCATCGCGTGAGTGTCGGGTCGCGGGGAGGATGGCTGCGATCGCTTCCGCCAGTCGGTCGGAGCCGGCGGAGAGGCGGGCCGACATCTCCGGGTTTCGCGCGGCCCTGGTGACCACGGCCAACCATGCCATCACCTGGATGCGCCAGCTGTCGTCGGGGTGTTGTTCGGCCGCGGGATCGGGGACAGTTCCGGGGATCATGCCCCGAAGTACTCGGCGCACAGTCGATTCGGCATCGCGCGGGTCGGCGAGGGTGGTGAGTTGCTCGACGAGCCGCTCATCGAGCATGTCGACCACTCCCCCGACGGAGTAGTCGAGAAGATCGTCCATCCCGGCGAAGTAGTGCTGCAGCGAACCGAGCGACAACCCGGCCTCCGCAGCGACCCGGCGCAGGCTCACCGCGTTCCAGCCCTCGCGGTGGGCCAATCGCCACAGCGCGGCCGCCACCTCGTCGCGTCGTTGGGTCCGATCGACGATCTTCGGCATCGCACCTCCTTTTTAGTACAGTGACTTATATCAGAGTATGCCGAAGCAAGGGAGGGCACGATGGATGTGATCGTTCGCACGGCGTGTGGGGCGGTCCGTGGCGAAGCGCGACAGGGGTATTCGGTCTTCTTCGCCATTCCCTATGCCGCACCCCTGGTCGGGGTCCGCCGCTTCCAGGCCCCGGCTCCGTCGCACCGGTGGAGTGGTGTGCGTGACGCGCGGAGGTTCGGGTCCTCGGTTCCGCAGCCGATTCTCTGGCATCCCGGCGACGATCCCGAATGCCTCACCGTGAACGTGTGGACTCCCGACGCCGGCACCTCCGGTATGCCGGTCGTGGTGTGGCTGCACGGCGGTGCGTGCATGGGCGGTACCGCGGTCACAGCCGATTTCGACGGTGCGGCCTTCGCGGCCGCAGGAGTCGTCCTC
Organism: Nocardia violaceofusca NBRC 14427; assembly: GCF_963869435.1. Taxonomy (NCBI): domain Bacteria; kingdom Bacillati; phylum Actinomycetota; class Actinomycetes; order Mycobacteriales; family Nocardiaceae; genus Nocardia; species Nocardia violaceofusca. The sequence goes on from NZ_CAWMPM010000014.1 coordinate 133,601, forward strand.
GTCACGATCAACTATCGAGTGGGCTACGAGGGCTTCGGCTGGGTCGACGACGCGCCGTGCAACCGTGGCGTGCTCGACCAGATCGCCGCGCTCGGCTGGGTGCACGACAACATCGCCGCCTTCGGTGGAAATCCGGACGCGGTAACCCTGATCGGACAGTCGGCAGGTGCGTCGTCGGTCGTGGGCCTGATGGCCGGCGATCGCGCACCCGATCTGTTCCGGCGCGGCATCGCGCAGAGTCCGGGAAAGATCTTCGTTCCCGCCGACGAGGCGCGTGCCATATCGGCGATGATCACGTCGCAACTCGGCGTCCGCCCGACCACCGACGAATTGGCAGCGCTGCCGCCCGAAGCGATTCACGCGGTACAGATGGCGCCGGTGGCGGTGATGGCGGCAGAGCCGGGCCGGTGGACCCATCCGAACGCGCCGTACTCGATGATCATCGATGACGAATTGTTCGACGCCGCACCGTGGTTCGACCACCGAGTGTCCGGAACGAGCCGGGAACTCGTGTGCGGATTCACCACGGACGAGGCTCGGATGTTCACCGCGGATGTCGACCTGTCCGGCTCCGACCCCGTCGAGACCGCCCGTGCCTGCGGTCTCGACGCCGACGCGGTCCGGACCTACCGAACGGGAAATCCGGGCATCACCGACGAGGAGTTGCACGTTCTGATCCTCTCCGATGCCCTGTTCCGGATGCCCGCGCTGTGGTGCGCCGAGGCCGCCGCCGAGGCGGGAAACGACACCTACCTGTACGAGTTCGCATGGCGGAGTCCGGCACGCGACGGCGCACTTCGGGCCTGCCACGGCCTCGACGTTCCCTTCACCTTCGATACGCCCCACGGCCCGCTCGCCGGGCAGCTCATCGGACCGGAGATTCCGCCGGACTTCGGCGACCTCTCGAAGGCGATGCGCAACGCCTTCATCGCCTTCGCCGCGGCCGGCGACCCCGGATGGCCGCAATTCGACACCACCGAACGGATTCGCCGAATCTGGGCGACCCCGCCGGAGCTGGGCAGCGACACGCTGTCGACGTCCCGCCGGATCTGGCAGCGGGACCGCGCCCCCGGTCGGCCGAGCTCGGCCGACGTCTGAAAACCGAATAACTCGAAAGGCATACCCATCCGGCATCGAGCGAGTTTGATGGTGATGTGGACGGCACCACGATGTCGAGGCCGGTGAACCTGGTGGTCGGCGCCGCCGCGAAAGTCGGCGGAGCTGCCGGGCGTGTGCTGGGGTTCGGATTCGATGTCGCCCAGCACGTGCCGGGCGTCGAGCCGGTGCTCGCGGAGCTCGGACAGCGGGGCGCCGAGACGCTGGAAGCCGTCGATGATCTCACCGAGCGGGTGCTACGGGCGGTGATCGGCCGGATCGTGCGGACCGCGGTCGGTGCCGTCGACCTCACGGCGATCGTCGTCGACAACGTGGATCTCGACGCGGTGGCCGAACGGATCGATGTCGACAAGATCATCGGACGGGTCGACCTGGTCGGGCTGGCCGATACCGTGATCGACGGCGTCGATCTACCCCGGATCATCCGGGAATCCACCGATTCGATGTCCGCGGAGGCGGTTCTCGGCATCCGAAGCCAGGGGATGCATGCGGACGACGCGGTCGCGGGGTTCGTCGGAAAACTGCTCCGACGAGCACCGTCCGAATCGGGCGCGGAGTGAGCGCGCCTGCCCATCGCCCCGCCGGAATCGTGACCCGGTCGATCGCCTCGGGGGTCGATATCGCCGTCGTCCTGGCGATCATGGCCGGGATCTACCTGTGTCTGGCGTTCGCTCGACTGCTGTTCTCGCCGCAGGACTTCGCGTGGCCGGACACCGGCGCGGTCATGTCGACGGGCATATTCATCGTGGTGTCGGTGCTGTACCTCACCGGATGCTGGGCCGTGAGCGGCCGCACCGTCGGCGCCGTCATGATGGGCCTGCGAGTGGTGAGCCGCGACGGCGAACTCGTGGGATGGCCGCGGGCCTTGCTGCGGGCGGTGTTCTGCGTGATGTTCGCCGTCGGCTTGTTCTGGGTGGTGGTCGATTCGCGCCGGCATTCGCTTCAAGACATCGTTTTGCGCACCACCGTCGTCTACGACTGGCAGCCGGAATCCCATCCGGCGACGTAGATGCGCCGTGAACGATCGGGCGACAACCCCGGATGCTCCGGTGCACCGCGTCCTTCGACCGTGTAACTGCTTATCCCCCTGCGCCTTTCGGAGATGTGACCGGCGGATGAGCCGGCGACGGAGCCGTCGGACGCGCCGACTTCGTGTGCGGCGGAAGCGCGGTCGTACTCGGCGCCGTGGTCGTCGTAGATCGCGTCGCCGAGGTTGTCGGCGCCCCGGAGGTCGTGACCACATCCGGTGATGGGGATGACGTGGTATTCGCCGCAACAGTGGTCGTGATGCGTGGGGACACCGTCGTAGTCTTGGCCGGAGTGCCGGTAGAGGCCGTCGTCACGGTGTCGGTAGGTGCTGGCGGCGTGGTGGTCGGCCGTGCCGTCGTCGGCGATGCGGTGGCGGGCACGGTGGTAGTCGGCACCGTCGTCATCGGTGTCGTCGGCGTGGTAGGCGACAGTGTCGTGGTCGCCGTAGTCGGGTCGGCCGTCACCGTGACCGTCGACGTCTCCGCCGGGGTCGTCGGCGCCGTGGATATCGGAGGCGGGACGACAAGGCCCGGGTCCGGTCCACCGGGCATGAGCTGAATCGAAAGGCTCGCCGTGGCAGAGAAACTCGCGCCGAGCGAATCGCCCGTCGAGCTCGGAGGCGAGGGATCCGTCGTGGTGGGCGGCGTGGATTCCGTCGCAGTGGCGGGGCCGGAACCCGAGTCGGTGGGATCGGCGGCCGGTGGAGCGGTTCCGGGATCGGCAGCAGCGGCGGTATCGCCCGCGACGTCGACCGGCACGGGGAGCTCGCTCGAGGCGTCGAAAGCCGTACCCCCGTTCGCCGCGGCGACGTCGCTTCGCGAGGCATCGCCGTTAAGGGTCTGCACGGTGGGGTCACCCGAGTACGCCCGAGAATCGTTCACGCGCACCGGCGGACCCGAATCCGCTCGTACCACGAGCGTTATCCCGATTGCCGTGGTCACCAACGCGGCGACCACACCCGCGCGCGAGAGCTGCCGCCGGAACCGATCGGCCGGAGGCTCCGCGGACGGCCGCCCGTACCGCCGCGGAATCAGAGCGCGCGGCTCACCTGCTGGGTTTTCGCTGTCGTCGACGGTTCGCATCCCACTATCGCTTTCTTCCTCCGGATGCGCCGCCGCCGGAAACGGTGATCACACCGTCTGCACCACCACAGAACACGCCCGAGAATCGGACATCGAATGGCGGCAGCGCGAACACCGAAACGCGAGCATTACGGTGTCGCCTCGCCGAACGGGCATCCATACGTCAATGTCTTGCCGAGAAGAGCAGCGCCCGGAAATCGCATGACCGGACTTCACTGCGAGGTCTGGGCGCCGAATCTCGCGGCGCCTCGAATTTCTGTCGATGTGGACGGGACTTCGTGGTCGATGTTTCAGGCCCTGGAGAAGGGATCCACGTCGCGCAGCCGTTGCCGGTGGATTCGTTGCAATTCACCGGCGCGGGTGAGAAAGTCGGCGATTATCTCGAGTTCGGCAGAGTCGTACCAGCTCAGCAACATCTTGTAACTCTCGACGATCATAGGTACGACGAGTTGCTGTATGCGATAGGCCGCGAGGTCGGTCGCCATCACGATCACGCGACGACGATCGGTCGGATGCAGCGAACGGGCGATATAGCCCTGCTTCTCCAGCCGGTTCAGCATGATCGTGACGCCGGCCGCGGTGATGCCGAGCCGTTCGGCCAGCATCCCCGGCGTCGTGGACTTCTCGTCGTCGGCCAGGACGATCTCCAGTGCCCGCCGGTCGGTCTCGTTCACACCCAGTACCCGGATCAATTCGCGGGTCAGATCCTCGACGGTTCCGTGGTAGAACCCCAGGGCCCTTTTGAGTTCGGCCGAGATCCGGGCGGGTTCGATTGGTCTCGGGCACACGAGCTTTCCCCTCGATCACTGTGAAACATGAAACCGCTCAAGAGAAGTCGCCGATCAGGGTGTGTGCACCATCATTTCCCCTGCGTACGGTAGGGATCGCCGCCGGTCGCGTGAAGCGGGCATATGTGCTCCTGTCAATCGATTTGGCCGGCAACCCGAACCGCGGCTGCCGAACATCACGAAAGCTGGCGCAGCTCCGGCCGCCGAAGCGACCGCGGCTGTGTCGGACATGCACTGTACGACACACCGACTCATGCGATACGGTGCATCACAAAATTCGGTGCGAGTGGCTGCCCCCGCACCAAACGTGAAGCGGGGCAATCACTATGAGGAACCATGGCCACCCGTCCGCCTCGGGTGAGACCTGGACCGGGCTGCTGACACAACCCGGCCCAGGCATGTTCACCACCGGCCGCCGGTGCGGGCACCGGCCGTCACGCCGTGGCGCCTGCCCGCGGAATCAGCTGACGGCAGTGGTGGTGAGGGTCGGCGACGGGTTCGGGTAACACGAGGTCGCGACATTGCCGACCAGTGCGACGTTGGTCGTCATGGTCATACCGGGACTGGTGTAACTGGTTCCCGCGTACTTGCTGGTGATCGGCGTTCCGGGGGTTCCGGCGGTGACATTGATGGTCACCGCCGGCGGCGTGAAACTGGTGCCGCCGGCGATCGGACCCGGCACGGTCAGAACGACATTCCCACCCGACGTGGCGACGGTGCCGGCCACGGTACCCCCGGAGGCGGTAGCGGAGACCAATGTCGAATTCGCGGGAGTCGGAAACGTCATCTTCAGGTTGCTGATGTTGTTCACGGTGAAGCCGGACGCCGAACTGGGCACCGACGACGAACCCGGCGTGAGGGTGATGGCCACCGCGGAACCCGACGCCGCCGAACCCGGCGCGGTGCCGGTGACCGATGTGGTCATGCTCGAGGTCTGGCCGACCCCGAAAATGGTGCCCTTACAGCTCCAGTTCACGCTGACCGGGGCGGCATTCGCCGGTGCCGCCAAACAAAAGACGGTGGCGACCGCCACCGGAGCGAGAACGCCGGCACGAACCAGGGAAGAGATGGATCTCATGACTGACTCCAGAAAATGTAGAGCAACGTTACGACCGAATACCGGACCGCAACACCGAGTTTCTAAAATATAGCCTCTTCTCATCTTTCCATGGCCGAAATCACACAAACGAATCGAAAAGAAAATATCATTATCCGCAATTAATTATTCAGTCTGGAAAGTTAATTACGGCAAGATTCTTTAAATAAGTCGTGTATTTCCACGACACCTCTCGGCCGGGCTATCGATACGACCGATCCCGCAATTCCCCCGAATACAAGGCTCGACCTGAGAATATATCCACGCGTCCCGATGGTCAGCGTTCGGGTGGTTACCGTTCGCGGCGTTCGACCCCACCGGGCCCGCATGCCAGTGGGACGTCAGGGCGGTGCAAGAGCGCCGCGGCACAGTTGCCGGTATGACATGGCACAGCGGCCGTCGAGCCGAGGGGAAGACGATTCTGGTGACCGGCGCCAGTGCGGGCATCGGATACTTCGTCGCGGAGCGACTCGCGGCCGCGGGCGCGACCGTTGCGCTGGGGTGCCGGGACACCGCCAAGGCCGACCTCGCGATGCGGGCGATCCGAGCACGAGTTCCGGCCGCGCGAACGATATCGGTGCACGTGGACCTCGCGGATCCGTCCTCGCTGCCGGCGACGGTCGACGCCCTCGGTGTCGAATGCCTGGACGCGGTCGTACTCAACGCCGGAATACTTCTCTCAGGCCCCGAGCGTCAGGTGAACGCGCGAGGACACGAATCGATGTTCGCGACGAACCATCTCGGGCACTTCGCGTTGGTCGCACATCTGGCGCCGATGCTGACGGCCGCCTCGCACGGCCGGGTGATCACGGTGGGCAGTTTCGCCGCCCGCTCGGAACGGCTGGATCTCACCGATCTGCAGTCGGAGCGCGATTACCGGCCCAAGCGCACCTACGGGCGATCGAAACTGGCGCAGATGCTGTTCGGCTTCGAACTGGATCGCCGACTGCGGGCATCCGGCACCGACACCGCGAGCATCGTCGCCCACCCCGGTGGCGCCCTGGACTCGCTCACCCCGTCGCGGCCACCGTTGTTCGTCCGCACCCCCGCCCAGCTGCTGCGCGGGCTGCCCGCGGGCGTTGTGCTGCACGGCAAACACGTAGGAGCCGACAGCATCGTCCGAGCCGCCCTCGACACCGAGATCGTCGGCGGTGAGCTGTGGGGGCCGAGGGTGCTCGGCCTCCGCGGCCGGCCACACCGCGAAACACCCCACGCGCATATGACCGATCCGGACGTCGCGGCCGAGTTGTGGGCGACCAGTGCCGAGCTCACGGGCGTGGATCCTCTGGAGTGTCCGGCTACGCCGATCCGGTGACCGCGTGCGGTATTCGCCGACCTCAGCGAGCAGAAACGCGATCGGAAATGTGACGGCAAACCGCGAATTGCTTCACGCCTGTAGTAGCTTGACGACTACCGTTGCTCGTCTGAGAAGAGCGGAGGGGCCGATGCCGAACCTGCCCGCAGGGGGTTTGCGCCGGCTCGCCACGGCGCGAACCCGCTCGGCATGCGGTCCCTGCCGTCGGATCCGGAGTGAGCCGCCGACGATCCGACACCGCACACGGACAGCCCGCCCGGGACGCAACTGTATGTGTGGCGGGGACCGGCGCGGATTGCTTTCCGGCCCAGAGCAACTCACGCACGGCGATCTCGGCAAGACGCCGTGCGCGATTCGTGGCCGATGATCGTGGCCCCGATCGACTCCTGATGATAAGTGAAGGCGCTATGAATAATTCGGTTGAAAGGCGACAGATCGGACAGCGAAAACCGTCGTTTTCCGGACAACCCGTTTCACTTTCACGAGCGCCCTCGGGAAGCACCGAATTGTCACCTGAAATTCCGTCGAATGTATTGCGGGAAACCGTCTTCTACTTTATCCTCGCCGGCCTTGCTGATTTGTTTGCTGAAAATCGCCGGGGGTACTCGCGCACACAGAACGCACCTATTGTCAGCGCCGATCGATTCCGAGTGGTGATGACCTGCGCAACTTAGGCAACTCGAGGAGAGGATTGATTGCGATGACGGTTGGTCTCGACGTCCGGGCCGAGCGTGAGCGGGTCGCCCGCGCGTGCCGCGCAGGGCAGCCTCTGCCCGAATTCCTTTACAGCAGTGACGAAGACATCTTGTGGTCCCGCGTTTTCGCGACGCTGCGCGCCATGCACGAACAGCTCGCCTGCGCGGACTATCGGGGCGCGGCTCGCCTCGTTCAGCTGCCCGCCGAGCGGGTACCGCAGATGAGCGAGGTGTCGCGCATGCTTCGTTCGCTGACCGGTTTCGCGTTGGCGCCGGCCATCGGAAGCCAACCCGGCCGCCTGTTCTACGGGCCGATGGCCGACGGCATCCTGCACGCCACGCCGGACGTGCGGCCGGTGACCGAGCAATCGTTCTCGCCCGATCCGGACGTCATCCACGAACTGGTCGGACATGCGGTGATACTGGCCGACCCCGAATTCGCGGAGCTGTATCGCTGTTTCGGCCGCGCCGCCAACCGCGCCACCTCCGACGAGGAGCGGGCCGCGATCGCGCGGTTGTTCTGGTTCACCCTGGAGGTCGGCGTGGTCGCCGAGAAAGGTCACCCGCGAGCGTACGGAGCCGCGATCCTCTCCTCGGTGACGGAGATGGAGTCCTTCGTGAACGCGGATCTGCGGGAATTCCGGGTGGAGGACATACTCGCCGCCGATATCGACGACAGCATTTGTCAACCGCTCCTCTTCGTCGCCGATTCGGTCGGCCGGATGATGGCGGAGGTAACGAGCTTCCTCCGGACGAGGATCGGTTCGTGACGACGCCGTATCGCACGCTCCCCCGGACGACATCCTCGCCGGCGACGATTAAGGAATTGCGGTGGTAGACCTTTCGAGTACCACGCGTCGTCACGACGACGCGACTCCGGGCGCGGACTTCTTCGACTTGTCGGTGGCGCAGTACGAACTGTGGCTGGCTCAGCAGTTACATCCCACGGTTCCGTTCTCCATCTCGCAATACACCGATGTGCAAGGCGATCTCGACCTGGAACTGCTCCAGCGGTGTGCCCGCCGCGCCGCACGCGAATTACAGTCGCCGCATGTACGATTCGCCATCGTCGGTGGCAGGCCGCGCCAATATCTCGACCACGATGTGGACACCGGATTCGACTGCATAGATCTCAGTGATCACCCCGATCCCGAACGCGCCGCACAGGAGTGGATGAGCCGGGATCATCACGCGGGCATCGATCTGACCGGAGACGACGTCACGAAGACGGTGCTGTTCACCCTCGGCCCCGGCCGGTATCGCTGCTACGCGCGCAGCCACCACATCGCCGTGGACGGCTTCGGCGCCGCTCAGGTGTTGCAGCGCACGGCCGAATTGCATTCCGCCGCAACCGAAGGACGACCCCCGACCGCGTGCCGCGCGGTATCGCTGGCCGAGATCGTGGCGGCCGAGCAGCGGTATCGGTCCTCGTCTCGGTTCGCGGCCGACCGCGAGTACTGGGGCCGGCAGCTCGCCGGCCTCGACCACACGACCCGCCTCAGTGAGCGGTACGCCGCCCCGTCGGCCCGGCCGCATATCGCGCACGCGACCGTCGACGCGGAGGTCATGGCACGGCTCGGCGACGCAGCCCGCCGGTACGGCACCGGAATGGCCGAGGTGCTGGTCGCGGCGGTGGCCGCGTTTCTGGCGCGGATGACGGGCGATACCGATGTGACGGTGTCGCTGCCCGTCGCCGGGCGCACCACCGGAGCGCTGCGGCAGTCGGCGGGAATGGTCTCGAACGTGGTGCCCCTGCGGGTGCGCGGCGTGGCCGAGAGCACGGTCGGTGAGCTGGTTCGCGAGGTACGCCTGAGCATGATCGGCGCGTTGCGCCATCAGTTGTACCGGCACGAAGACCTGCTCCGCGACCACGGCGTGGGGCAGGCCGGCCGGCACGGCTACGGGCCGCTGATCAACGTCCTCAGCCTGCCCGAGAGCATCGACTTCGGCGCCGTTCGCGGTCGGACGCAACTGCTTTCGGCCGGCCCGGTGGAGGATTTGGCGATCAGTTGCTACCGGTTCGGCACCGAGCCGTTCGTCATCGACTTTCATGCCAACCCGGAGCTGTACCGAGCAGAGGAAGTGGAGGGGTATCGGCAGCAGTTCGTCGACTGCCTGACCCGATTCCTGCTGGCCGACGGCGCGGACACGGTGTTCGCGGCCGTCGCCGGCCCGCACACGATCGCCGCCCCGCAGCGGCGACACCACCAGCGGTTGCTGCCGGACCTGCTCGCGGGTGGAACCGATGCCGGTGACCGGATCGCGCTGAGCGGGCCTGATCGTTCGGTGACCTATCGCGAACTCGACGAGACGAGCGCCCGGTGGGCGCGCGAGCTGATCGCGCACGGCGCCGGGCCGGAAGTCGTTGTCGCGGTGGCATTGTCGCGGTCGGTCGAATCGGTCATGGCGTTGTGGGCGGTCGCCCGGGCGGGCGCGGTGTTCTTCCCGGTCAATCCCACCGACCCGCCGGCCCGCGTCTCGAAGCTGATCGCCGATTCCGGTGCGGCGGTGGGCATCACCCTCACCAGGTGGCGCACACCGCAGGAGACCACGACGGTCGACTGGTTGATGCTCGACAGCGACGAGTTCACCCGCGCCGCCGCGGCCCGGTCCGCCGAAGCGGTGACCGACGCGGATCGGATACGACCGTTGCGGGCCGCGCACCCGGCCTATCTGATCTACACCTCCGGATCCACCGGCGAGCCCAAGGGAGTGCTGAGTACCCACGAGGGGCTGGCGACCCTGGCCGACGATCTGCGCACCCGCAACGGCATCGGCAGCGATGCCGTTGTGCTGCAAGCACATTCGCCATTCTGCGATGCGTCGATGCTCGAATATCTCTCCGCGTTCACCCCGGGCGCGAAGCTGGTCGCCCTGGCGCCGGATATCGTTGCGGGACAACGACTTTCGCAAGTGATGGAGGACGAGGCCGTCACGCAGCTGATCGTCACGCCGGCCATCCTGGCCACGCTCGACCCGGATCGACTGCCCTCGCTGCGGACCGTCACCGTCGGCGGAGACAAATGTCCGCCCGCACTGGCGCAACGCTGGGCGGGCCGGTTACCGATGTTCAACTCCTACGGCCCCACCGAAGCCACCGTCGTGGTGACCCAGACCGAACCGCTCGCCCCCGGCTCGCCGATCACGATCGGGCGCGGACTGCCCGGCGTGCAGACTCTCGTCCTGGACGCCCGGCTACGGCCGGCTCCCCGTGGCGCCCGCGGCGAACTGTATCTCGCCGGTGACGCGTTGGCGCGGGGATATCTGGGGCGGCCCGGGATCACCGCGCGGAGTTTCGTCGCAAATCCCTACGGGCAGCCGGGAACCCGGATGTATCGCACCGGTGACATGGTCCGCGAGCAACCCGACGGCACGCTGGAGTACCTCGGCCGAGGCGATGTTCAGATCTCGTTGCGCGGACAGCGCATCGAGCCGTCCGAGGTGGAGCGCGCCTTGGCCGCCGATGCGGCGGTCGATCAGGCCGTGGTGCGGGTGTGGACGTCCGAGACACTCGGCGATCGGCTGATCGGCTATGTCGTGCCCGCGGCGGCCGGGGAGGATTTCGACCGGGCCGCCGTCTTGGCGCGATTGCGGACCGTGCTGCCGCCCGGCATGGTTCCGGCGATGCTGATTCCGCTGCCCGAGATACCGATCAATCCGAGCAGCGGCAAGACCGATCGATCAGCGTTGCCGGATCCACAGACGCTGCCGCGCCCGGCGTTCCGCGCGCCGGCCTCGGAGATCGAGCGCACGGTGGCGGAGACGATCGCCGAGGTGACCGGGCAGACTCGAATCGGCTTGGACGACAACTTCTTCGAACTCGGCGGCAACTCGTTGCTGGGCGTCGAACTGTGCCGGCAACTGTCGGAACGGACCGGGACCACGGTGACGATCTCGTCGCTGTTCACCCCGACGGTGCAGAGCTTGGCCGCCGCCATCGAAGCCACCGCGGCCGGTGGGAACAGCGAGGCGGCAGTCGGCGGTTCGGCGTTGCAACCGGTTCTTCCGTTGCGGGGCAGCGGTTCCGGGACGCCGCTGATCTGCCTGCATTCGGCGGTTCCGCTGTCGTGGTGCTATTCGGGCCTGCTGCGCTACGTCACCGACCGGCCCGTCTTCGGCCTGCAGTCGCCGGCCGTCTCCGGGCAATCGCGGCGATACCGCAGCGTCGACGAGCTCGCCGAGGTGTATCTGCGGGAACTCACGCGCGTGCAACCGGAAGGGCCGTACCACCTGCTGGGCTGGTCGCTGGGCGGTCAGCTCGCGCACGCGCTCGCCGCCCGGCTGCGCGCCCGGGGGCACGACGTGGGATTGCTCGTCATGCTCGACAGCGTGGCCTTCGGGCAGGGTGCGCCGCGGCCGGAGCCGCCCACCGTCCGTGATCTGGTCACCCATTTGCAGGGCAACGAGTCGGCCACCCCTGATACGCGGCCGCTCACGCTGGACGAAGCGGTGGACGTGCTCGCCGACAGCCCCGGCCCCGGGCGCGGGCTGACCCGCGAGCAGCTCGAACGCCTGCACCAGGGCTATGTCGACAGCGTCGCCATGTCCACGAGCTACCGGCCGGCACCCTATGACGGCGATCTGCTGTATTTCTCGGCGACCGAGGGCATCACCGGCGAACTGACCGGCGAGATGTGGCGGCCCTGGGTTTCCGGACGGATCGCCGAGCACCGCGTCGACGTCACCCACGCCCAGATGACCAACCCCGAGGCGCTCGCGGTCATCGGGCCGATCCTGGAGGCCGAACTGAATCGGCACGGCGAAGGGAAGAGCATGTGAGCAAGCATTCCGCTGCGATCGTGGCATCCGTGGTGTCGGTCGCGTCATCGATCATGCTGGCCGCACGACGGCCGGCGGTGTTCGGTCTCCGTCTCCCGCGCGCGGTGCTGGCCGCCGTCGCCGCGATCGCCCTGGCGATCGCCGCCAACGAGAGCGTGGGCAAACCGGTGATGTTTCTGCGCTGGTCGTATGTGCGGTTTCTGTTCGGCCTCCGGCATATGGGCGCCACCTGGCAGGTCGGTGACGGCCGCGAACAGGCGCTGGCCGACTATGTGTGCGCGCATGCGCGACGCAACGACATCGACGATGTGATCCGGGCGATCGACGAGTTCTGCTACACCAAGAGCTACCTGATCAATATCGGTGACGAGAAGGGCCGGATTCTCGACCGGGCCGTCGCCGCCGCGCAGCCGCGCCGCCTGCTCGAACTCGGAACCTATTGTGGATACAGCGCATTGCGCATGGCGCGGGTCATGCCGGCCGACGCCGTGCTGTACTCGATCGAGTTCAATGCCGCCAATGCCGCCGTGGCCCGGCGGATCTGGGATCACGCGGGCGTCGGTGACCGCATCGTCGTCATCGTCGGCACATTGGGCGACGACGGAAAGACGCTCCGCACGCTGAGCGGAAACCACGAATTCCGTCCCGGCGCACTGGATTTCGTCTTCCTCGACCACGAGAAGGATGAATATCTTCCCGATCTCCACCGGATCCTGGACCTGGCGTGGCTGCGCGCCGGCGCGGTCGTCGTGGCGGACAACGTGAAATATCCGGGTGCCCCGGAGTATCGAACGTTCATGCGTCGCCACGAGGGCACCCGGTGGACGACCCGCGAGCATCGGACGCACGCCGAATACCAGAAGGTTCTCAAGGACCTCGTACTCGAATCGACCTATCTCGGCTGAGCGGATCGAGCCCACTCGGTCGACCCGCGAGTGCCCGTGCCGCGATTGTGATGTCGCCGAACATGTTAATCATCGGTAATGGCGGGTAGTCGCAGATATGGTGCAACGTTGCGCCCCGACCTGATGCTGTCTATACGCCGAAGGACGAGATTCGCATGAGCACTCCTGATACGTCCACCCTGCTGGCCCAGCTGCGAGCACTGCTGACGTTGACCAATACCGAGATACAAGTGGCCGAGACCCGGATCGCGCAGGCGCGGACCGAGGCTGTCCGCAAGGAGCTGTCGGAGAACGCCGACAAGGGCCGCGCCCGCGCCGAGGCCATCGAGGCCGCCATCCGCGATCTGGGCAGTGTGCCCGAGGTGGTCGGCCCGTTCCTCGGCCGTGCGGTCGCCGCGATCAAGGCGATGGCCGAACAGGCCCAGCCGTTCGACGAGGCCCTGCTCGGCGATCTGGCGCTCGAGCACCAGCTGCTCGACCGCTCCCGCTACATCAAGGCCCTCGCGACCGCCGCGGGGCAGCGGGAGATCGTGACGTTGGCCGACCGCTTGATCACCGCGCATTCGGCCACGGTGGAATGGCTGACCACCGTCCTGGCCGAGGACGCCCTCGGCGGGCCGGCCGCGTTGCGCCGCACCGTGCTGCAGGCGGCGACCGGCACCGCGGTGAAGCTGTTCAACCTGCCCGTCACCTGGTCGGCTCGCGGCCTGGACCGCGCGCTGGACACCGTCCGCACCACCCCGCCCGCGCTCGGTGAGCTGCTCGCCCGAGGCGCGCACGCGGGTGATGTGGCGGTCAAGACTCTGTCGGCCTCCCGGGACGCCGCACTCGAGACCGCCGAACAGGTCACGCGTCACGAAGGCGCCGGCGCGGCCGCCGACGCCCTGCATTCGATCCGTGCGACCACCGGTGTCCTCGAACCCGGCGAGTTGCCGGTCGGCGACTACGACGAGCTGAACGTGTCCCAGGCCGTCGCCGCGGTGAAGGACCTCACCGAGCCGGCCGACATCCGCGCGATCGTCGCCTACGAGGAAGCCCACAAGAAGCGCCACGGCGTCGTGTCGGCCGCCCAGACCCGGCTCGCCGCGATCGCCCAGGAAGTGGCCGGCCTCAGCTGACCGGTGATTATTCGACCGGCCGGTCCCCATCCGGGGGCCGGCCGGTTGTCGTCTGGATCAGCCTGGCGATCTCGACAGCCTGATGGCGGCGATGCCTTCGTTCTCGCCTCCAAAGAGGCGATCCGCCAGCCCCCGAGGGCAGCTTCGCACTTCTCGCCAGAGCAGGCTTGCCATATACCCCCTAGGGGTATATGTTCTTCGATGTCGGACGAGAACAAGATCGGAAAGGCCGGAGCGATGACCGCGCACACTGACATCAATCACCATGGGGCACAAGGCAATCACGGAACCCATGACCCGCACGCGCATCACGGCGGACACCAGGGCCACGGTGGACACGAGGGGCACAGCGCGCACGAAAACCATGACGCGCACGAAGGCCATGGCGGGCACGCCGCGCACGGTGGCGGACTGCCGGGCGGGCTCCAGATCACCCAGGACGGGTACACCTTGGCGCTCGCCGAGCCGATCCTCACACCGGGCGAGGTCGATTTCCGGTTCCGGATCCTGGGTCCGGACGGCGCACCGGTCACCGAGTACACCGCGATCCATGATCGGCAGCTGCACCTCATCGTGGTGCAGCGGGAACTGACCGGGTTCTGGCACGTGCATCCGGAACTCACCGCCGACGGCATCTGGACGGTGCGGCTGAACCTGCCGGAAGCGGGCGCGTATCGCGTGTTCACCGACATCGCCCCGCGGGCCCTCGGCAAGACCATCACCCTCGGCGCGGACCTGGCCGTCACCGGCACGTACGCGCCGCGGCCGACACCCGCGGCCGCCCGGATCGCCGACATCGACGGGTACGAGGTGACCCTCGACGGCGATCTGGTGCCCGGCGACGGCCGCCTGCTCACCCTGACCGTGCGCAAGCACGGCGAGCCGGTCACCGACCTACAGCCGTACCTGGCGGCCTACGGACATCTGGTGATCCTGCGGGCGGGCGACCTGGCCTACGTGCATGTCCACCCCAACGGCGAACCCGGTGACGGCGTCACCGCCCCGGGTCCGGACGTCACCTTCCACACCGCCGTCCCCGGCCCCGGAACCTACCGGTTGTTCCTGGATTTCAAGCACGGCGACGTCGTCCGCACCGCCGCGTTCACCCTGCCGACGACACGGTGAGTGCTCTCGCAGGTATCGCGGTGTTATTTCGGGTCCGCGCGGCGGGCGGTTCGGTTTCGCGACTCGGCCGAGGCGTCCGGCGCGGCGGAGAAGGTCGGTCGCAGGTCCCCTCGCGCCACGACGTCGGACGGGCTGTCGGTGACCGCGTCTCGGTGACTGAAGAGTTGGGGTCCCAAGGGTTGTTTCTCGCTCACAGGCAGTGTCTTTCGATAGATGGATGGATGCGGCCGGCCACTGTCGACTCGCGGCCGGTCGCGCCGTTGCGCCACCGGCGAAGGGCGGCGGCCCGCCCGGTGCGGCCGGGCAATCGGGCCAGGAGTTCGTCTACCGTCGATTCGTCGTTCGCACGACACGCGAGAGCCATGACAGCGCAGGCGCGATGGGTATCGGTGCGCGGCGGGATGATCAGCAGTACTCGACGCCGGTCGCGCGCCCCGAGCACCTCGACGGTGTGGGCGGCGCCGTGCCGGGTCCCGTCGAGACGCACCCCTTCGCAGCCTGCGACCGGGTTCCATTCGGCGGTGTTGTACACGACCCGGTGGATCGTGCCGAGCGTGGGCGATACGGCCGCGAGCAGGCCGGGAAGTTCGGTGGCGAGATCCGGGCTACGGGGCCACCAGGCGCCGTCGACATATCCGGTTTTCGTCTCGTAATCCTTGAACTGCACACGTGCGCCGGGCTCGACGACGGGCCGCGCGGGGCCGTGCACAAGGTGGTTCGGTCGGTTCATGCCGACGCTCCTGACTCGGCCGAAGATCGGCCGTGTAATGACAATGTCCGGGACCTGCGGAAACAGGTGCCGGGGCCGACATCGACGGTGGACGACACGTTCAGATCAGTGTCTGCTTCGACTGCGATACGTTCGTATCGACATGATCGAAAACACCGGCGACACAGCCTGTGCAGCTCGCGAAATTCGTCGCAGCGCACTCGTATCCGGTTGCCTGCGCGGCGTTCGAGGGACCGTTTCCCGAAACGAAAGAACGTCTGTTTACGCTGCCATTCCGATGGCAGCCGTATGCCAGTGGGACCGGATATCTATGTCGACTCTACGCGACCGGGCCATCCCTGTCCACGTGGCCTCGCGCGGCTGGGAGAAAGCCGCAGAAAAAAGCACGAAACCCGCGCCGCAGGCGCGGGTTTCGCTGATTTGTCAGCTCCTAGATGGCGCGGACGTTCTGAGCTTGGGGACCCTTTTGGCCCTGGCCTACCTCGAACTCGACGCGCTGCCCCTCATCGAGGGTCTTGAAGCCGGAACCGGAAATTTCGGAATAGTGGACGAAAACGTCAGGACCGCCCTCATCCTGGGCGATGAATCCGAAGCCCTTTTCGCCGTTGAACCACTTCACACTGCCTTGCGACATTCTTTTGATTTACTTCCTGTTGCGAGCCGGGCGATCACTGCAACAACCCGTGCTCACCATCCAGTCTGGCACACCGTCGCGTTTCGGCACGAACTGCCGGCCGGAACGCCACTTTTTCCCGGTGAACGCCGCGAGGTCGGCGTCCTCGTCGTTCGCATCGCCGTGGGTGAAGGCGGCGATCGCGAAGCCCGGGCCGAAGGACGCCGAGGCGACGTAGGAGCCGTCGTCCGACCACCCCCATTTGGTGCCGACGGTTGCCGGGACGTGCGCGGTCCCCCAGTTCTGCGCGGTACCGTCGGCGGCGATCGGGCTCGCGGTGGCCATCCACCACAGCAGCAGCGAGCCGGGATCGGTGCGCTGCTCGGCGACGAGGAATTCGGCGACGTCCCGGGCGCTGGTGTAGGAGTCGCCCCAGAACGAACCGCGACGGGTGTCGGCCGAATCGAATTCCGCGGCGGCGGCATCGATGGCGTGCGGATACTTGGTATCCAGCTCAGTCGCGGCATCACTGTCGGAGAGCTGGATCGCGCGCTGAGCCGCCTGCCGATCCGAGCGGGATCCGTCGCCGTGGCGCAGTACGTAGTCGACCAGATACAGCTTGATGATCGACAGGGCGGGCCGCCTTTCGCCCGAATTCCCTGTGCCGGTATCGGTTCCGGGAATCAGCGAGACCATTGCGAACGATGTGCGCGGGTCCATCGGAATCGGCTCGGACTCCCCGCGGGCCGGACTTGCGGTCGCGGCACCGCCCGCTATCAGTAGCGCGAGCACGGGCGCCACGAGAGTTGTTCGCACGAGTGAGTCCTCCCTCTTCGGTCCGAGCCACAGTGCTGCGCATCGATTCCACTACAGCCGGCGGTGCGCGGGCGCCACGCCACGCCGGAGGCGAATCGCTCCGGCGCGCCTCCGGTGAATCATCGCGCGCGAACCGCACAATCGCTGGTCATGGCGATGGGACGCAGATCCGCACTCGCACTGCTGGCCGGTCTGCCCCTGCTGGTCCCGGGAACGGCACGCGCGCAGTCGGCGCTACCGGGAATCGGCGCCGATCCCCAGCGCGCGCCCACCCGCTACACGATGGCGGCCTTTCGTGCCGACAGCGAATCCACCGTGGCCGTGTACGAATCGGTGGACGGGACGCGGTTCACGCCGGTCGCCGAACACGCCTTCACGCCGCGGACCGGGCTGGCTCGCGATCCCAGCGTGATGCTGCACACCGACGGCTGGTATTACCTCACCTACACCAGAGCCCCCGACGCGACCTCGATCGGCCTGGCGCGTAGCCGGGACCGGATCGCCTGGACGGAGATGGCCCCGGCGCCGATGCTCGTACCGGGCCGCCTGGAAGGGACATGGGCCCCGGAGTGGTACGTCGATGCGGCGGGCCGAGTCGGGATCATCGTGTCGCTGACCTGGGGGCACGGTTTCACCCCGCATCTGCTGCTACCGGTCGGCGCGGGACTGTCCACCTGGGCGCCGCCGATTCCGCTGTTCGGTGTGGGCCCGAGCGGTCCGGGTTCGCTGGGATTCATCGACACACAGCTGGTGCGGTGGAACGGGCGGTTGTACGCCTTCGTGAAGAACGAGGACACCAAACTGGTCGAGCTGGCGGTCGCGGACAACCCCTTGGGCCCGTATACCTTTGTCGCCACAGGTGATTGGGCCGGATGGGGCGGTCCGCGGGAGGGCCCGTCGGTGGTGCCGCTCCCCGACGGCGGACATCGCATCTATCTCGACGCCTACACCGAGGGCCGCTATCTCTACAGCGACAGCTATGACGGCTTCCGCACGTGGTCGGCGCCCACCGAGCTGCCCGGACTCTCCGGAGTCGTCCGGCACGGCACGGTGCTGGCCGAATTCGGTTCGGCCGCATAGGTTTCGGAGGCCGGACCGATCACTCGCCGCCGGGCGCCCAGTTGTCGGCGGTTTCACCGGTGGTGAGGAAGATGGTGCGACGGCCCACTTCCACCGCATTGTCGGCGAAGCGCTCGTAATACCGTCCCAGCAGCGTGAGGTCGACCGCGGCCGTGATGCCGTGCGCCCATTCGTGGTCCAGCACCGCGGCCAGCAACTGCTCGTGCAGATTGTCCAGTGCGTCGTCCTGGGCGTCGAGACCGGCCGCGTCGTACGGATCGCCGGTCTCGAGCACCGCCGCGGCGCTGGTGGCGATCGCACAGGCGGTGGAGCCGAGACGTTCGACCACCGGTCGCACCGGTTCGGGAACGACGTGTTCGGGATGGCGCCGGCGTGCGCTGGTGGCGATATGCCCGGCGAGGGCGCCCATGCGCTGCAGATGACCGGTGAGCTGGATGGCGGTCACCACGCGCCGCAACTCGCTGGCGACCGGAGCTTGCAGTGCCAGCAGGCGCAGCGCTTCCTGTTCGGCCTGCTGCGCCATCTCCTCGACCTGGCCGACGATGTCCAGTGCGGCCTCGGCCTGTTCGATATCGGCGTTCACCACCGCGTAGGTGGCCGCCGAGATGGCGGTCCGGTCCTGTTCACACATGGCATGCAGCAACTCGGCGAGCTGCCGCAGATTCGCGTGATAGTCCGACCGCATATCCCGATTCAACCCCAGCGGGACCCACATTGCGAATCCCGCCCCGACCGCATAGATCGCCGCGAAATAGCCGGTAGCCGCCTCCGAACGTTCGATCGGGGCGATCCGTCGCTCACCCGAGCCGATAGTTGTAACTCGCGTATCGGTGCGAATCGGCCCCCGCTTCCTCCCAGCTGTAGCTGTAGGTGCCCACATGCCCCAGCCGGAACGAGCTGTCGGCCATGATTCGGTAGCCGCTGCGCCGCGCTCGCTCACAGAATGCGTAGTCCTCGCCCAGGTACCAGGTGTGTTCACCGTCGGGCACCAGCATGGGCAGGAAGTACGGGACGGTCGGGCGGTCGAACCGCAGGTTGCACACCGGAAGTTGTTCGTGTCCGGCGACGGTCTCGTAGACGTCGCGGTGGGTGAAGAGGAATCCGGTAGCGGCGTACTTGATCTCCAGCAGTCCCCCGCCCTCGCCGAAGAGGATGTTCCCGGTGCCGGGCAGCACGTGGCAGGCCAGGCCACGCACCCCCTTCTTCGCATAGATCCCGCAGACGACCGGCAGATCGTGTTCGCGTAACCGATCCACCGAATCCACGTCGAACGCGATATCGGAATCGATCCACATCAGCCCCTCGAACCCGTCGCGCAACGCGTCGGTGGCCATCTGACTGCGTCCTTGATCGATCGCGGCGAACCCCGTGACGGTCCGGACCTCGTAACCCCGATGCTCCAGCCGGGCCAGATTGCGGGCGAAATCCGGTGCGATCGATCCGTGGGTCGGGACCAGCACAACACAGCGCGAGGGCTCCATGACCGCAGCCTGCCATGCCCGCGAAGGGGCCGCGCGGCGTGGGACGGACCTGATCGCCGGGCCCACGCCGCCGGTATCCCTACGCGGGCAGCGGGTTCTGTCCCAGGAAGCGGTGGCCGTTCGCGGCCCCGGTGCGGACGGCGGTGAATCCGTACTCGATCAGGCGTTGTTCGTAGTCGCGCAGCGCGCTGCGCAGATCACGGCCTGCCACAACGGAATCGATGGTTTCGGACAGGTCGGCCGCGTCCCGTAACGCGGTGCAGGCCCCGGATCCGGCCGCGGGACTCATGGCGTGCACGGCATCACCCAACAGGGTCGTCGGTGTGGTCGGCCATGCCGGGATCGGCACACTCGTGCGCAGTGGGAGTGCGAACATGGTGTCGGGATCGCAGGCGGCGACGATTTCGCGAATCCGTGGATGCCAGGTCCGGACCGCCGCGGCGACGATGTCTTTCAGTCGGCCGCCGTCCAGGTCGCGCAATTCCCGTTCCGTGGTGCCGAACCACTCGGCGCGAGCACCGAACGAGCAGGTCATGTAGTCCGGGACGGACGGCAGTTCCGCAGCCGGAACGAGCTGGGCCGCCGCAATCGCCGGGTCCTGGCGGAATTCGACCGGCGCGACCCCGACGAAACTCCCGTCGGGGCCGGCGATCATGGTGAAGATGCCGAACATGCTGTCGTCGAACAAGTCCCGAGTCCGCGCGTTCAGCGGTATCGCGCCGTAGAGCTGGCGCACCCCGGTGTCGACGATGCGCGCATGCGGCAGATATCGCTGACGCACAGCGGAATTGATCCCGTCGGCGCCGATCAGAACGTCGGCGCCGGCACTGTCACCGTCGGCGAAATGAACGGCGATGCGATCGCCGTCGGTGTCGAAACCGCTGACCGCCCTGCCGAATACGACACGGTCGTCGAGGCCGGTGAGCAGGATGCGGCGCAGCGTCAGGCGGTCGACCGCGAAAGCCGGTTCCGCCGAATCCTGGGTGAACCGTTCGTTCAGTGCACTGTCCAGCACGGTGAATCGGGGTTTCGGGGTGCCCGTCGTGGCGTCGAACAGTGTGCGCAGCGGCGCGGGCAGCACCCGATGAAGCGCGCGCCGCGCCGCGGCGTCCAGATGCAGCCGGTAGCCCTGGCGACGGGTATCCACCGCGCAATCGCGTTCGTACACAACGACATCGATGCCTCGGCGGCACAAACCCTGCGCCAACGCCAGCCCGCCCAGCCCGGCGCCGGCAATGATGACCTTGAATCTCGACATGACCAAGTCCCTTCGCATGCAACATCATCGGAAGGGACGTACAGGTCACACCTGCGGAAGGTGCGGTGTTCAACGGTTCGCGTCACCGGGACTAACCCATACCCGGCCGGGTCTTCGCACGTCCGGAAGTGAGTTTACGCGGGTTCGGCCGGGCGCAGTCCGGCATCCGCCGCGGCGGCGGTGAGCGAGTCCAGGCCGAAGGCTTCGACCGGGCCGAGGGCTCCGGTGCCGAGGAGCCCGCCGGCGAGCGCGGTCTGCGCACCCCAGGCGAGGATCTCGGCGGTGAAGTCGTAGGGGTCGACGCCCGTCAGCGTGGCCGAGGACAGGATGCGGCCGGTGGCGTCGCGGGTTTCGGCGACCGCCCAGGTGCGGGTTCGGGCCCGGGTTGCCGCATCGGGTCCCCCGGTCGAGCCCTTGACCAGGACGCTCAACGCGTTCTCGGCCAGCCGCTTCACGGGCGCCACCCGGGCGACGGTGTCCGCGACGAGCGAGGTCGCCTGCAGCGCGCGAGCGGCATTGCCGGGCATACCGAGATAGACGTCGACCTCGCGCAGGTTCGGGTGGGCGCGGTGCAGGACGAGATGTTCCGACCCCGGAATCGAGGCGCCGGTGAGCGCGCGGCCCGCCACATCGAAGGTGTGGGTGCGCGCACCGGTCCGCTCCGGCACGATATCGCCGTCGCGGAGGGCGAAGCCCCGTTCGAACAACATGCCGACCATGGACGCGCGGGTGCCGCCGCTCGTGCCGGGGGAGGCGATGAAGTAGCCGATGTCGAGGCGGGCGGCGTCGGGCGCGTCGCGCAACGCGAGAGCCGCGGCCACATTGCCTGGGACGTAATCGAATCCGAAGGCCGTCAGCAGACCGGCACCCGCCCGGCGCGCCTCGGCGTCGCGATCGAACACCTCGCGGATGAACGGGCCCTCGCCGGTCGAGTCGAAGTAGTGCGCGCCCGCCTCGAGTGCCGCGCCCAGCGCCGGGCCGCCGTACCGCAGGAAGGGGCCCACCGTCGTCACCAGCACGTCGCCGCGGCCCAGCAGGGCGCGCACCGATGCGGGGTCGGCCACGTCGGCCACGGCGGTCTCGGCACCGCCGAGGTCGGCCGCGAGCTGCCGCAGCGCGGTGGCGTTACGGGCGGCCAGTACCGGCTCGGCACCGCGAGCCAGCAGGGCCCGAGCCGTCAGGCGGCCCGTGTAGCCGGTCGCTCCGAACAGCACGATTTTTGCCATTGCCATCACCTGTGTTTCGTTGGTCGCCGGCGGTGCGCGCCGGTTCGTGTCGACGTCGGCACCGTATCCGACGATAGGGCCGTCGAGCCGCACCTCGCCACGATGCGCGTACCTAGCCGGCCGCGGGGCCCTGGTCCTGGAACTGTGCCAGCGACTCCCACGACCAGGTGAGCGTGCCGTCGGCGAGGTCGGCGACAACGCCTTCCAGCCACCGAATTTCGGCCTCGGTGACGGCACGCTGGTATTCGTCTTCGAGCATGGTGACCCGCGGCAGGCCGAATCGCACGGCCTGGGCGATGCCGGTCTCCAGCTCGGAATGCCCGGCGCGCAACGCTTTCAGCCGGCGTTCCAGTTCCACCCGGGCGCCATCCGGACCGAGCAGCATCAGAAACGACAGGGCCGCAGGAAATTCGGGAAATTCGTTGCGGGGCACGGCGAGCATGTCGGTGAGCCATGCCGTGCAGGCATCGCGGCCGGAGTCGGTGATCTCGTAGACCGTACGTTCCGGATACTGCTGGTCGCGACCCGTCGCGCGGACCGTCACCAAACCGGCGTCCTGCAGTCGCGCGATCGTCTTGTACAGCTGGGCGCGCTGCCCCACGTTGACGACCTTGTCCTTCCCCCACTCCTTGATGCGGCGCTGAATGGCGTACGGGTGCATCGGCTCCAGGTGCAGGATGCCGAGCACCGCCATGGCGAGCGGGGATCGCTTGAACCGGTCGGGGGTGGGCATGCGACTCATCCTACTAGGTGCCGCACAACTAGTCTTCAAATAACTAGTTGCTTCGATACTAGTTTGTGTGCCACTATCGAAGAGCAGGCGAACCCGTCCACTGCGATCCGGAAGGACCAGAACAATGACCGTCACCACCGATACCGTCCGCATTCACGCCGACCACGAGACCACCAAGCGCCTCGGCGATTGGACCCGCGCCACCGACTTCGCGGTGCAGGCCCGCTATGCGAGCGTCGTCATCGACCTGCGCTCGCCGTGGATCGAGGGCGACGACCCGATCGTGGTCCACGCCGACCTCGACCACGCCATGGTGAAACTCCTCGTTCCCGACGACGCGATCGTCGAGCACAGCGACCTGGAGTGGACCGGGCGTGGCCGGGTGAAGGATTTCGCGCGGCCGCAGGACGCCGCCGGCCGGATCGTCCGGCTGACCGGGACCAGCACCAAGAGCGAGTTCCGCGTTCACCGCGGCGGCATCGCGATCCTCTCGGCATTGTGCAGCCGTGAGTTCTTCGACGACGCCAGGCAGGCCCACCGGCAGGGCCGCACCCCGACCCTCGCCGATCCGGCCAACGCGCCGCGCTGATCACGGGTCGCGCCGGGCGGCGGCAAACGCCCGGCGCGGCCTCTCAGCGAGCAGGCAGCGGTTCGATCCGCGCCAATGTACGGGCGCTACCGTCGACTTCGAGCTGCACATGCAGCCCGTCCTCGTCCCGCCGGGCGCGGATCAGCACCTCGTCGGCGCCCAGCACCGGCCCGGCGTGTTCGAGAATCACCCGATAGGGCGGCGCCGATGCGTCGGGGAACCGCGCGAGCGCCTCCTCCACGGCTCCCCAGTGCACCGCGTTGTTCACATGCCCGTAGCGGTCGACATCGGTGACCCGCAGCGGGAACGGCCGCACTTCGCCGCCGTCTCCGGACTGTTCGCGCAGGGCGGCGCGCCACCGCAAGCGATGCTCGTCGGTGGCCGCGCGCATCGGCGCCATGAACCGTTCGGTCATCCGCGCCGGCCGCCCGGCTTCGATATCGACGTGGATGAGGAACATCTCGGTCTCGATCAGTCCGCCGTTCTCACTGCGCACCTGAATGCGCATGTTGCACCACCGATTCGACAGGGCCGACGGCCAGCGCCGCAGATGGACCTGATCCCCGAACTCGATGGGCCGCAGCACGTCGATCACGGTCCGGCGCACGATCCACCCCGGATGCAGATCCCCGTCCTCGACCACCTTCAGATGGTCGTAACCGATGTCCTGCAGATACCGCGCCACCGCATCGAGCCGCAGCCGCTCGTCCCCATCGGTGTCCCCGAGCCGCACCGGCCACTGCTCGTGAAACGCCCGGCTCTCGTCCGGGCACGCCGGCAACGGAAACGCGATCTCGGCCGGCCGATCGACAGCGGCACTCATGAACGCTCCTTCTCCCGGGGTCCGCGCCAGCGTAGCGACCCCGCACCGGACCACCGGCGGCAACACGGCGAGCGGGACGGACGCGGCAGAGGAGGCCGCACTTTCCGCTCATGGAGTTGATCGTCAGACCGCTCGGATATCGGGATTCCGCTCGCGTCAACGACCCCCGCGACAAGAAGCAGATCCAGGTCGATGTCGCGGTGCCGGCCCCGAGGAGACAGGGCGACCACGCCGAATCCTCTCGCTGGGCGAGGTGAAGTGGGACCGGACCATGACCCTGGACCATGTGGACCGACTGCGCCGTGCGCGAGAACTTATGTCGGCCAAAGGATATGACACGAGTCGGACAGTTCTGGCCTGCTACAGCGGCGCGGGATTCGACGAGAACCTCCAGGCAGCCGGGAGTGGTCCGGGGGAAACCGTCGCTGGGCAGGGCACTCCCCTGCTCGTGGATGTGAACACCATCTATACGACCACCTGAGACGATCTGCCCGAACCCACCGATGGGTTCAGGCCGGGGCCGTGCACGAGGCCGGGTGGGGCCGCCTGCACGGCGGCCCCAACCGGTTGATCGACATTACCGATCGGCTTGCCGTGGCGTCGGCGTGAGCGGAGTGCCGAGTTCCTCGGCGAGGATGGGTATGCCGAGGTTGCAGGCGTGGATGCCGAGGACGCTGACCATCTGGAGGACGGTCACGATCTGTTCGGGTGGGATACCCAGATCCAGTGCGGCGCGGATGTGGCGGCGTACACCGGGGGCGTACATGTGGGTGCAGGCCGCGTCGATGGCGATGCTCAGCAATTCGACGAATTCCGGCGGGAAGATGTGGCGCGCGATCGGTGTGGCGTTCATGGCCATGAACCGTTCGGTCCACTCGGGGTCCCACTCGTAGAGCTGATCCCAGAGCGGATTCCAGCTCCCGCCGGCCCGCATGGCGTCGACGACCGGCGTGGAAATCGGTGTGGGCGAATCGAACACGATGTCTCCTCAGAGGTGGTCGAAGACCTGGCGGACGACTACTTGGCGGGTGCGGGCTGTGCGGGGTCCTTGCAGTAGGGCAGCTCGGGCGGGCACGGTGCCAGCACGGTCGAGAAGTACTGGATGGCGGAGAAGAGAGTGATCGGGCCACCGGCCAGAATGAGGCCGGCCATCGATCCCACGGCGCCGAGCGTCGCGGCGCCCAGGACACAGCCGGCGACGGTCGCTCCGACGAACGGCGCCAAAAGCATGATCACCGGGCTGGAGATCGCCGCGCCGACGGCGCCGCCGACCAGGCAGCCGATTCCGCCGCCGATCACCGCGCCGAGGACCGCGCTGACTCCGGCCGCGATGGCGATGCGCTGACCGAATGCGCCCAGCGCTTGCGAATCGCGGGGCGTGAACGATTCCGCGGCCTGCCGGACGGAGACGACATCGCGTCGTGCCTGGGTGGGCCGCCCGTTACCGCGGTCCGGGGTCAGTGTCGCGGTATCGCCGTCGACGTGAGCGGTGATCGGATACGCGGTGTCGTCGACGGCGAAGGTCAGCGGTACGGCGGCGACCGGTCGATCGTCACGGGTGGTGAGAATCAGTTGATCCGCAACCACTTTCAGTTTGCCGTCGGGTGTCGTCACCAGGGCCGAATCCCCCCGGCGCCCGATCTCGTAGTGCACCGCGGTGCGATCGGGCTCCGCGTGCGCGGTACCGGTGGTGACGGCGGCGGCCGTGACCCCGAGAACCGTGATCAATGCGGGTGTCATGAATTTCATCGGATTCCTCATCATCGGTTGTGAACAGCGGCGAGTGTGCGCAGCCCGGCCGGGTACAGGCAGCGACCGGCCACCAGGGCGGCGATCGCCACCAGATAGGCGAGCGGGGCCAGTCGTAGTGCGGCGGTCAGGCCGTAGCGGTCGGCGAGCACGCCGACGACGAAGGGGCCCAGCGCCATTCCGAGCAGACTGTTGGACAGCGTCAGGGTCCCCATCGCGGAGGCCCGGACCGACGAATGGGTGAGGTTGGCCACCATGGCGGCGGTGGGGCCCGAGGAACCACCCGAGAACCAGGCGCCGATGCCGATCAGAATCAGTTGCGCCGCACCGTGTTCGACGCTGAATCCGAGCGTCAGGCAGATCAGCGAGATCGAGCAGAACGCGATGGCGGCGAGCCATTTGCGTGACAGGTCGCGGCGGCCGATCCGGTCGGTGACGATGCCGCAGCACACCATTCCGGCGCCGACCAGCAGCACGACACCGGCGGCGGCGACGGCCGCGGTATCGGCCGCCAGACCGTAGACCCGATTGAAGAAGCTCGGCGTCCACGCCAGCAGCACCGCGGCGGCGAACAGCTGTACGCCACCACCGACATAGGCACACAGCACCGCCGGATTGGTGAACAGCGACGACACCGGTGCGCGAAACCCGTTGCGCGTCACGGGTTCGGCCGATTCCGGGTCGGCGTGCCGGGCCAGTTTCCGCTCGTCGACCAGCGCCGCGAAGAGCGCGGCGAGCAGCAGGCCCACCACCGCCATGGTGACGAACGACCACCGCCACCCGAGGTGTACCGCGATCGCACCGCCGGCCGCGACGCCGAGAACCGAACCGAACGACCCGCCGGCCATGAACGCACCGCTCAGCGCGGCATGGACTCGCGGCGCGAAGACACCGAGGACCACCGCGATCCCGACGCTGCCGTAGGCCGCCTCACCGACCCCCACCAGGAACCGCGCGCCGAGCATCTGGTGATAGTTCGACGCGAGCGCGCACAGCAGCGTGGCGATACTCCACAGCGTCGCCATCAGCACCAGGCTCTTCACCCGCCCCCACCGATCGGCCAGCAGCGAGAGCGGGAACGTCAACAGCCCCACCATCAGCGCCACCACGCTGTTCAGCGATCCGAGTTGCGAATCGGTCAGACCCCATTCGGTTTTCAGCAGGGGAAAGACCGCGCTGAGGACCTGCCGGGACATGTAGTCGGCGAGCAACAGTCCGAAGGCGAGGGCGAAGACCAGCCAGGGGTATCGCCGCGCCCGGCCGGGCAGTCCGGTCGATGCGACCGAATCCCGCGCCGCTGGACGCTCGGGGGTGGTGTTCAACTGCATGGGTGCTCCTACGAACGCGGCGGGCGATGGACCACCCGCCGGAGCTGGGAAGGTAGGGCGCGGACCGCTCGGTTCCGGTGGCCGCTCGGCGAAATCGGGGCGCCCGCCTCGATGTGATGGAGACAACAGTAGGGTCGCCGACCCTATCGTGCTTTACTCTGGGGGACACGGATGCGAACAATCTGGGACAGCGAGGCGCTGATGAAACCCTTGGCGCGGTACGCGGCACTGAACGATTACGTGGATCTGGGCCAATCTCTCGGGCTCGATCCGGCCCGTCTCGTTCGCGAGGCCGGGCTCGATCCCGCGGGCCTGAGCCTGCAGGACCGCTGGGTGCCCGCCGCGGCCGTCACCGAACTTCTCGAGCGCTCGGCCGCCGAATCCGGCCGGCAGGATTTCGGCCTGCTGCTCGCGGAGCGGCGGCGATTGTCCAATCTGGGGCCGCTGAGTCTGGTGATCCGCGAGGAACCCGATGTGCGCAGCGCCCTCGAACTGATGGTGCGCCATCAGCACACCTACAACGAATCCCTGCATATCCGGCTCACCGAACGCAACGGCATCGCCCACGTCCGTCTGAGTCTGGACATCGGCGAGCACCGCAGTACCCGGCAGGCCACCGAGCTGGCCATGGGCGCGATGCAGGGAATTCTGCGTGCGTTCCTCGGCGCGGCATGGCAACCGGCGGAAACCACCTTCACCCATTCCGCGCCGCGGGATCGCAGCACGCATCTGCGATTGTTCGGGTCCCAGTTGAGATTCGAGCACGAATTCAGCGGAATAACGCTCTACACAAGCGATCTCGATACCCCGAATCCGATGTCGGACCCGCTGTTGCGGCCGTACACGCAACAATTGCTCGGCGCCGTGGACACCGCCCACGAAACGGCCATGCGCGACCGGGTGCAGGAACTCGTCGAAATGCTGCTGCCCACCGGTCGCTGCTCCGCCGACCAGATCGCCCGCAGTCTCGGCGTGGACCGCCGCACCGTCCACCGTCGGCTGGCAGACGAGGGACACACCTACTCGGAGATCGTGAACACCACCCGGCTGGATCTGGCCCGCCGGGTGGTGGGAAATCAGGGGCGTTCACTCACCGAGATCGCGGATATGCTCGGTTTCTCCAGCCCCGCCAGTTTCACGCGCTGGTTCCGCAGCCATCACGGATGCAGCCCGAGCCAATGGCGTCGGGCCGCATCGAAAAACAGTGGCGAAAGCGGCGATACCGCTCAATGATCCGAATCCGCGGGCACGCCGGTTCGCTCCCGCCGGTCGCGCACGCGCAATTCGCGTTTGAGGATTTTGCCGCTCGCGGTCATGGGCAAGGTGTCGGTGAACTCGATCCGGCGCGGATATTTGTAGGCCGCCAGGCGTTCTCGGCACCAGGCGACAATCTCGTCGGGGTCCGGACGCGCATTGCGTTCGGGGACGACGAACGCCACGATCTCCTCCCCGTACCGGTCGTCGGGAATGCCGATCACCGCGGCGAGCGAGACACCCGGGTGGGTCAGCAGGACTTCTTCGATCTCACGGGGATAGACGTTGAAACCGCCGCGCACAATCATGTCCTTGGCCCGGTCGACGATGTAGTAGAAGCCGTCGCGGTCGCGCCGGGCGAGGTCCCCGGTACGCAACCAGCCGTCGCGCATCGTCTCCCGATTCGCGTCCGGCCGGTTGAGATAGCCTTTCATCACATTGTGGCCGCGAATCGCGATCTCACCGACGGCATCGTCGTCGGGCAGCGTATTCCACTCCGAGTCGATCAGCCGCGCTTCGATTCCCCAGACCGGTACACCGATGGAACCGGGCCGCGGCTCTCGCTCGGGATCCGCGAAGATCGCCAGCGGGGACGTTTCCGACATGCCGTATCCCTCCAGGATGCGGACACCGAAGCGCTGCGCGAAACGCGAGTGAATCTCGATCGGTAAGGCGGCGCCGCCCGATACCGCCCGTCGCAAGGTGGCGGCCAACCGCTCGGTGTCGATGTCGTCGTCGATCGCGTGCAGCAGGCTCCAATACATGGTCGGAACACCGGCGAAGAATGTGATGTGCTCGTCGGCCATCAGCCGGAGGGCGGCCGCGGCGTCGAACCGCGGCATCATCACCAGCGTCGCGCCGGTGGCCAGGCCCGCGTTCATATCGATGGTCTGTCCGAACGAATGGAACAGCGGCAACGTCACCAGATGGGTGTCGGGCCGGTCCGGTGCGGAGTCGAACAATCGAGTGGCAGTCAGCGCGTTCAGCACCATATTCGCGTGAGTGAGCTCCGCGCCCTTGGGTTTTCCGGTCGTACCGCTCGTGTAGAGGATGACCGCGGTGTCGTCCGGGCGGCGCACCGCCGTATCGAAGGTTGTGGGCTGCGACGCGAGCGCCCGTTCCAATGTTCCGATACCCGGATGCCGTGAGCCGGCCGCGGAATCGGCGGTGATGACGAACATTTCGCGGCAACCGGAAACTCGTGCGAAGGCATCCACACCGAATTCGCTGGTCGGCAGTCCCGCGGTTCCCTCGAAACAGATATAGACGGCGGCGCCGGAATCCTCCAGGTGATAGGCGATCTCGGCCGGCCTGAGCAGGATGTTGAGCGGCACGACCACCGCGCCCGCCTTCAGTATCCCGAAGTAGACCGCGGCGAAATCGGGGAGATTCGGGCAGGTGAGGGCGACCGCGTCACCCGGTCGCACACCCCATTCGACCAGCAGGTTGGCTACCTGCGCCGCGCGGGCGTTCAGCTCGGCGTAGGTCGTGCGCAGCGCACCGAGCCGCACCGCATCGGTATCCGGGCGGCGGCGCGCGGAATCCTCCAGCAGCATCGCGAGATTGAGCACGGTCAGTGTCCTCCGATGCCGATGCGGACGGGCGCGCCGGTCGCGGCGACGACGTCGTCCTCGGTCACGCCCGGTGCGCATTCGCGCAGCACCGGACCGGATGCGGTGATGTCGAGAACGGCCAGGTCGGTGATGACGCGATGGACCACACCCACACCGGTCAGCGGTAATGTGCAGCGGCTCACCAGTTTCGGAGCGCCGGATTTGTCGGTGTGCTCCATCAGCACGATCACGCGGCGGGCGCCGTGTACCAGGTCCATCGCTCCGCCCATACCCTTGACCAGATGGCCCGGCACCATCCAATTGGCGAGGTCACCGGTCGCCGACACCTGCATACCGCCGAGGATCGCGGTATCGATGTGGCCACCCCGGATCATCCCGAAACTGGCGGCGGAATCGAAGAAGGACGCACCGGGAAGCACCGTGACGGTCTCCTTGCCGGCATTGATCAGATTCGCGTCGACCTCGGACTCGGCCGGATAGGGCCCGGTACCGAGGATGCCGTTCTCCGAGTGCAGGGTGACCCGGATATCGGCGGGCAGGTGGTCGGGAATCAGCGTGGGCAGGCCGATGCCGAGATTGACGTATTCACCCGAGCGCAGTTCTCGCGCCGCCCGCGCCGCCATCGCGGAGCGATCCCATCCGGAACGGGCGATGACGCCGCTCATTTCTTCTCCTCGCCGCGCACCGTCCGCTTTTCGATGAGACCCCGCGCCGGGCCGGTCGCCACGATGCGGTCGACGAAGATTCCGGGCAGGTGGACGCGGTCCGGATCGAGATCGCCTGCGGGCACGAGTGTTTCGACCTCGGCGATGCAGATCCGGCCCGCCCCCGCGACCAGTGGATTGAAGTTGCGCGCCGATTTGTCGAAGACCAGATTGCCGGCGGTGTCACCGATGAGCGCGTGCACCAGGGCGAAGTCGGTGGTGATCGCCTCCTCCAGCACATAGCGTTTCGGCCCGGCGGGACCGGCGAAGGTGACCACCGGTTTCGGCGGCGACGCGACCGCCACGCTGCCGTTCGGCCCGAAGCGCCACGGCATTCCGCCGTCGGCGATCAGCGTGCCGACCCCGGCCGGTGTGTAGAAGGCGGCGATACCGGCTCCGCCGGCCCGCAGCCGTTCGGCGAGGGTGCCCTGCGGAGTGAGTTCGACTTCGAGTTCGCCCGACAGATACTGCCGGGCGAACTCCGCGTTCTCACCGACATAGGAGGCGGTGACGCGGCGTACCCGTTTGTCCGCCAGCAGAATTCCCGTGCCGTGCGTCGCCGTGCCGCAATTGTTGGAGACGAGGGCGAGTTCATCCGCTCCCGCGGCGGCGAGCGCCTCGATCAGCGTGTCCGGGATACCGCACACGCCGAATCCGCCCACCGCCACCGACGATCCGGACGCGATATCGGCGACCGCGGCGGCCGCCGACGTCATCACCTCGGTCATCACACCTCCTGCACGGCAGCGGACGGCCGGCCCAGATCGACGGTTTCCCGCAGCAGTTCCCGGGCGCGGCCCCAGTGGCCGAATCCCGAGGCCGGATTGAGATGCCCGACATCACCCAGGTCGACCAGCCGGCTGCCCCACGCCTCCGCCATACCGGCCACCCGCCGCAACGATGCCAGCGGATCGGTGGTGCTGGCGGCGACGATGCTCGGGAACGGGAGGCGTCGACGCGGAATCGGCTGCCAGCCGTGCCGATTCAGCTCTTCCGAGGTCGGATAGCCAGGGGGAAAGGGCTTTTCGACATCGGCGGGCGTCGCGAGCAGCGCACTGTGGATGTCGCGGCCGGCCCGTTGCGCCCAGTGCACGGTGATCATGACACCCGCGCTGTGCGCCACGAGGACGACCGGGCCGTCCACCTCCGTCAACACCCGGTCCAACGCCGCCACTCGGGCCGGCAGATCGAGTTTGTCGTGCTCGAGCGGCGGTACCGTGCACACCCGGTCCAGATCCTGGGCCAACCTGGTCTGCCAGTGATCGGGTACGTGATCGCGCAGGCCGGGCACGATCACCACGGTCGGTTCGATGGCGCATCGCACTGTGCGGCAATCCCTTCTGTGCTCAGGCGTGGTGAGTGAATCCGACCTGACCGGGCTTCCGGTTCGGCGCGAACCCGATCTTCGCCAGCGTCTCGTCGGCGTCGGCGTAGGTGGTGCCGATCTTGTAGATATCGCGCGCCTCCTTGCCGGTGGCGACCTCGCGGCCCAGCTCGCCGGCGATGCGGACCAGCTGCTGGATCTGCTCGACCGAGGTCGCCTTCCGGCCCTTGCGCCCCCAGATGGTGTCCTCGTTACCGCAGCGGGTGTGCAGACCCAGGGCGATCGCCATCGCATTGACCGGCAACACCGAGCGCATCAGCGTCTCGAGGGTCAGGCACGCCCCGTCGGGGACGCGCTGGATGAAATTCATGATGTTGTACGGATTCGGCCCGTCGAAGCCGCCACCGATGCCGACCCAGGTCAGATTCAGCGGACCGGTGTACACCCCGCGACGGATCAGCCGCTCGACCGTCTCGAGCTGCGGAATGCTCGACAGCTGGAAATGCGGCTGGATCCCCGCGGCCTGCAGGCGACGCAGATGTTCGGCGACCCACGCCGGTCCGGCCGGGACGGTCATCTCCCGGTAGGCCTCGGCCAGTTCCGGCCGCTGCATCGAGGTGCCGGCGATATCGTCGGCGGTCATCAGCTCCATGATGTTCATCTGGCTGGTGTTGATCGCGATCGTCACCTGATCCGGTGCGGGATCGAGTTCGGCCAGCATGTGACGAGTGTCGTCGGACAACCACTTCGCCTCGGCGCCTTCGCCTTCGGGCGCGAATGAAATCGATCCGCCCACCTGCAGGATCATCTCCGGAACGGCTTCGCGCAGCCCGGCGAGCAATTCGTTGAACTTCGACAGGCGCTTGGAGCCCTTGCCGTCGAGCTCACGCACGTGGATGTGCAGTACGGTGGCGCCGGCCTCGTAGCAGTCGACCGCCTGCTGGATATGTTCCTCCATGGTCAGCGGCAGATCTTCGCGGAAATCGTCGGGCTCCCATTCCGGCCCGTACGGCGCGCTGGTGATGACCAGCTTGTCCTGGCTCTCCGGGAACAAGGCGTCGTCGTGAAAGAACATGGCTGTACTCCGATCGAAACAAATTGTGGTGAAATGACTTTCAGAACGGCTTGTCGCCGATGATGCCCGCGCGTTCCATCTTGCGAACGTCGGGGAAGTAGTCCTGCACGGCATAGTGCTGGGTGCAGCGGTTGTCCCAGATGGCGAAGCTGTTCTCGGACCACCGCCAGCGGACCTGATATTCGGGGACACTCGCCTGCCGGACCAGATAGTTCAGCAGTTCCGAGGCACCGGGCGCGTAGTCGATGCCGAAGCGCACGTTCTCCGGCGTGTGGTAATTGACGAAATGTGTGGTGAAGGCGTTGACGAACAACACCTTTTCGCCGGTTTCCGGATGGGTGCGCACCACCGGGTGCTCCGCGTCCGGGAACTGCTCGTGCAGCCGCAGGCGTTCGGCGTCCGGGCGCATCGCGCCGAAGCTGGCCTCGATGGAATGGCGCGCCCGCAAACCCGCGATCCGCGAGCGCACCGACTCGGGCAGCCGGCGATACGCCTCGGCCATATTCACCCAGATGGTGTCGCCGCCGACCGCCGGCGTCTCGACGCAGCGGAGCACGCACCCCATCGGCGGGGCCTCGCGCCAGGTCGCATCGCAATGAAAGGCGTTCTCGTAGTGTTCCGGCGCGCTGTCGAGATCCTTGTAGATGCGAACCAGCCCGGGATGTTCGGGATCACTGCCCAGTACGGGATGGTCCTCCAGCGGCCCGAAACGCTGTGCGAGAGCGACATGTTCGGCGCGGCTGATGTTCTGATTCCGGAAGAAGAGCACCTTGTGTTCGAGGAGCAGGTCCTTCAGTGCGGCGAACAGCGTGTCGTCGCGGGCCACCTCGGCCAGGTCCAGATCGAACAACTCCGCGCCGATGGTGCAGGTGAGCGGTCGCACGCCGAACGGTGTGGAGCGCGCCGAAAGACGCACGGGGGCAATGCTTGTCATGACTGTCCTTCCCGGCCCACGGTGAAGACCGACGAGCCGATGCTCGTGCCCTGCTCCAGATCGCGGTGTGCGGTCACCGCGTCCGCGAGCTCGTAGCGTTGATTGATGTCGATGCGAATGCGGCCCGCGGCGACGTGGGCGAACAACTCCCCGGCCAGTTCGGCGCGCTCGGCCGGGTCGGCGATGTAGTCGGCCAGTGCCGGCCGGGTGACGAACAGCGAACCCTTGACGGCCAGTGTCATGGCGTCGATCGGCGGCACCGGGCCCGACGCCGTGCCGAAGCACACCAGCAGCCCGCGTCGAGCCAGCGAATCCAGCGAGGATTCGAAGGTCGTCTTGCCGATGCTGTCGTAGACCACGCGGACACCGGCGCCGTCGGTGAGTTCGCGCACGCGCTCCGCGACGTTCTCCCGGGTGTACACGATGACGTGATCGCAACCGTGGGCCCGCGCGATTTCGGCCTTCCGGTCGGAGGAGACGGTGCCGATCACGGTGACGCCCAGCAGCTTCGCCCATTGCGTGAAGATCAGCCCGACCCCGCCCGCGGCGGCGTGTACCAGCACCGTATCGCCGGGGCGCAGCGGGTGGATCCGGCGCAGCAGGTACGCCGCCGTCAGGCCACGCATGGTCATCGCCGCCGCGGTGTCGAAGCCGATCCCGTCCGGAAGCGCGATCAGATGTTCGGCCGGCATCACGCGCTCCGTGCTGTAGGCGCCGAGCGGACTGCCCGTGTAGGTCACCCGGTCGCCCGGGGCGAAGCCGGTGACACCGGGCCCCACGGCCTCGATCACGCCCGCGCCCTCGACGCCCATTCCCGCGGGCAGGGGCGCCGGGTACAGCCCCGTACGGAAATAGGTGTCGGCGAAGTTCAGGCCCACCGCTCGGTGGCTGATCCGCACCTCGTCCGGACCCGGTTCGCCGACTTCCACGTGCTCCCAGCGCAGCACCTCCGGCGCACCGGTCTCGTAATAGCGAAAGGCTTGTGGCACAGCACATCTCCTCTTTCTGCGGGGCCGGGGCATCGACCCCGCACCGGGTGATGCACTCAACGGTAGGCACAGAATGGGCCAATTGCTTATCTTCACGGGACGCGAAACTTGATATTTCGGGACATCGCCTAACCGGTGCGCTGGCCGATCACCCAGCCGGACGCGACGCCATCGCATCGCTGGTTTCGTTCGCGGGAGCGGGGAATCCTCCCCTCAGAGCGACCCGGATGCCGAGGCGACTCTCGACATCCGGCCGATTTCGATGGATCGACCGATGGGAGCCGGACCATGAACGTTCGACGCGCCGCGGCCGGAGCCGCACTGGCCGCCGCCACCCTTTCCGCGGTGCCGGCCGCCGCCTCCGCCGACAACCCGGAAGACCCCGCCAACGGGATCATTCCGGCCGGGAGCTACCACATCACGCAACACCCCGACAATACGATCGGCTCACCCGTGCACAACTGCGACCTGCAGGTATTCGTCGACAGCACGGCCGTGACCCTGGTGTGCGGAAACTCCTCGAAGACCGGCCGGCAGAACGCGGCCGGCCCCGATGAGACCTATGTGACGTTCGAGGGCATGCCGGTCGGATTGGATCTGCGGGATATCGATGCGCGACAGGGGTATTGGGAAGGCACCCTGAATGCCGCCGGAACCTCGATCGACGTCCCGTATCCGATCGCGGGAATCACCCTCCAGCGACGCTGACCGAGCATTCGCGCCGGCATGTCACACTCTTGACCACGGCGTCGTCATACCGGCATGAACATCGCGTATTACATCGTCGGCACGGCAGCGGCACTGTGGATCGGATTCTCCGGCTATTCACTGATCAACAAGAGCGAATTCGTCGTGGAACCGCTGAACCGGTACGGGGTGCCGCGAAGCTGGTGGAACCGGCTCGCCCTCGCCAAATCCGCCGGGGCGCTGGGGCTCGTGGTGGGCTTCTTCGTCCCGGCGATCGGGGTGGCGGCGGCCGTCGGATTGATTCTGTATTTCCTCGGCGCGATGGCGACCACCGTGCGCGCCCATTCCTACGGGACCACGATCTTCCCGGCTCTGTATCTGATTCCGGCCGCGGCGACGCTGGCCTTGCAATTGGCCCGCTGAGCAGCGCGGTCTGGGCCGGTGCGGTACCGTACCCACTTACGAACACTGATGTTCGTAGACGTGAGGAGTCGTCGTGGCGGAATTCGTATATCGAGGGCGGCGCGTGGTCTACGACCGCGCGGGCCACGGCGATCCGATCGTCTTCATCCACAATGCGGGCGCCCAGCGGCGGATCTGGGACGACCAGGTGGCGTCGCTGCGGGGCCGGCACGAGGTATTCGCACTGGATCTGCCCGGATACGGGGAATCGGAACAGCCGCGGGGATATCGACTCGCCGACTATGTGGCGATGCTTCGGGCCTTTCTCGACGAGCACCGGCTGAACCGGGTGGTGCTGGTAGGAAATTGCCTGGGCAGCGCGACGTCGCTGAGTTTCGCGATCGACGATCCGGCACGGCTGCGTGGATTGGTACTGATCAATCCGCTCACCTGGAATACCGTGCGGCACGGGAATCAGGCGCCGCTGATGTGGTTCGACCGGTTCGCGCCGCTCGCGCCGTTGGCCCGGCGGCTCGCGCTGCCGAAGGCACTCGTCGCACTGATCGTCGCCCATCAGCTGGGACCGCGCGGGCGCGACCGGGAATTACAGAAAGACCCACGCCTGCAGGCGCATTGGGCCGACCGTGGCCGCCTGCTCGCCGTCGACCGGCTGGTGCAGGACTTCCCCGCCTTCGCCGCGCTCGACGAATTCACTCCGGGCCCCGAGTTCCCGCCGATATGTACCGTCTGGGGTCGGCGCAATCGGATCCTGTCGGCGGCCGCCGGCGCGCGGCTCGACGAAACATTATGTCCCCGTGAACGTCTCGTACTCAGCGACTGCGGACATCTGCCGATGGTCGAGGATCCGGAGACGGTGACGTCGGCGATCACCACCTTCCTGGCCGGACTCCCGGCCACGAAGGAACATCTGTCTCGCTGAGCGAGACGCCCTCGGACGCTTCCGAATCCGCCGCGCTACGGTCCGGCTCCCCGCACGTCGCGTGTGACACACCGCACCCGAACCGGGGCCGGGCGTCACGAGCGCCCGGTGGATCGAGACGAGGGGGCGCCCCATGAAGATTCGGATCTCGACGATCGCGGCAGTCTGCGCCGCAACCCTGGCCGCGGCGGGGACGGCAGCGGCCGATCCGGCCCCGGCGTTCGTCACCTACCATGCCGAAGCGACCGACAGCGGTTCGGTGACAGTCGAATTGACGCACGGCACCTTCGCCGTCGACCCCGGCGTCACCGCGGTCACCATCCGGGACGAGGCGGGACGCGTGCTCGATGCCCTGCCGCTGGCCTACGCGATCGGCGACCAGCGCATGCCGATCCGCGAGCAGATCGGCGCGGATGCGACGACTCTCACGCTGACACCGGACACCGCGGGCCTGCGCCGCGCTGCCCTCACCCCGGTCGCCTCCCCGCTGGAGAACCAGCTCGCGATGAACGACCTGGTCAATGCGGTCAGTATCGGCACGTCCGTCGGCGCGCTGATCGGCACGGCGGTGGGCGCGGTCCTCGGCGTCGGGCTCGGAATCGCGCTCGCGGGCGCCTCGTGTGCGGTGCTGAGCGTCGCCTGTGTGGTCGCCGTGCTGCCGATCGTCAGCCTCGCGGGGGCCGCGGGCGGTGTCGCGGGCCTGGTCCTGGGCGGCGGTCCCGCCACCGCAGTTGGGCTCTACCGCTATGTCACGACGCTGCTGGCACCGCCGGGAACCAGCGAATACGCCCCCGATCTGCGTGGCCGGCCCGGCGTGCCGGACACCGGTCGCTGAGGGCGGGAGGCGAAGATGTCCCACCGTACGATCGCCGCGCTCACCGCGGCCACCGCGGCCCTGACCGCGTCCGTCACCGTCGCCACCTCGTCCGCCGAGCCGCCCGGGCCGAGTATCGAAACCGTTTCGGGTGCGGTCGTTCTCAGCGGTTTCGACTCCGGCGCATTCAGCGCGGGTGCCGACGGTTCCGTTCGCGTGACCGTGGACGGCACTCGCGTCGCGACGCTGCCCGCGAGCTTCACCGTGGACGGCGTCGCCCACCCCATCGACATCCGCATCGGCGACGGCGGGCGAACCCTCACGATGACACCGGATATCGCGAAGCGCCCCGCGGCTTCCGCGATGGAGAACCAGTTGGCGCTCAACGATTTCGCGACCATCATGTCGCGCGGGCCGGTGATCGGGACGGTCGTCGGCACCGTGCTGGGCGCCCTCGTCGGCGCCGCGGTCGGAGCGAGTACCTGCCTGGTGGTGGGTCCCGGCTGTCTGGCGACGATTCCGGCGGCCGTCCTGGCATTCGCCGGCGCGGGCGGTGTCGCGGGCACGGTGCTGGTCGGCGGCGGTGCGCTCGCGGCGGGATTGTGGAACTACCTCACGGTGCTGCAGGCGCCACCGGGACAGAGCTCCTACGCCGGGCAGGGCGGAATGCTCGACCCGAACGGCACCGGCGCACCGGACGCACAGCTGCAACTACCCAGCGGATCCGCGAACGGCCTCGGCGCCGGATCGGCGTCCGGATCCGGCGGGTGAGCTCGGCGTACCGAATGGATAACTTGCCCGTCGCGCACCGCGGGCGGCTCCTACCATCGGTACATGTCCGAGGTAGCCGCAGCTCAGCTGCCTCTGACCATGCTCGAGCGCGCCACCCTGGTGATGGACCTGTTCCAGGCGCCGGATCGGCATCTGACGCTCGGTCAGATCGCCGTCCGCACCCGGCTGCCGCGCGCCACCGTGCATCGGATCGTGCGGCAGCTCATCGCACTGGAGTGGCTCACCCACGGCACGGACGGTTACGCGCTGGGCCGGCGCGTCCGCACGTGGAACGCCGATACCGCGCGACTGTCCCGGTTACGTGCCTGCGCGGCGCCGATACTGCACGAATTGCTGCTGGCCACGGCGGCCGTGGTCCATCTCGGGGCATTGGACGGCGGGGAGGTGCTCTACCTGGACAAACTCGGCGGCCACGCGGCGACGGCGGTGCCCACCCGGGTCGGGACCCGGGTGGCGGCCCACCGCAGCAGCCTCGGCCGGGTCGCGCTGGCGCAACTGCCACCCGAAGATGTCGAAGCGCGGGTGACCGATGTCGAGCCCGGATTCGATCTCGCGGCGCTGCATCGCCGTCTACATCGAATAGGTTGTCGCGCAACCGATTACGACGACGACGAATTCGGATCCGGGTTGGCCGCGGTGGCCGTGGCCGTCGATGCGTCGGCTGCGGTGGGTGTCGTCTGTGATCGTCCGGCAGCGCTGCGGCGGATCGCACCGCGGGTGCGGGCCGCGGCCGCCGAGATCCGCGGGGGGCTGACGCCGCGGTCGCGGCAGGTGAGCGATCACCATCGCCCGCGACCGTCACGGTGACGGAGTGGTCTCGATTTGCGCCGACACGCCTCACCGTCGCTAACACCCACCGACCGGGCGCGGATCACACGATGACGGCACCGATCGCATCAGGAGACCGCCCATGCGCTCCCACACCCGACTCCCTCATATCTCCGGCCACCGGCAGCTCCGGGCCACGGAGATACTCCGCGTCGTCACCGTCGCGACCGGGGTCGCAGTCACCGCCACCCTCGTCGCCTGCTCGACCGACTCACCGGCTTCGGAAGGACCGAACACCGTCGGATATCGGTCGATGACGCAAGCGCCCGCCGGGAACACCTCCGGCGAAACCGACGACAGCTCCGGCGGTTTCGAGCGGACACCGGCCGGACCCGCCGAAATACCCTCCGCACCGACGTCCGACCTTCCCGTCGTCTCTCCGGCCAGCCCGGCCGCCGGCGACCGTCCACCCGCCGGCACCGCCTTCCCCGGCGAAGGCATCAGCGGCGACGCGGCCGAACAGTTGCAGCAGTCGGCCGACGCCGGTCACCAGCCGTGGCGGCTGGACGAGGACGCCGTCGCGCGCGCCTTCGTCTCCGGGCGCTTCGGCTGGTCGCGGCCGACGATCACCCACGACGGCGCCTACCTCGCGGTCGCGACCGGGCCGAACGGACAGCGGGTCTCCCTGCAGTTGTCCCAGCCCGCCCGCAAGAACAACGGCGGCGTGTGGGTCGTCGAATCGGGCATCTGGTTGTAGTGCCCGCGCGGCCCTCGATCCGCGTCGGGCATGCTGGGGAGATGCGTGTGCTGGTGGTGGAGGACGAGCCCCGGCTCGCCGCGACCCTGCGGCGCGGCCTGGAACTGGAGGGTTTCGTCGTCCAGCAGGCTCATACCGGGACCGACGGCCTGTGGTGGGCGACCGAGGACGACTTCGACGTCATCGTGCTCGACATCATGCTGCCCGAATTGAGCGGCTACGAGGTGCTGCGCCGGCTGCGGGAACGCGACATCTCCACCCCGGTGCTGATGCTCACCGCCAAGGACGGCGACTACGACCAGGTCGACGCGCTGGATCTGGGCGCCGACGACTATCTCACCAAGCCGTTCTCCTTCGTCGTGCTCACCGCGCGTCTGCGCGCCCTGCTGCGCCGCCGCGCACCACAGCAGCCCGACATTCTGGCCGCCGGTGACCTGCGGCTGGACCCGCGGCGACGCTCGGCCTCCCGCGCCGGTGCCGAATTGGCCCTGACGCCCAGGGAATTCGGGCTGCTCGAATATCTGTTGCGGCACAAGGGCAGCGCCCTCACCAAAACCGAGATCCTGCGCAACGTCTGGGATGCGCACTACGACGGCCCGGAGAATGTCGTCGAGGTCTATATCGGGTATCTGCGCAAGAAGATCGATACGCCGTTCGGCAGCAACAGCATCGAAACCCTGCGCGGAGTCGGCTATCGGCTGATCGACTCGGAGGTCGCGACCGCACCGGAGTGAGTCACCGGTCCGGT
Organism: Nocardia violaceofusca NBRC 14427; assembly: GCF_963869435.1. Lineage (NCBI taxonomy): Bacteria > Bacillati > Actinomycetota > Actinomycetes > Mycobacteriales > Nocardiaceae > Nocardia > Nocardia violaceofusca. The sequence continues at coordinate 174,837 of NZ_CAWMPM010000014.1, forward strand.
GGTCCCGCCGGCGGCAGTTCGACGACGAATCGCGCACCGCCCCAGGGTGATTCGGCCACGTGCACCGCGCCCCCGTGGGCCGCCACGATCTCCGCGACGATCGCCAGCCCGAGGCCCGAACCTCCGGTCGTCCGGGACCGATCGGCCTCGAGTCGCACGAAACGATCGAATACCCGCATGCGGTCCGCCGCGGGAATGCCCGGTCCGTCGTCGTCCACGACGATGCGGGCGGCGGACGCTCCCGGCTCGGAATTCTCCGCGACCGCGATCACAATCCGCGAACGCGCGTGGGCGAGCGCGTTGTCGACGATATTGCGCAGTGCCCGCGCCAACCGCTCCGGATCACCGACGATGCGGGTCGGGCGGATGTCCGTCTCGACCGTCCTCTCCCCGCGCAGGCGAGCGGCGGCGGCCGCGGACTGGGCGATATCGTCGAGATCGACGTCACCCGTGCGTAATTCGAGTCCCTGCTCATCGGCCGCGGCCAGGGTCAGCAGATCGTCGATCAGCCGCCGCATGCGCTCGGCTTCCGGGAGCAGCGTGCCGTCGATCAGTTCCGCGTCCACGATTTCGGGGCGGTGACGCGCCAATTCCAGTGCGGCCGTGACCGTGGCGAGCGGACTGCGCAATTCGTGGGAGGCGTCACCGACGAAGCGGCGCTGGGCCCGGTGCCCGGCCTCGACGCGCGCGAGCATATCGTTCATCGTCTCGGCCAGCCGGGCGATCTCGTCGCGCGGCGCCGGCACCGGCACCCGCTCGGACAGTTCGGTGGCGCCGATCCGGGCCACGCGCTCGCGGATCGCCTCCACCGACCGCAACGACCGGCCGACCAGCAGATACGTTGCCGCGGCGGCGGCCAGCACCACGATCGGCGCCCCCACCGCCAGCAATGCTCCGACCCGGGCGACCGCGCGCTCGACCGATTCGGTGTCGACCGCGACCAGCACCTGATATCGGCCCGACGGTGTCTCGGCGACACGGCTCGCGACCCGCAAGTCCTCGTCGTATCCCGGTGAGGCCGACAGCCCGGCGGCACGTCGCGCTCCCGCCGGTGGCGTGGCGAGTATTCCGTGCGGATCGTCGAATCCCCAGATCACCGTTCCGTCGGGGGCGACGACCTGGGCCGCCGCGATGCGCCCGTCCTCCGCGCGCGTGAGTTCGCGCACCCGAGCCGGGTCGTGTTCGAGCGTCTCCGCGATCTCGGCGGCCCGGGCCTGTGCGGCACCGTCGAGTTCGTCGATCAGCGAACGGTGCAGCAACCAGACCATCGCGCCCGCTGCGACGAGCAACACGACACCGACCGCCAGGGCCGACACGAGGGCAGACCGGATCCGCACCCCCCACCGCGACGGATGTGTCCAACGCCGGAACCGATGCACCCACTCATCATCGACCACGACGGCCCATCATCGACCACGACGGCGGCGAGCCCGTCACGATCTCAGCGTCGTCTCAGCGACGGGCGGGCAGAATGCCGCCGTCCCTGTGTCGAGACGGTCGCCGGCTCGCGGCCCGGAAAGGACTACCACGTGACCAACCCGGCACCGGCCCGGACCGGATATAAGCTCCCCCAGGTCACGGCATTGTTCTGGGTTCTGAAGATCGCCGCGACCACCCTGGGCGAGACCGGCGGCGATCTGCTGGCGCAGACCCTGAAGCTGGGCTACGCGACGGCATCGCTGCTGTTTCTCGCCATCTTCGTGGTCAGCCTCGTCGCTCAGTTGCGCGCGCGCCGCTTCCATCCCGCCCTGTATTGGACGGTGATCGCCGCGACCAGCACGGCCGGCACCACCATGTCCGATCTGATCAACCGCGGCCCGGGTTCGGACACCTCGACCGACGGCGGACTCGGCTACGGCGCGGGTGCGGCCTTGCTGATCAGCGGCCTGGCGATCGTCTTCGTGATCTGGCGGTTCAGCGGGCAGACCTACGACGTCTCGAATATCCGGACGCTGCGCGGCGAAATGCTGTACTGGGCGGCGATCCTGCTGTCGAACACCCTCGGCACCTCGCTCGGCGACTACCTGTCCGACAGCTCCGGCCTCGGTTACGGCGGTGGAGCGGCACTGATCGGCACGATCATGGTGGTCATCCTGCTGGCGCACTACTTCACGCCGATCTCGGGTGTCGTCCTGTTCTGGATGGCCTTCATCCTCACCCGGCCGCTCGGCGCCACCGCGGGTGATCTGCTGTCCAAATCGCACAGCAGCGGCGGACTGGGGTTCGGCACCTACGGCACCTCGGCGGTCCTGTTGGCCATTCTGGTCGCGGGCATCGCCTACAGCCATGCGAAGGCCGCCCGGACCGCACCGGAGCAGGCCGACGACGATCTGGTCCGGGTCATCGAATAAGCCCTGGGAGAACATCGCGTCCAGGCTCGTAACCTGGATTCATGCCCGAGCTCGCGACCCTGCCGACGACAACCGGCCTCGATCGTGCGGTGGAGGTGCTGGCGGGCCGGCGGATCGTGGTGCTGACCGGGGCCGGCATGTCCACCGACAGCGGTATCCCCGACTATCGCGGACCGGATTCGCCGCCCCGCAATCCGATGACCTATCAGCAGTTCGTCGGAGATCCGGTGTTCCGGCAGCGCTACTGGGCGCGCAATCACGTCGGCTGGCGGCGGATGGACGCCGCGCGGCCCAATCTCGGCCATCGCGCGCTGGCCCGGCTCGAACGTGCGGGCGTGGTCGGCGGGCTGATCACGCAGAACGTGGACATGCTGCACACCAAGGCCGGGCATCGCGCCGTCATCGATCTGCACGGCACCTATGCGCGGGTGCGCTGTCTGTCGTGCCACGGCCTGATCTCGCGTATGACGCTCGCCGACCGGCTGGAGGCGGCCAATCCCGGCTTCGCCGAACTGGCGACGGCGACGGGTATCGAGGTGGCGCCGGACGCCGATGCCGTGGTCCGCGAGACCGACAGCTTCCGCATGGTCGACTGTGGCCACTGTGGCGGGATGTTGAAGCCCGATATCGTCTACTTCGGCGAGAACGTCCCGAAAGACCGTGTGGCCGAAGCATTCTCGATGGTCGACGCGGCCGATGCGATGATGGTCGCGGGTTCCTCGCTGACGGTCATGTCGGGGCTGCGATTCGTCCGCCGCGCGGCGAAATCCGGTAAGCCGGTCGTGATCGTGAACCGCGGCGCCACGCGAGGTGACGAATCGGCCATCGTCCGCATCGATTCCGGCTGCTCGCCCACCCTCGCGGCGCTCGCCGACGCGCTGATCCCGCCCGACGGCGTCTCCGTATGACACGAGTAGCCGGTGGACCGTGGTCCACCGGCTACTCGCACACGATGTTCAGTTCCAGCCCGGTTGGGCCTGCCGTTTGACCGACGACGAGTTCGCCAGGATCTCCAGGTCCTCGAGGAACCGTTCGATACTGTCCGACTTCGCCTCGGGGGTGGCCACCTGGTCGCGCACCTTCTCCTCGGTGATCGCCAGCATCGCGGCCGCCAGATCCGTTTCCAGATCGCGCACCATCTGGCGACGCAGCTGGGCGACCTGATCGCGGCCCTGCCGTCGCACCCGTTCGACCTCCGCCGCGGCCGCTTCTCGCATCTGCGCCACGATGTACTCGGCGTCGGCGCGCGCGTCGGCGCGAATCTGCTCGAGTTCGGTGTGCGCTTCGGTGAGGGCGTTCGCGTAGGAGCGCTTGGCCTCCTCCAACTGCTGTGCCGCGTGATCGCTTTCGGTGAGCTGCTTGGCGATCGCGTCCTGGCTCTTGGCCATCAACCTCTTCACCGGCGGGACGACCCATTTCCAGATGATGTAGATGATGACGGCGAAGCCGAACAGCTGACTGAAGAAGACCGGCCAGTCGAAGGTGATCTGGTATCCGCCTGCGGCAAGCACACCGCCGCTGGTGTCAATCATTACGAATCCCTGCCCCTCCTACGACCGGCGGTGCCGGCGTGGCGACTGTCACCGATCACCTGATCGGCGAGCGATTGGGCCAGCGGCTCGACCTCGAGTCGCAGCTCGGACTTGACGCGGTCGGCCTCGGCGCGCAGATGGGCAGCGGATTCGGCGACGATGCCGTCGACCTCCTGCTGTGCCTGCGTCCGCAGGTCGTCCATGATCGCCCGGCCCTGGGCCCGTGCCTCGTTGCGGATGTCGGCCGCCTCGGTACGGGCCTGTTCCAGCGCCGTCTCATATTTCGCCTGGGCGTCGGCGAAGACCTGTTTCGCCTCTTTGGCGTTGGCGGCGGTCGCCTCCACCCGCTCCTCGCGTTCGGTCAGCACCTTGCGGATCGGCGGAACGACGAAGAACCAGATGACTCCGAGCACGATCAGGAAAATGATCAGCTCGACGAAGAAGGTGCCGTTGGGGATGAGGAAGTTCCCCTCGGCCACCACATCGGTTCGCGCGGACATCTCGCCGATTACTTACCGGGAGTTGCGAATACGAACAGCGCCATGAACGCGAGGTTGATGAAGTACGCGGCCTCGACCAGACCGACGGTCAGGAAGAAGTTACCGCGCAACCGGCCCTCGGCCTCGGGCTGCCGGGTGACGCCGTTGATCAGTGCCGAACCGGCCAGACCGTCACCGATACCCGCGCCGATGGCGCCACCGGCCATGATGAGGCCACCGCCGATGAGGGCACCCTGGACGATTGCTGGATCTGCTGCCATTTTCTCTTCCTGTTCTCCAACGTTGACCGATCGGTGGGGCCGATCGGGACTGCCGTTCAGTGGTTTTCGTGCTCCAGCGTCATGGATTGGCTGAAGTAGAGGACGGTCAAAAGCGCGAAGATGAACGCCTGAATGGCGCCGACGAACAAGTCGAACAACTTCCAAATGGCGTTGGGGCCCCACGCGATCCAGTACGGGAACAGTGCGATCACCGCGACCATGACGCCGCCGGCGAACATATTTCCGAACAATCGCAGCGACAGCGACAACGGCTTGGCGATCTCTTCGATGATGTTGATCAACACCATCGGCCCCCACCCCGTGTGGCCCTTCAGCAACTGTTTCACGTGCGTCACCGGACCGCGGCGTCTGACACCCGCGGCGTGGTAGAAGACGAAGACGAACAATGCCAGGGCGTAGACGAAATTGACATCGGAGGCCGGGGGGAAGATGAATTCGCCGCGGCCGTACTGCATCGGCAGCACCGATATCCAGTTCGACAGCAGGATGAAGGTGAAAAGCGTTACCGCCAACGGCAATACGAAGGGCGCGATACGCATGCCGATCGCGGACTCCACCTGCCCACGCATCTGCACGGTGACGGTTTCGAAGAACAACTGGACGCCGTTCGGTACGCCCGAGGTGATCTTCATGCGAAGGAAGAGAGCCAAGGCGATGACGATCACCGCGGCGACCGCCGTCGAGAGGATGGTGTCGACGTTGAACGTCAATCCCCAGAGTTCGGTGGTGGCGTGGTGACCTACTTCGATCTTCGGCTCTTCATCGGCCAGGATCATCGTCGCGATAGTGCTGCTCATGACTGCTGACGGAGCCCTCTCCACTCGGGCACGACGGTATGCAAGACGAGGATCACCTGGAACAACGCGAGTCCGAAGAAGATGCCCACACCGTTCGGGCGCGTCAGGAACGCCACGATGATCGCCAGCACGGTGACGATGATCAGCCGCGCGGCCGTCGACAAGGCCAGCGCCTGCTTATTCGGCGATTCCGAGCGGGTGATGCCGGTGACCGATCGCAATGTCAATTGCGCGTTCAGCCATCCCAGCCCCAGCCCGATACAGATGAAAACACCCAACATCAACCGATCCAGCGGACCGGTCACCACCAAAGCCAGCACACCGAATGCGGCTACCATGTAGCTCGCACGGCGCAGCCGGAGTTTGTCGATACTCACTGCGACACCACCATCGCCGCCATCCCACCTCGTAGTAGGTCGTGATCGAGGTCAGCTTACACAGACCAACCTTCTTGCGTAGCAACATTTTTGATCTTCATATACTTGATCTTGAATTTTGCGCCGGACGCTCCGGGCGAATAGGCTCAGTCATCGACCGGCTATCGTCTTCTACGCCGTACGACCTGCAAATGAGGGCGTTTTCCGGGACATTCGGACGCCGCTCGCAGCGGTGCGGCAATGGTAAATCAACGGTCAATACTCTGCCGTGAAACGGTAAAATCATCGGCGCGTCGCAATTGCAATTTGTCTATATTGCCCGAATTGTCGAGATTTCGGTTCGTCGATTCATCTATGCCTTATATATGTGCGCCCCGGGCGTCCGAGGGCGGTGCCGCCGAAGCCCGCCGCCGGCCCCGGACACCCCGGCAGGGGCGGCGACACGGTCCGCCGCGATGTCCTACGGCTCGGCAATCCCACCCGTCGGCCCAGGTCAGGTCGCACAAATTTCGTGTTCTACCAGGCATTCCCGGACAATTTACTGTCGAGGGGTTACCGTGACGTCTGCTGGGTACATCACCCACCGGGTCGCTCCGGCCCGCCCGATGAGGGAAACCGAAGTCCCGAGAGACGCCTGGTGGTTTCTGGTCTCTCGCCATGCTTGGTCGCAGCTTCACACGTTGAGGAGGCAGTACCATGAGCAGTAACCCGTCAGGCTCGGATTCCTCGGGTCCGTCCGGCTCCAGTCCCGTCGAGTACGACGACTCCTTGCACTACCCGGAATCGGCGTACTCGGCCTCGTTGGAGGACGCTTCACTGGCGGACTCGGAATCCTTGATCTACCGGCTCCACGAATCCGGCGCGCCCTTGCACATCGTGATGGTCGCACCGCCGTACTTCGAAGTGCCGCCTGCCGGTTACGGCGGCGTCGAAGCCGTGGTGGCTCAACTGGCGGACGCACTGGTAGCACGTGGGCACAAGGTGACCCTGCTGGGCGCCGGCCGCTCCGGGACTACCGCCCGGTTCATCCGGGTATGGGACGACATCCTCGCCGATCGCCTCGGCGATCCGTTCCCGGAGGTTCTCAACGCGCTCAAGGTTCGGCGCATCATCACCGAACTGGCGCAGACCGAACGGATCGATGTCGTCCACGACCACACCTTCGCGGGGCCGCTCAACGCTCCGATGTACACCGCCCTCGGCATTCCGACCGTGGTCACGGTGCACGGTCCGGTCGACGGGGAAGCGCAGGAGTACTACACCTCGCTGACCGATACCGCGCAGTTCGTCGCGATCAGCGATCGGCAGCGCTCACTCGCGGAGAATCTCAACTGGGTCGGCCGCGTCTACAACACGGTCCGCCCGGCCGAATGGCCGTTCCAGACCCGCAAACAGGACTTCGGCCTGTTTCTGGGGCGCTATGCCCCGTACAAGGGTCCCGATCTGGCCCTGCACGCCGCGCACGAGGCGGGGATCCCGCTGGTGCTGGCGGCGAAGATGAACGAGCCCCCGGAGAAGGCCTACTTCGAGAACGCGGTGCGGCCGCTGCTGCGCGACACCGATTTCGTCTTCGGCGAGGCCGATCAGATCGCGAAACGGCTGCTGCTCGCCTCGGCGCGCTGCCTGCTGTTCCCGATCCGCTGGGAGGAGCCGTTCGGCATCGTGATGATCGAGGCGATGGCCTGCGGCACCCCGGTGGTGGCTCTGCGTGGCGGCGCGGTCGAAGAAGTCGTCGACCACGGGGTCACGGGCATCATCTGCGACGATCCCGCCGAACTGCCCGCGGCCATCGCCGCGGCCGACGAGATCGACCCGGCCGCCTGCCGGCGCCGGGTGGTGGAGAAGTTCTCCGTCGACCAATTGGGCGCCGGATACGAATCCGCCTATTACGCGGCGATCGACAAACTCGCCGGTGTCCCGGTACCCGTCGCATCCGACGGCGTTCCCCTGATCCGCCCGCTCTCGGCCGTCGGAAACGGCTGATTCGCAGGCGAATCCACCCGCATCCGGTCCGCGTCTCGCACGACCGGATGCGGGCGTCCTCGCCGATCGAGTCGCCGCGGGCATCAGCGGGGCAAGCCGCCGAAGCGCCCTTCCCACCGCACCAGCACATCGGCCAGGATGCGGGCGAGTTCGCGCTGGTCGTCGTCCGGTAGTCCGGACAGCAATCCCGCCTCGTAGGCCAGCTGGCGCGGCATCAGCCGATCGATCAGCGCACGGCCGTCCGCGCTCAGCGCGATATGGGAGACCCGCCGGTCCCTGGTATCGGCCCGCCGGCCGACGAGCCCGCGCTCTTCCAGTCCCCGCAGCCGTTTGGTGACGGCGGCGGGCGAGGCGAACGTTTCGCGTGCCAGCCGGCCCGGCGTGAGCTCACCGCCGACGCGCCGCAGCGCCAGCAGAATGTCGAATTCCGGTCGCGCCAAGTCCTCGTCGCCGAGCGGTGCGTCGGCGACCTGTTGCAGCAGCGCCGCACAGCGAGTGATGCGGCCGATCACCGCGATCGGACTCAGATCGAGCTCGGGCGCGGCCCGCGCCCACTGCCGCATCACCTCGGCGACGGCATCGTCGGCGGTGTCGGCGACGGCGCCGCGCGTTCCGGCCGGAGTCCGCGCGGTCATCACGACACCGCCGCGAGGGTACGGACCGGCAACCGATCCAGCAGCTGATGTCCGGTGCGTTCCGCGGCGACGATGCGTTCGTCGGGAAGCGGCGCGCTCCACCACTCCCCCGCGGCGGTGTCGGCACAGGTGCGCACCTCGATCAGGGCGGCCGCGAGCCGAGCCCGGTCGGCGGGACCGCCGGTACCGGAGTCCACCACCAGGCGGGCGCGGCCGATCGCGGCATCGAGTTCGCCCAGCGCCGCCGTCACCCGGTCGGTGACCCGGCGATTGGGTACGGCGAAACAGATCAGGACGGCGATCACCGCACCCACGCAGGTGTCGAGCCAGCGATCGAGTCCGAGTTCGGAGGCCGGGCGCGGAGTGGCGAACTCCACCATCGCGAGAGCCATCGGTGTGATGAACACCGAAGCGACCCAATAGTTCCGGGAGATGGTGGCCTCGACGATCACCTGACAGACCAGAGCCATCACCACCAGCGCGACGGCGCTGTGCGCCCACGGCGCCACCGCCGTGAACAGCGCGACACCCACCAGATTGCCCAGCACGCGTTGCACAGTACGCTGCCACGACTGCGCGGTGTTGGCGACGATCAGAACGGCGGCGGTCATCACCGCCCAGTACGGGCGATTCACGCCCAGCGCCAACGAGATCCAGCCCGCGGCCGCGGAACCGAGGGCGACGCGGGTGGCGAGCGGCAGTCCGGCGGCACCGGGCAGGAAGGCACGGCCCACGCGCCGCAACGCCGCACCGCGGACGCCTCCGGTTCGGCCGAGGCCCATCCCGCGAATCTCCGACTCTTCGGCTGCGGCGCAATGGATCCGGGGGATGTCGCGGCCGCGGCGCAGGGTGCGCGCGTACTGCTCGAGGGTGTCGGCGTCGATTCGGGTTCGCTCCCGGATTGCCGTGAAATCCGTTTCCGCCCCGGCACTTCCGGCATCGGAGGGATACCGGGCCAACTCGGAATCGGCGGGCCGGGTGGTGGCGGCGAGGGTTTCGGCGCGGGCCAGCAGACCGGCCAGCGCGGTGCGTTGTGCCGCGGTGCGGGCGGTCGCGGGCACCCGGACCAGCGCGGTCCATCCGGCCTGCACGGCGACCGCGGCGTCGTGCCGGGCACGCGGCACTCCGGCATCGTCGAGCGGCACTCGCAGCAGCCGGGCGGTCGATTCGAGGGCGCGCGCCACGGCGAGCCGCTGCGGTCCGTGCGGGCGGATCAGTGCCGGGGCCATACATACACACCACGCCAGGACGCCGCCCAGCAGGATCAGGGCGAGGTGGCCGGGGAGTTGCTCGGTGCGCTGCGGGATGAAGGCCGCGCTGGAGACCACGAAGGTGAAGATGATGTTGCCGGGCGGGCCCATCCGGGAGGCATCGCAGACCAGCTTGTACAGCCCGGCGAGCACCGCGATCACCAGGACCCGCACCGCCGCGGATTCGATCAGCGCCGACGCGGTCAACGCGACCGCGGTGCCGGCGAACATCCCGAGCACCACCCAGGCCAGCGTGCGGCCGCGGGCGGCATACGGCAGGCCGTGCCCGTACAGGGCGCACAGACCGCCGGCGCTGGTGTAGAAGGCCAGCTGCACCTGTCCGGTGGCCAGCAGCACGACCTCCGGCCCGCCGATGGCGATCACCGCGCACAGCGCCGCCTGATACCAGGTGTCGGCGACCGGTCGCATTCGGAACACGCCTCGCAGCGACAGCATCCGCAGGGTGGTACGGAAACCGGCAGCTGGGGAGGAGGGGGCACGATGCGACACCCGAGAAGATTAACAGGTATTTTACTAGGAAACTATATGACGGGCAGCACTCGCTTCCGACAGGGCGGGCGGCGGAGCGGCCACCCACTCCGCTCGGCGCAATTTTTCGGCATTCGGTCGCCATATTGCGAATGCAGAATGCGGGCTGCGAAATAGGCCGCAGTGAGTTATCCGGGACACCGTGCCACACATTGTTTCGGGCACCGGAAATCACGGATTCGGCGAAATCCGAATACGGGTCAGGACACGATTCGCTATCGATTTCGAGTCAGCGACTGGCGGTATGCCCGCGGCGACATCCCCATCCACCGCGTGAAGGCATGAGTGAAATTAGCCGTTTCCGCATATCCGAGCCGGCGGGCCACATCCTCGACCGTCGACCCGGCGCGCAGCAGTTCTGCCGCGGTGCTCTCCCGCACGGTGTTGAGCAGGCCGCGGAAACTGGCGCCCTCGGCGGCGAGCTGCCGGCGCAGCGTACGGACGTTGATGTGCAGCTCCGCGGCCACTTCGGCCATCGACGGCACCGAACCCGGTTCGCGCAGCAGCCGCTCGCGGACCAGCGTCGACAACTTCCAGCCGCCGTCCAGCAGCACCTGCAGCGCCTCGCGGCACTGCCGTTCGATCAGGTTCGCGGTATGCGAATCGGCATGTGGCATGCGCAGATCCAGGAACGAGCGCGGCAGTACCAGCGCGGTCCGCGGACAGTCGCTGAGGATGTTGTCGATCGAGGCGAACTCGGCCAGTGCGGCAGCCCGATCGGCACCCAGCTCCAGTTCCAGGCGCACGGCGGGGATGGTCACATCGAGCGCCCGCTCGGCGACGAAGATCAGCGCCACCTCGCGTTCGACGAAGTATCCACGCAGGTCCGCGGGTATTCCCGAGCCGTCGGCCACCAGTGCGACCTCGTCGCCGCCGGACTCCTCCAGGTGATAGCGCGCCGAGACCGAGACCAGATCCTGGTAGCGGACCGCGATGTTGAGCACATCGCGCATGGTCGCGCTGGCCAGGGCCGCGAGGCCGACCAGACCGGCCTTGCCGAGGGAGGCCTGCGCGGCGGTCTGCACGCCGAGGCCGGGCCGGTCGCCGAGCGCGCGAATCAGATTGCGCGCGACAGCGAATTCTTGATCCGGCCAAATTCGCAGCTGTTCATCGGCCAGATCCGCGGGCTCGATTCCGGTGCCCGCCAATAACAGCGGTTCGTCCAATCCATGCGCGAGCCCGACACTGACCATCATTCGCACACTGACGCTGCCGTGCGGCAACACATCGGACGGCGTACCGATCCCAACCACAGTCCGAAATTACCAATATTCGGTCCGTTCGGCACATTCCGGCCCCCGAAAGTGGGGGCATAACCTCGACAGACCGACATCGGCACGGGATGGCCGATGGGCAGGCAGGGATCGAGGAGGGCGACTACACCGTGGATATGTTCAGCACCTGTTGGATGGAACCGCTCGACCTCACCCCGCAGAAGGCGCATCAGATCATGCAGATGCACCGGGGCTGCCGGACCGACGAATGCCCGCGCCGGCGCGCCGCGCTGCGAGTGCTGGTCGAGGAAGGCCGGCTGATTCCGGATTCCTCACGGGTGCACTGACAACGCACCAGCGGTCGCCGCTAGCCCGCCCAGCGACCGGTCCAGCTACGCGCGATCCGGCGCGCCCGGGCAGGCGGCATGCGATCGGGTTCGGTGAGGACCGCGAGCGTCAGCCCGTCGAGCAGCGCCACCAGTTCCGCTGCGGCATCACCGGATTCGGCGGTCCGCTCCGGATTCACGGCGACCAGCGCCCGGGCGATCAGATCCTCCGTGCGCTGCCACTGAGCACGATGCAGCGCCGCGATCTCGGGGTCGTGGGCGGCACGCGCGACCAGCGCGAACCACACCCGGGCGAGGCGATCCTCACTGTCGGGAGCGATGAGCAGGTCGACGAGACGGGACAAACGCTGGGCCGGCGGGAGTCGCGCCACCGCCGCCGCATCGAAACGGTGGGCGGCCTCGTCCCGCACATACTCCCAAACCCGATGGAGGAGTTCGTTTTTCGTCGAGAAGTAGTACTGCACCGTACCGATCGACACCTCGGCGCGCGCGGCCAGCGTGCGGATGCTGACGCCCTCGATACCGTCCTCGGCGATGACATCGGCCAGCCGGTCGAGCAGGTGGCCACGACGGTCCGTCGCGGTTGCGTCCGCCGCTACCCCGGTCCGCTCAACGCCCACCGCGTCGACTCCTCTCCCGCTGATCGCGAGCCCGATAGTAGCGCCATGCCTGTGCCCCCACTCGACGCGCCAGTGCCACGGGTTCCCGGCGGCCGTCGCCTCGGGAGGTCCGCTCCACGACGGCCGCGAAGAACAGCAGCAGCACCCCGGCACCGCCCAGACCGAAGTAGACGGTGTCGCCGAGCAGGGTGACGAGCAAGCGAGCCGATTCGTGGTCCGGCCCCGGCAAGGCGGGCAGGACCGCTTCGAGTTGCAGCAGGCGTACGCCCTCGGCAACCAGCCACAGCACCGCCGCCGCGGCCAGCGACCACCCGGCGATGCGATAGCTGCGCGCCAATCGCGTCGCGGCCACCAGCGAGACCCCCGCCAGTACCACCACCGCCAGTTCACCGGCGCCGAACACCACCTGCGCGCCGCTCATCGCACCTGCTCCGGTCGCGCCGGACGGCGCAGGATGGCGACCAGCAGCAGCGCCCAGGCCAGCACCAGCAGGAGATTGCGGACGCCGGCGCCGAACTCCATGCGATGCGTCATGCCCTCGGCGCCACCGGATCCGAGCCACATCGCCCGGCTCGTGACCAGCCCGGCCACCGAACCGATCATTGCCACCACCGCGGCGAGTACCGCACTGCCGAAGGCGCGCCCCAGCCGCCGGCGGTAGTACAGCACGAGCGCCGCTCCCAGCAGCGGCGCGCACAGGCCGAGCAGTTCCACGAGACGAAACATCGGCGCCCACCCCTTTCATACGTTCGTATGAGACCTACCATACGAACGTATGAGGCTTCGGTCAATACGACCGTATGAGAGCGATCAGGGCACAGCGAAGCTCCACTCGTCGCCATCGGGCCAGATGACGCGGGAGCCGTCGCGGCGGCGCATGGTCCCGGACGGGTCGACGATCCAGTCCGCCGGGTCGAAGCCGTCACCGCCGGTGGCCGGGTGCTCGACGGCGGTGTGGTCGCGGCGCACATAGGCCCCGTCCTCGCGCGGCGTCCAGACGGCCGGATCGTAGGTGCGCAGCGCGTTGTCCGCCGTGATCACCGCCATCGGGCCGTAGCGACGCAGCCGCGAGCCGTCCGAACGGGTGGTCCAGGCCGCGTCGGTCATCGGCTCGGCTTCGTCGGTACCGGCCCAGACGATCTCCGAGCTACCGGGCGCGTACAGGTCGCCGCGGTCACCATGCTGCCAGTATCCGGGCTCGTGCCGCAGCCACGGCCGGTCACCGACGAGAGCGACGACGGCGTCGAGATCCTGCGGCTCACCGAAATGCGCTGTGCCGATGCCCTTTTCCGATCGGCGCAGCATGGATGTAAGACGTGCGCCGGGCCCGGCTTCGATCACATATCGAACACCGCGGGCCGCCAGTCCGGCCATCACCACATCCCAGCGCACCGGTGCGCAGATCTGCGCGGACAGCGAGTCGACCGGGTCGGCGTCGGTACGCCACCGCCCGGATGTGCCCTCCACCACCGGAATTCGCGGCGGCATGAATTCGGCGCGGGCGAGTTCGGATCGGAACGCGGCGGCGGCCGGTGCCATGAGTGCGCAGTGGAACGGCGCACTGACGTCGAGCGCACGGGTGATCGCCCCGTGTTCCTCGGCGAGTTGCCGGGCTCTGCCGACGGCGCCGGTGTGCCCGGAGATCACCACCTGACTCGCGCCGTTGTAGTTGGCGACCGCGACGACCTCGGATTGCGCCGCGGCGGTGCAGATCCGGTCGACCTCGTCGGCGCCGAGACCCATAACCGCCACCATCGCGCCCGCCCCCGGCGGCACCGCTTCCTGCATCAGGGCGCCCCGGCGACGCACCAGACGCACCGCGGTCTCGACGTCGAGGGCGCCTGCGCAGACGTGGGCGGTGATCTCACCGAGGCTGTGCCCGGCCACGACCGTCGGATGAATGCCGGTCTCCGACACCAGCACTCGATAGGCCGCCACACTGGTGGCCAGGATCGCGGGCTGGGCGTACTCGGTCCGGGCCAGCTCCGCCGGGTCGCCGGCGAAGCACAGCTCGCTCAGGCCGAAGTCGATCGCCGCGTCGGCACGGTCGAATATCTCGCGCGCGACCGGGTAGGTGCCGGCCAGCGCCTTGCCCATACCGGGGAACTGCGCGCCCTGACCGGGGAATACGAATGCGAGCATGTCAGGCGATCCTCAACAGTGCGACGCCCCAGGTGCCGAACCCGTGGCTGATGGTCATGACGATCTCCCCCGGCGCGACGCCGTCCTCCAGATACGTCTGCAGATTGATCAGGTTGTCGGCCGAATGCACGTGCGCGTAGTCGGCGATGTTGTCCAGGTAGCACAGGTCGTGGTCGAGTCCGGCCGAATCGGCCATGAATCGCACGGCCTCCTCGTTGACGTTGTTGGCGATGATGCGCCGCACGTCGCCGCGGTCCAGGCCGGCGCGGTCGAGCATATCGGCGACGGCGCGGGACAGGCCCCGCTTGGTCAGCCCGGCCAGGGCCGGCATCTTCGCCACCCGGATCAGCTGGTTGGTGCCCTGGTTCGAGCCGAGCACCTCGATCCGCGACGGTTCGGCGGAGGTGATCAGACAGGCGGCGGCGCCGTCGCTCAGTACCGAGAGCGCGTCGCGCAGAATGCGGGCGTGCGGGTCCGGGCACGCGTCGGAGGTGACCACCAGGACGTTGCGGGCCGATCCGGCGGCGACCAGGCTGTGCGCGATGCGCAGGGCACTGCCGAAATTCGCGCATTCGGCCAGCGTGACACCGATCGGAGTGGCGCGGGTGAGGCCGAAACGCTCACAGAAGCGCAGGAAGTCACCACCGGCCAGGGCGCCGGTTTCGGGGCTCGACGACGCGTAGACCAGCAGGTCGATCTCGGCGGCATCGACCGGGATCCGGTCGAGGGTGCTCGCGACCACTTCCGCGGCCAGTTGCAGCGGCGTCTGTTCGGTGCGGCAGTAGTGGTACAGGCCGAGGCCGTGCATATCGCGCAGCATGGCCGGATCGTCCCGCAGCGGTTCGAGGCCGGCGATCGGCTCGCGGGCGCCGACCGCGTAGGAGATCCCGTGCAGATAGACGCTCATCGGGACTCCTCCTCGCGTAAGCGGGCGGACAGATAGCGGTGCATCGCCCGTACGGTCGGATGTTCCCAGTGCACCGCGCCGGGCAGGTCGATGCCCAGGGCGGCCGACAGTCCGTTCTTGAATTCGAGCAGCGCCAACGAACTCATGCCGAGCTCCAGAAACGATGTGGCCGGGTCGATTTCGTCGGTGTCGATGCGCAGAACCGCCGCCGTCCTGCCCAGCAGCAGCTCCCACAGCGCGGCCTCGCGCTCCTCGGCCGGGAGGCGGCGCAACTCCTCCGCCAAGGCCGAGGTGGCGCCGGAACCCATGGCGCGCAACGGTTCGTACAGCGGTACGGTACGCGCGAAGGGGTGCGCGCCGAGCCAGGCGTCGGCATCGAGACCGATGATCGCCGCGCGGGGGCGGCCGTCGTCGAGCAGCGTCTCCAGCAGTGTGTACCCCGCCGCCGGTGTCAGCGAGCGGATTCCGCGGCCCGCCAGAAACTCCTCCGTCGCGGTGCTACGCGCGGCGAGCCCGGTATCGCGGAAGGGACCCCACGCCACCGCGGTGGCCGCCAGCCCCTGGGCGCGCCGGTAGTGGGCCAGGCCGTCGAGAAACGCGTTGGCGGCGGCATAGTTCAATTGACCGCCCGAGGGCAGCACCGTCGCGGTGGAGGAATACATCACGAAGTACTCGACGGGATCACCCGCCACGGCGCGGTGGACATTCCACGCTCCCAACGCCTTCGGGCGCAGCACCGGATCGAACTGGGCCCAGCTCTGATTGGTCAGTACGCCGTCACGCAGAACGGCCGCGAGATGGAACACACCGCGCACGGGACCGACCCGGGAGCGCAGCCGCGCGACGGCGGCGCCGACCTCGGCCGCGTCGGCGACGTCGGCGTGCTCCACCCGGACCCGTTCGCCCCCGGCATTGAGTTCGTCGATGATCGCGCGTTCCTCGGCATTCGGTTCGCGGCGGGCCAGCAGCCCGATCTGCGCGCCGCCGCGTTCGACCAGGGTGCGGGCCAGGTCGAGACCGAGCCCGCCCAGGCCGCCGGTGATCAGGATGCAGCCGGGTTCGGCCAGCCCCTGGGCGGCGCCGCGCACGATGTCGGTGGTGGCCGCGTCGTCGGTCACCAGCACCAGTTTCCCGGTGTGCGCGCCGGTGCTCATGAGACGAAAGACCTCGGGCGCCGCGGCGATCGGATAGGTCCGCACCGGAAGCGGTGTCAGTTCGCCGGAGACGACGCGGTCGAGGGTGTGGTGCAGCAGTTCGGCGAAGACGGCGGGACGTTCGCGATGCAGTCCGGCCATATCGACGGCGGTGTAGGTGATGCGGCGTTTGAAATGTTCCAGTGGGAGCCGCCCCGAGCCGTAGATATCGCGTTTGCCGAGCTCGAGGAAGATTCCGTCGGCGGCGACCGTGCGCAGACTCGCCTCGGCGGCCGCGCCGGTGAGGGAGTTGAGCACGATGTCCACGCCCGCACCGGCGGTGACGTCGAGCACCTGTTGCTCGAATTCCGTAGTGCGCGAATCGAAGACGTGCTCGATGCCCAGCTCGCGCAGGTAGCGGCGCTTGTCCTCGGTACCCGCGGTGGCGATGATCTCCAGTCCGTGTCGCCGTGCCATGGCGATGGCCGCCGAACCCGTTCCCCCCGTGCCCGAGTGGATCAGGATGCGCATGCCCGCGCGCACCCGGGCGAGATGTTCCAGCGCGTAGCACGCGGTCGTGTAGGCGGTGGGCAGCGCCGCGGCGTCGGTGAGCGGGAACGTCTCCGGCAGCCGATGGACCAGCGCCGCGTCGGCGACGGCATGGGTGGCCAGGCTGTTCAGTGCCACCGCCACCACTCGATCGCCCACGCGCACCGTATCGACCTCGGCGCCCACGGCGACGACGGTGCCGGCGCATTCCGATCCGAGTGGCACCTCGTCGAGATCGGAGAAGAAGCCCATGGCCCACATGACGTCGGCGAAGTTGAGACCGGCCGCGGCCACGGCGATGACGACCTCGCGCGGGCCCGGTCGCGGCAGGCCGCGTCCGCGCAGCGTCAGCGTCTGCAATCGGCCCGGCTCGTCGATATCCACCCCGAACCCGCGGGTTCCGGCTGCGACGACGGGCGGATCCGGATTCAGCCGGACCCGGTCGAGGCGCGCGACCCAGCGCATTCCGGCGCGCAGCGCGATATGTCGCTCACTGCCGTCGGCGAGTTCCGCGACCAGGTCGGCCGCGTCGTCGCCGTCCACGCCCGCATCGGCGGCGAGGTCGATGAGCGTGGTTCGCAATTCGGGGTGTTCGGCGGCCAGGGCCGTGCCGAAACCCCACAGACCGGCCTGCCACGGGTCGACGCATTCTCGCGCCACCGCCTGTCCGCCGCGCGTGACCACCCACAGGCGCGGCGCGGAGGGCATCCGCACGAGGGCGCGCGCGAGGCCGAGCAGGGCGGCGAGATCGGCGAATGCCGTTGCGCCGTCCTCGGTTCCGGCGAGGTAGAGGATGTGGTCCGCGGGTTCGTCGAAGGTCGCGGCCTCCGATTCGCTCTCGTCGGCGCTCGGCGCGACGGCTGCGGTGGCGGTCTCGGCGCCCGCTGCGACGAGCGCCCGGATCAGCGTCGCGGATCCCAGCGGTGCGTCGTCGTCCGCGTCCCCGCCGACGACCACCCAGCGCCCCGAGAGCCGGCCGGTGGTGCGCGGGCGCTGCTGCCAATCGACCGCGAGGACGGCGGCCTCGGCGGTATCCGCGCCGTCGACGCGGGTCGCGGTCAACTCGCGCACCGTGGCGACGAGGGCGCCGTCGTCGGCGTAGATGTCGAGATCGGCGGTCTGCAGGCGTCCCGCACGGGAGTAGCGGCGCACATGGGCGTGGACCTGCGGCGGAATGTGATCGGCGACGGACAGGGCGCCGATCGCGGACGGCAGGAACAGTTCGTCCCCGGCCAGGGCGCCGACCACCTGGAAACATCCGTCCAGCACCGCGGCCGCCGTCACCCCCTGCTCGGGATCACGCGCGCCGGTGACCGCGCTCACCCGGCCGAGCGCCTCGCCGTCGCCGACCGACAATTCCGTCACGGTGCGGAACGCGGGCCCGTAGCGGGTGCCGTTGCGGGTGTAGGCCGCGTAGAGATCCTGCGGGTCGACCGCGGTGCGGCAGCGCCGCTGTGCCGCGCTCAGGCCCGGCGCCTCGGGAAGGTGCTCGCCCGCGACGATCCGTCCGCGAGCGTGCTCGGTCCACACCGTGGCCGCGCCGCCCGACTCGGCCGAACGGGCGCTGATCCGAAATTCGTTGTCGCGCAACACCACCTGGACTCGGCGGCCGGGCTCGGACAAGGTCAGCACCCGTTCGAACCGGATATCGGCGAAATGGCATCCCGGTCCGAACCCGTGCTGCAAGCGTGCCGCGGCGGCGAGATTGACCAACCAGGCACCGGCGGCGACGGGGGTGTCGCCCACGGCGTGGTCGAGCAGCCAGGGCGAGCGGGCGGGATCGACCACCCGCTGCAGAAGGCGTTCGCCGCTGACGGACGATTCGACCACCGCCTGGCCGCCGTGCTGTTCGGCGGCCACGTCCCAATCGGAGCGCGCCCAGAACCGCTTGTGCTGCCACGGATACGACGGCAGGTCGACGATCCGGCCGCGCACCCCGGCTGCCGCCCAGTCCACGGGGAGTCCGTGCACGTACAACCGGGCGATCAGCTCCAGGATGTCGCGGCGCGCGTAGCCGTTGCGTTTCAGCGAACCGGCCACCGCGCCCCGGTCGTTCGAGGCGTCGATGCGGGCGCGGATACCGTCGACCAGAACAGGATTCGGCCCGATCTCGACGAAGGTCGCCGGACCCTCCGCGAGCACCCGCTCGACCGTCTCGTCGAGCCGGACCGTGCTGCGCAGATTGCGGGCCCAGTAGTCGGCGGTCAGCGCACCGGTGGGGACGTAATCGGACTCGACGGTGGACAGGAATGCGGCCCGGCCACCCGGGATCGCGGTGATGCCGGCGATCCGCTCGGCGAAGGCGTCCAGGTGCGGATCCAGCTGGCGACTGTGCGCGGCCGACTCGATCTTCACCCGGCGCGGGTCGTAACCCGCTGCGGCGAGAGCCTTTTCGAGCCGGTCGAGATCGGCGACCGAGCCGGAGACGACGACCTGCGCGGGACCGTTCACCGCGGCGAGGTCGAATTCGCCTTCGATCCGTTCCAGCCATCCGTCGAGCTCGCCGACGCTCATCGGCACCGACAGCATGCCGCCGGTTCCCTCGATCGCGCGCAGCACCCGGTTGCGGTGGACGATGACCGCGGCCGCGTCGGCGAGGCTCAGTGCCCCCGCGACCCGGGCGGCCGCGATCTCACCGACACTGTGGCCGATGACGGCATCGGGGCGGAATCCGTTCGCCGTGAGCAACTCCGCCAATCCGATCTGCACGGCGAAGGACATGGGCTGGGCGAGATCGATACGGCCGCCGTCGGATTCGCCGGCGGCCAGCAGTTCCGCGATATCGATGCCCAGATGGGGTTCGAACGCGGCCGCGCATCGCCGCGCCGCCTCCGCGAAGACCGGATGTTCGGCCATGAGCTGGGCGCCCATCCCGGGCCAGTGCCCACCGAATCCGGCGAAGACGAAGACCAGCGCGCCCGGTTCGCCGCGGCGGCCCCGAATCACGCCCGCGCGGTCACGGTCCTCGGCGATGGCGGTAAGGCCGCGTTGCAGCGCGGCGGCGGTTTCGCCGATCACCACGGCACGATGGTCGAGGGCGGCGCGGCGGGACGCGGTGAAGCACAGGTCACGCGCCGGCGTACCGGCTCCCAATTCGTCGCGCAGGCGAAGTGCCGTCTCTCGCAGCGCCTGCCCGGTTGCCGCCGACAGCGGCAGGACCAGCAGTTCCCGCGCCGGTTCGGCGGCTTCCTCGGGTGCCGGCCCGGTTACGGGGGCCGCGGTGATGATCGTATGGGCGTTGGTCCCGCTGAATCCGAACGCGCTGACCCCGGCGTAGACCGGTTCGGCGCCGGGGATCTCCTGCGCCTCCGCTGGGATCACGATCGGCGTGGCATCCCAGTCGATCAGCGGATTCGGCGCGTCGAAATGCAGTGTGGGCGGGACGATCCGGTCGCGGACGACCGTGATGGCCTTGAGCAGCCCGGCGATCCCGGCGGCCGGTTCCAGATGCCCCAGGTTGCCCTTGGCCGATCCGACGAGCAGCGGACGGTCGCGTTCGGCGCCGAAAACCGCCGAGAGCGCGCGTAATTCGATCGGATCGCCGAGCGGGGTGCCGGTGCCGTGTGCCTCGATGTAGTCGATGCGGCCGGCTTCCACCTTGGCCTCGCGCAGCGCATCCCGCAGCACCTGTTCCTGCGCGCGGCCGTTGGGGGCGGTGAGGCCGTTGCTGCGACCGTCCTGATCGACGGCGGTAGCCACGATCGAGGCCAGTACGCGGTCGCCGGCGGCGTGAGCGGCGGATTCGCGCTTCAGCACGACCACGCCGCAGCCCTCGCCGCGTACCAGTCCGTCGGCGGCCGCGGAGAAGGGTGCGCAGCGATTGCTCGGCGAGGGCGCCCGCAGTTTCGACATCGAGATCATCGACTGCGGGGAGACGATCAGATTTACTCCGGCCACCAGGGCCAGATCGCACTCGCCCGAACGCAGGCTCTGTACCGCCAGATGCAGCGCGACCAGCGCGGACGAGCATGCGGTGTCGACGACCAGGGCGGGGCCCTGCAGTCCGAGGTGATAGGCGATCCGCCCGGCCGCCACCGACGGCGCCAGACCGGTCGCGGAGTAGATGTCGATCGCCGCCGGGTCGGTGGCCGCGGCACCGTAATCGTTGGGGCACATGCCGACGAAGACGCCGGTTCGGCTCTCACGCAGGGTTTCCGGTGCGACAGCGGCGTGTTCGAGCGCCTCCCACGTGACCTCGAGCAGCAGCCGCTGCTGCGGGTCCATGGCCTCGGCCTCGCGCGGTGAGATACCGAAGAAGGCGGCATCGAAATCGCCGATATCGGTGAGGGCGCCCATCTTCGCGATGAAGGATCGGCCGGGTGCGTCGGCATCGGCGTCGTAGTAGTGCTCGACGTCCCAGCGGTCGGACGGAATGTCGACCACACCGTCGCCGCCCGCACGCAGGAATTCGGCGAATCCGTCCAGCGAATCGACCCCGCCGGGCAGGCGGCAGCCCGCACCGATCACGGCGACCGGCTCACTGCGCTGGGCCAACGCCCCACGGGCGGTGCGCAAGGCGGCGATGGCGCCGCGTAAGGCCTCGCTGCTGTCGCCGCCCTCGGGCAGCGCACTCGGATTCGTCGCGGTCGGGGTCAACGCAGCACCTCTTCCAGGGCGGCCACTTCCGCGCGAGCCAGCGCGATGAGATCGGATTCGCTCAGCCCGTCGAGCGGCGTGCGGGTCGTGCTGACGGGGATGTCGAACGGCGCGGGGTGCGGGTCCGCCGCGGTCGCCGGTTCCGCAACCGGTTCGGGCGGAATCGTCGGCGCGACGGCCAACCGAGCGGTGAGTTCGGTGATTTGCGCTGTCGCCGTGGGGAATTCGAAGGCGAACGCCGCCTCGATCGGCAGTGCGAGCGCACGGCCCAGGACGGTGCGCAGTTCGATCGCCATCAACGAGTCGAAACCGAGTTCCTGCAACGGGGTGTGCAGATCGACGGGATCGGACTCCGGCATCTGGAACACCTGCCGGATACTCGCCACGACGACCACGCTCACCCGGCGGCGCAGGAGAAACAGGTCCGCGTCCGACCGCGCGGGTGCGACGTCCGCGATCGCCGGGGCGTTCGGCACGGTCGCACCGGCTCCGGTGCGCGCGGGCGATTCGGGGACGGTGGAATCGGCGGCAGCTCCCCGGACTTCGCCCGATGCGGTCGTGGCCGGACGCGACGCGTCGGCCGCGTCGAGTCCGGCCGTCCGGGCGGCGTCGCGGGCGTCCACGCCGAGCGCTTCGGCATGCGGTGGGAGCGCCGTCGCGGCCGGTGCACTCGGTTCACCGTGGGTCGAGCCGGGTGCTTCCACCCAGAACCGGCGGCGTTGGAATGGATAGGTGGGCAGCGTGATCCGGGGGTAGTGGGCGCCGTGCAGGTCACGCAGGTCGTCGACGGCTCCGGCCGCGAACAGTCCGGCCGTGCACCGGGTCAGCTCGCCGCGGGTGGTACCCGTGGTGAGCCGGCGGTTCTCGGATTCGGTCAGGCGGGTGCCGCCGAGGTCGGTCAGCGTCGCCCCCGCGACTTCGGCGACGACGGTGCAGTCGAGTTCCCGCAGGGTGTCGAAGGCTCGGTCCAGGTGTGCGGGCCACAGCGGGCGGGCCGACCAGTAGGCGGGATCGGCTGCTTCGCGGCCGAGGCGCGTCCCGGTGTGCGCGGAGACGACGGTGAGTTCCGGCTCGCCCGGCTGCCCCAGGTCGGGCACGGCCGTTCCCAGGTGGTCGCGCAGTTCGGCGTGGGTCGTGGCGGCGATACCGGCGGCGCGCAGGCGGTGCAGCAGCGGCTCGCGGCCGCCGGGACCGGCCTCCAGCAGGTAGCGGTTGCCGGTGTGACCGCACAGGCGCGCACCGGTTTCGCGGACCACCGCGTCGAGCAGCTCACCGTCGTCGGTGCGTGCCACCGCACGCTCACCGAGCAGGGCCGCCGTCGACACCGAGGCGCGCAGTGCCACAGCGGGTTCCAGAATTCCGGCGATCGCGGCGACGACGTACTCCCCCACCCCGACGCCCAGGACGGCCGCCGGGCCCAGTCCGAATGCCAGCAGTTGGCGAGTGAGGGCGTAGCGGTGTACGAAGGCCAGCGCATCCGCCAGGCCGGGTACCCGCTGCGCCTGATGGGGTGCGAGCCCCGCGAACAGGGCGGTACGAAAACTCTCCCGGGACGAGGTCGCGTCCAGGCATTCGTCGACCGCGGCGCGGAAAACGCCGGAGCCGGTGTAGTTCTCGCGATCGAGCGGCTCCACACCGGGTTCGCGATGGCCGATCAACAGGGCGGTGCGCACGGCGCGACCGCGCGGCACATGGCCGGTCACGACCGCCGGCTGCCACTGCCCGGCGGAGTGGGCGTCCAAGGCGGCCGCCATCGCGGTCGTACTCCCGGCCACGACGGCGAGCCGATGTTCGAACGTATTCCGGCCTAGATTCGCTGTCGCACAAATAGATTCGAGCTGTGTGGGCTCGGCGGTGCGCAGCGCCAGCGCGAAGCGCCGCGACTGCGCCCGCAACGCTTCGTCGGTCCGCGCGGACAGCGTCAGCAGACCCGAGGGCACGGCGGTGCCGGGTGCAGCGGCCACCGGCGGCTGTTCGACCACCACGTGCGCGTTGGTCCCGCTGAACCCGAACGAACTGACACCCGCGATCCGCGATCCCGCCGGCCACGGTGTGGTCTCGGTGACCACCCGCGCCGAGCCGGACGCCCAATCGATGCGCGGATTCGGTTCCCGCACATGCAGGGTCGGCGGCACCACACCGCGTTGTACGGCCAGGGCCGCCTTGATCAGGCCGGCGATCCCCGCAGCCGTCTCGGCGTGCCCGAAATTCGATTTGATCGACCCGACCCACAGCGGCGCCCGGGCGGCGCCGAAGACGGAATTCAGCGCGCCGATTTCGATCGGATCGCCCAGGGCGGTGCCCGTGCCGTGCGCCTCGATGTAGTTCACCTGCGCCGGTTCGACATTCGCCGTCCGCAGCGCGGCCCGCACCACCGCCTCCTGGGCACGGGCGCTCGGCACGGTGAGCCCGCCGGTCCGGCCGTCGTGGTTGACCGCGGAGCCGCGGATCACCGCGTAGATCCGGTCGCCGTCGCGCTGGGCCTGCGACAACCGCTTGAGCACCACCAGACCGGCCCCCTCGGCGCGGCCGTACCCGTCGGCGGAGGCATCGAAGGTCTTGCAGCGGCCGTCCGGCGAGAGCGCGCGTATGCGGCAGCAGAACATCGTCGAGAACGGCGAGAGGATCAGATTCACGCCACCGGCCAGCGCGGTCGAACAGTCGCCGTTGCGCAGGCTCTGCACCGCCTGATGCACCGCCACCAGCGACGACGAGCACGCGGTGTCGACCAGCGACACCGGTCCGTGCAGATCGAGGGTGTACGCCACCCGGCCCACCGCGATACTCGGTGTATTGCCCAGTCCCGCATAGGCGTTCATGGCCTCGGGGATATCGGCGACGGCGACGCGGTCGTAGTCGCGCCAGCTCAATCCGACGAACAGCCCGGTATCGGATCCGCGCAGCCGCTGGGGCGCGATACCCGCGTTCTCCACCGCCTCCCACGCGATTTCCAGCAGCAGCCGCTGCTGCGGATCCATCGCGTGCGCTTCGCGCGGGGAGATGCCGAAGAAGTCGGCGTCGAACATGTCCACGGCGTCGAGGAATCCGCCGCGGGTGGTGTAGATGGTGCCGGGCTTGTCCGGGTCCGGATCGTAGAACCGCTGCACATCCCATCGATCGCCGGGCTGTTCGTCGGTGGCGTCGACACCGCCGGCGACGATGTCCCACAGGCTGTCCGGATCGGTGATGCCGCCGGGGAACCGGCAGCCGATGCCGACGATCGCGACGGGTTCCGCCGGGCGGGGTTCGGCCAGCCGCTCGCGGGCCGCACGCAGGGCCGCGGCGATGCGCTGTTCGCGGTCGGGTGTCGCACCGCCGGTGCCGGCGGATTCGGAAGGTGCTGCGGACATATCCCTCACCACTGTGCGTCGCTGTGTAATGCCGCCTCCAGCAGAGCCAGCTCGGCGGCGATCGGGTCCTCCGGCGGTGGTGCCGCGGGCCGGGCCGACGGGGCCGGTGGCGACTCGGCCGAAGCCGACGCGGCCGCACCCGAGACAGGCGGAGTTGTCCCGGCCAAGGTCGGTTCACTCGAAGCCGTTGCGTCCGAATACGACTCGGTCGGCGCGTCCGGCGCGTCCGCTTCCCCGGAACCGATTGCGGCCGAAAGATATTCGGCCGCTTTCTCGACGGTCGGATAGTCGAATCCGAAGGTCGCGGGCAACGCGAGTCCGAAACCGTCCTGCAGGCGCGAGCGCAGTTCGACGACCGCGAGGGAGTCCATGCCGAGCTCGGTGAAACCCTCCTCCGGGTCGATCAGATGCCCGTCGTCGAGTCCCAGCACCGCCTTCACCTCGGTGGCCGTCAGATCACGGACGAGGGCCGGCCGGTCGGTCCGGGCAGCGGCCAGGACCCGTTCCCGCAGCGAGGCGGCCGGTCCGGCAGCGGCGGGGGTGGCGGCGATACTTCCGTACCACGGGTCACCGCCCGCGGCCGCGGCCAGTTTCGGCCAGTCCAGATCCGCGGCGACGACGGTCGGTCCGGCTGCGACCAGATTGCCGGCGAGCAACCGCAGCCCCTGTTCCGGTGAGAGCGGGCGATAACCGCGCAGCCGGGCCCGCTCGCGCTCCTCGGCGTCGAGACGGGCCGCCATCCCGATCTCCCCCCACGGACCCCACGCGATGCTGGTGGCGGGAATGCCCTGGGCCCGCAGCACGGACGCGTACCCGTCCAGATAGGCATTGGCCGCAGCGTAGTTGGCTTGCCCGCCCGCACCCACGGTCGCCGTCAGAGACGAGAAGCACACCACGAAATCGGTTTCCGCGCCGATGATGTCGCGCAGCGAACGAATCCCGCCGACCTTGGGCGCGAGGACCTTTTCGAACCGGCCGGCGTCCAGCCCGGCGATCGTCGCATCGTCCAGCACACCGGCCGCGTGCACGATCCCGCCGAGCGGATGCGGCGCGGCGGCGACCACGCCGGCGAGCGACTCGGCGCCGATATCGGCGGTATGCACGGTGACCGGGCAACCACCGTCGCGGATCTCGTCCAGCAACTGCGCGGTCTCCGGATCGGGGGCGGCGCGGCCGACGAGTACGAGGTGGCCCGCGCCCTGTTCGGCCAGCAGCTGCGCCACGCGCGGGCCGATGCCCCGCAGACCACCCGTGACGAGATAACTGCGATCGGATTGGATCCGCACATCCGTCCCCGGATGTGCACGGCGAAGGCGCGCGACGTAGCGATCCTGCCCGCGATGCGCGATCCGCATCTCCGGCGACCACCGGTGGATCTCTTCTGCCAGACGCGCCAGCGAAGAATCGGAGTCGTCGTCCAGATCGACTGTGCTGCACTGCAATTCCGTATACTCGCGACGCACGACCGTGGCGATACCCCACAGCATGGTCGCGGCCGGATCGGTGACGTCGGCGTCGCCGGTCACCGGCTGAGCGCCACGAGTCGGCCACCATACGCGGACGCGTTCGGACGCCAGCGCCGGTAGCGGTCGCACGGCCGCGGCACACCGCTGGGCGGCCTCGCCGACGAACTGCGCGCTCTCACCGTCCGTCGCGGACAGGCCGCGTAGGTCGACGAAGCCGCGACGATCCGCCGCGGCGAATTCCGCCGGCCACGAACCTATTCCGGCATCGGACGTGATGTGGCGGGTGATGCCCGCTCCCGGCGGTACCTCCGTGCCGATCAGCACGGTCACGGCCGGAATCGCCCGCTCGCGCAGCACCCGCGCGAACCGGCTCAACCGGTCGGGTTCGTCGTCGACCACCAGCAGCGACACCGGCTCGGCGCCCGTCCCGGCCGCCACGGTGCGCTGCCAGTGCTGTTCGTGGGTGATATCGGCCGTCTTGTGGGCGAGCGCCCGCTCCACCTGCGCGCGGCTGATGCGCCGCGATTCGAATCCGTCCACGGCGACCACCAATTCGCCGGTGACGTCGTACATCCGGATATGCGCGGTGAACGCCTCGTCCCCCGCGCCGTGCCCGCCCGCCAATCGGGCGTGGATCCACAGCGGGCCCTCGGTGCGGCGACCGGAGAAGTAGTAGCGGTCGATACTGAACGGAACGTAGATGTTCTCCTGTGCCCGCAGCAGCGCGTTGTCGTATTTCCAGCAGCTGTTGAGCACCTGGAACGCGGCTTCGACCAGCCCCGCGTGCAACGGTTCCGGTCCGATCTCCACACCCTCGGGGCGGGTGGTCAGGCACAGTGCCTCGTTGTCGCCGCGCCAGATGGTCTCGATCCAGTGGAAGGAGTTCCCGGTGTCGAGCCCCGGCACCCAGACGTCCCGATAGAACTCGAGTCCGGACAGCTCCTGTGGACAGCGGGCGAGAACATCGCCGCGATCGGCAGCACCGAAGGTCGAATCCGATTCGGCGGGAGCGCTGTCCAGTGCGGTGCGGAACAGCGCCGGCCAGGCCGCGCCCGCACCGGATTCCTCCTCCGCCACGAGGGTCACGTCCCAGCCCGAACCGTTCGGGCGCAGCACCAACTGCGCACGGCGGCTCCCGCCGTCGGACACGGCGAACGGATTGAGGAACAACGTGTCCCGCAGCGCGTACGGCCCGTCGATGTGGTGGGCCGCCGCGGCCAGCACCATCGCGATATGCGAGGCACCGGGCACGACCGCGGTGCCGAACAGCCGGTGATCGGTCACATACGACGGGGAGTCGCAGGCGAAACGTCGTTCGTAGCGGATCTCCTCCGAAAGCGGCAGATCCACCGCACGGCCGGGCAACCCGGCGTCCTCGGCGGCGCCGACGGTACGGCGGAGCGCACGTTCCGGTTCGACCCAGAAGCGGCCGCGCTGGAAGGCATAGGTGGGCAGCGGGATTCGGCGCCCCAGGGCGAACGGGCCCCACGGCGTCGGGCAGATGTCCATACCGCCCGCGTAGAGTTTCGCCGCAGCGATCAGCAGCGTCCGCTGGAAATCGTGCGGCCCGTCGGCCGCGAGCACGGTCTGCACCCCGTGCCGATCGGCGGCCAGCCGCACCCGGGCGCGTTCATCGCTGCGCCGGCCCAGTACCAGCATCCGATCGCAACCCGCGGCCGTCACACACGACTCGACGTCCGATGCTTGCGAGACGAGCCACAGCTCGCGGCGATCACCACCCGTCGTCAGCGGTGTCGCGGCGGCGGCGTGTCGCATCGCGGTCGTCAGATCCACGACACCGGATATCACCGCTGCCACGTATTCGCCTGTGCCGTAACCGATCACCGCGTCCCACCGCAGACCGCACGCCCGCCACACCTGCACCAGGACGTACAGCCGGGCCAGATCCGCTTGTACTCCGGTGGGTTCGGCGCCGCCGAGCGCGGCGGTCACCTCCGCCCGCGCCGTCCGCACCACCGCATCGTCGGCGTACAGGTCGAGGAATGTGTCGACGCCGGCTTCGGGAGCGTCGCCCAGGACCAGGCTCAGCCGCCGGTCCGCATGCTGTTCCGCCCAGGTGAACAATGCCGCTGCTGGTTCCCCACGCAGGTAGGCCGCCAGCGCCGCCCGCAACTCGGGCAGCGAGGAGATCACCGCGGCTACTCGACGCTCGTGCTGCTCGCGACCGAAACCTGTTGTGTAGCAGATATCTTCGACGGCGGTATCGTCGGTCAGCCGATCGAGGTAGCGTTGCGCCAGGTCGCGCAGGGCCGCATCGGAACGCGCCGACAACCGGAACAGACCGGTCCAGCCCGCGGGTAGGTCGGTGGCGGCGCGCGGCGGTGCGGCCTCGAGCACCGCGTGCGCGTTGGTGCCGCCGATGCCGAACGCCGACACGGTGGCGATCCGCGGCCGATCCGACGGCCACGCCCGCGACCGCGGCGAAACCTGGAACGGCGTCTCGGACCACGGGATCCGGCTACTGGGCCGCTCCAGATTCGCCAGTCCCGGCAGAACCGCGTGATCCACTGCCAGCACGGCTTTGACGAATCCCGCTATTCCGGCGGCGGTATCGAGATGGCCGATATTGGCCTTCACCGAACCGACGTCGCACCGATCCTCGCGCGGGCCCCCGAAAGCTTCGGTGAGCGCGGCGATCTCCATCGGATCGCCCATCGGAGTGGCCGTTCCGTGTGCCTCGACGTATCCGATCTGCGCGGGCACGATCCCGGCCACCCGGTGGGCCCGGCGGATGACCTCGACCTGCCCGTCGACACTCGGCGCGGTGAAGCCGACCTTCGCCGCGCCGTCGTTGTTGATCGCGGTGCCGCGCACCACGGCGAAGATCCGGTCACCGTCGCGCACCGCGTCGTCGAGACGTTTGAGGACGACCACGCCCGCACCGTTGCCGAAGATGGTGCCGCCGGCCTGTTCGTCGAAGGCGCGGCAGTGCCCGTCGGGCGAGGCGACCATCCCCTCCTGATGCAGGTACCCGACCCGATCCGGCACGCGCACGGCGACGCCACCGGCCACTGCGATCTCACATTCGCCGCGGCCGATGGATTGGCAGGCCAGATGGACCGCGACCAGCGAGGTCGAACACGCGCTCTGCACGGTGACGGCAGGTCCGTGCAGGTCGAGACGGTAGGCGATCGAGGTGGGCAGGAAGTCCGGTTCGTTGCCCACCTTGATCTGATAGTGCTGGGTAGAGGGCAGCCGGGTGAAGTCGTCGGCGAAATAGCGATGGAAGTAGCTGCTGGGCAGTCCGCCCACGAACACCCCGGTGCGCGGCCGCTGCGGCGCACCACCGTAGCCCGCGTGTTCGAGCGCCTCGACGGCGCATTCGAGCAGCAGCCGGTGCTGCGGATCGGTGAGCTGCGCCTCGCGGGCGGTGAAGCCGAAGTAGTCGGCGTCGAATCCGGCGACATCGTCCAGGACCGCCGCGGTGCGCACGTAATTCGGCGCGGCCATGCGCTCGGCCGATTCGCCCGCGGCCCGGAGTTGCTCGTCGTCGAGTTCGGTCATCGTCGTGCGCGCCCCCGCGATGACATCCCAGAATTCGTCGAGATCGGCCGCGCCCGGCACGCGCACGGCCATCCCGATCACCGCGAACGGGCCGCTGTGGTCGGCGGCCTCGTCGGCCACGTCTCGGGCGGCCACCGAGCCGGCGAGGGCAGCGGCCAGGGAGGCCACGGTCGGATAGCGGAAAAGGTCCGTGCGCGCGATCGAGATGCCGAGTGCCTCTTCCAAGGCCAGGTGCACCCGGGCGACGAGCAGTGAATTGCCGCCGAGATCGAAGAAATTCGCGGTGGCGGGGACCGAGTCGCATTCGAGCACTCGCGCCCACACCGCCGCTATCGCGTCGGAGAGTTCGTTCGCTGACGCCGTGGTTGCGCCGGGCACCGTCGTGACGGGTGCGGGCAAACTCCTGCGGTCGATCTTCCCGGCGGCATTACGCGGAAACTCCTCGAGCACAACGAATCTCGACGGAACCATATAGGCAGGCAGCAGCGCACGGGCATGTTCACGCAACACATCGGCGTCGACCTCCGCGTCGTGCGCGGAGCTCACGTAGCCGACCAGTTCGCTGCGCTGCGGATCATCGCCGAAGACCGTGACCACGGCCTCGCGCACCCCGTCGGCGGTGCGCAACACCGCCTCGACTTCACCGGCCTCGATGCGCAGGCCACGCAATTTCAGCTGATGGTCGGCCCGGCCGAGGTATTCCAGGCGTCCGTCCGGCAGCCGCCGCACCCGATCGCCGGTGGCGTACAGCCGTTCTCCGGTCCGCCGATCGGCGACGTAGCGGCCGATCTCGTCGGCGGGATCGACGTAGCCGCGCGCCAGGCAGACTCCGGCCAGATGCAGCTGCCCCGGAACTCCCACGGGTACAAGGTGTCCCGCCGCGTCCAGGACGACGGCGCGCACGTTCTCGATCGGCCGGCCGAGGGTGACCGCCGATCCCGGAAGTATCTGTTCCCAGGTGACGTCGACGGCCGCTTCGGTCGGTCCGTAATAGTTGCAGAGCGCGGTATCCGGCAGCAGCCGATGGAATTCGGCGGCCACATCCGCGGGCAGCGCCTCACCGCTGGTGGTCACATAGCGCAGCGAGGTGCACGCCTCGACTCCCGGCTCGGCCAGCCACGTGCGCAACATCGAGGGCACGAAGTGAGCGACGGTGATCCTCTGCGCGCGAATGGTTTCCAGCAGGTAGCGCGAATCCCGGTGTCCCTCCGCATCGCACAGCACCGACTGCGCGCCGTGCACCAGCGGATAGAACAGATCCCACACCGAGACGTCGAAGGTCAGCGGTGTCTTCTGCAGCACCCGATCCGATTCGTCGATGCGAATCGCGTCGTGCAGCAGGCGATTACAGATCGCCGCGTGTTCGATCAGCACACCTTTGGGCCGGCCGGTCGAGCCGGAGGTGTAGATGACGTAGGCCAGATCCGTCGGCGCGCCGACCCGCGCGGGCGCGGGCTCGACCTGTTCCAGGTCGTCCCATACCGCATCCAGATCGATCGCCGTGACGCCCTCGACCGATAAGCGTCCGGCGATGTCGGCGTCGTCGCACAGCACCACCGACGCACCGGAATCCGCGAGGATCGTCGCCAGCCGCGCATCCGGATCCGCGGGATCCAGCGGCAGATAGGCCGCACCGGCCTTCATGACGCCCAGCGCCAGCACCGGTACCCGGGGCGAGCGCCGCAGGCACAGCGCGACGATCTGCCGGGGCCGCACACCCACGGCGCTCAGATATCCGGCCGCCCGCGCGGCGCGGTCGTCGAGTTCGCCGTAACTCAGCGTGCCCGCCTCGGAAATCACCGCGGGCCTGTCCGGCCGGCGCGCCGCTCGTTCGGCGATCAGTGCGTGCAGGGTGGTCGCGGGGCGGGCCACCAGCGGCCCGGTCGACCACTCGTCGAGGGCCGCCCGGTCGTCGTCCGGCAGCATCGGCAGGGCCGCGAGCGCGGTATCCGGATGGGCGGTGAACGCGTCGATCAGCAGCGCCCACTGCGCAAGGAGCCGGCACACCGTCTGCGGCTCGAATAGTTCGGCGTCGTATTCGCAGCGCAGTTCATTGGCGCCGCGATCGTCGACGAAGACCAGATCGCAGCCGACGACGGCCTCGAGCGCATCCTCCACCGCGTCCGGATCGTGGTCGCCGGTGACCTCGCAGTAGGCGATCTGGAACAGCGGATGACGATCGAAGATCGGTGTGGGGCAGAGTTTCCCGATCAACTCGTCGATGTCGAAGCCGGCGCGTGCGGCCACCAGCCGCGACCGGGCGTCGTCGACCTCGACGGCCAGCGCTTCCGCCGGGCGATCCGGTTCGACGGCGATCCGCAGCGGAATCGGTGAATCATCCTCTGGCGCAATCACACCGAGTGTGACCTCGGCGTGTCCGGAATACCTGTGGATCAGGGCGACCAGCGCCGCCACCGCCGGACCCGGCGCGCCGGGACGATACTCCTCCCGGGCACGCAGATATCGCTGCACCGGTGCGCGGCGGAAATCGGTGGCGATGGCGAGGACGCCGGGAAGAAAGTCGGCTTGCACAGTAACTCGATCCCACTTATCCGGCGCGAACCGGCTCTACCAGGTAATTGCCGATGGCCAGCACGTCCAGTCCGGCGGTGACGAAGGTGTCGAGGCCCTCGCCCGGCGTGCACACGATCGGCTGGCCCTTCACGTTGAACGAGGTGTTCAGCAGGATCGGCGTACCGGTTTCGCGCCGGAAGGCGTCGATCACCGTCCAGAACCGTTCGTTGCGGTCCCGCGACACCGTCTGTACCCGGGCCGATCCGTCGACATGGGTGACCGCCGGCAACCCCTCGCGGAATTCCGGCCGCACCGAGGTGATGAACAA
This sequence comes from Nocardia violaceofusca NBRC 14427, assembly GCF_963869435.1. Lineage (NCBI taxonomy): Bacteria > Bacillati > Actinomycetota > Actinomycetes > Mycobacteriales > Nocardiaceae > Nocardia > Nocardia violaceofusca. The sequence continues at coordinate 207,783 of NZ_CAWMPM010000014.1, forward strand.
CATCCAGGCGTAGGTGTCGATCTCGGTGTCCTTGATGTCGAAATACGTGGTCGCGTACTCGTCGAGGACCGCGGGAGCGAAGGGCCGGAAGCCCTCCCGCTTCTTCACCTTCGCGTTGATGATGTCGCGCATCCGCGGATGGCGCGGGTCACCGAGAATGCTGCGATTGCCCAGGGCTCGCGGACCGTACTCCAGGCGCCCCTGGAACAGTGCCCCGATCTGCCCGGCGGCCAACCGGCGGCCCAGTTCCCCGGCCAGCGCCGCGAAGTCGTCGAATCGCGTTGCGGTGCAATCGGTCCGACTCGCCAGCGCCGCCGCGATCTCGTCGTCGGAATATTCCGGGCCGTTCAGCGGGGTCTCGATGCCCGCGATCGGGGCGGCCTGCTCACGCTGATGGTGAACGTACAGCGCGGCACCCAGCGCGGTGCCGTCGTCACCGGCCGCGGACTGGATGAACATGCGCTTGAACTGGCGGCTGCGCAGAATCACGCCGTTCGCCGTGCAGTTGAGCGCGACCCCGCCGGCCATGCACAGATTCTTCGCACCGGTCTGTTTGCGGAAGTGGCGCAGCGTATGCAGCAGCGTCGCCTCGAGCGCCGCCTGCAGGGCGGCCGCGATATCGCGGTGGTGGTCGGTCAGTTCGTCCTCGGGGCCGCGGGCCGGTCCGAAGATCTCCTCGACGGCTTTCAGTGTGCCGCGGTAGGTTTCCCGGTCCAGATCGGTTTCGTTGCGGTACAGGATGGGAATCGTGAAGGTACCGTCCGGCCGCAGATGAATGAGATCCATCATCGCCGCGAAGTGTTTGCGGTGGTCACCGTAGGGCGCCAGCCCCATGATCTTGTATTCGTCGAGGCCGAACGCGAAGCCCAGATAGTAGGTGAAGACGCCGTAGAGAATTCCCAGGGAATTCAGCTCCGAGACCGTCGCGATCGGTTCGATGCCCGCATCCGTTCCGAGCGCGACGGTCGCGCTGTGCTGCTCTCCCATGCCGTCGGCCACCAGGATCAGCGCCGAATCGAATCCGCTCGGATAGAACGTGCTGGCCGCGTGGGCCAGGTGATGCGGTACCTGCACCAGCCGGTCGTCCCAGTCACCGCCGAAGGTTTCCGCGAGTGTGTCCAGCAGCACCTGGCGGGCGAAGACCTCACGGAAGCGCGCGCGCCCGAGTTCACTGTGGTCGAATTCGGCGCGCAGCGGCTCGTAGGAGAAACCGTGCGCCAGGACGTCGAGCGCATCGACCGAGATCCCGGCCCGCTCACAGCCGAAACGGATGGCGTGTTCGGGAAAGGCGCCGGTCGCCTTCTCGCCGGTGAACCGCTCCTCGGCGACCGCGCTGACCAGCTCGCCCTCGTGCAACAGCGCCGCCGCGGAATCGAAGCCCTGGGTGATGCGATAGTCCCGCCAGTCCAGTCCCGGGAAGCGGGCCTGCTTGAACGGCACACTGTTGTGCAGACCGCTGATCCCCATGATCGACTTCGGTTGCGCGGCTGGTGTTCTCACCATGGCGAAGGCTCACAATCTTCGTGCCCGCGGACGTTTGCGGGCGAAATACTGGCTGGTCGCATACAGTTCGACGGCGATGTCGGTATCCGGGACGACGCGCCGCAGGAAGGCGCGATGGGCATCGATGGCCGCCGGGTCGGCGCCGGCGTGTTCCAGGTAGGCGGGCACGCACTGCTCGAAACCCAAGGCGTGCAACATCTTCGCCTCCGGCATCGCCGATACCGGCTGGAAGCGGTCACGGCGCGCGATGATGAAGCCGGCCTCGGTGAGCAGCTGCGGAGTGCGGTCGTAGATGTCGTGTGCGGCGCCGCGCGCCCGGCCGAGGGCGAACCACCACTGCCGCCACAGATCCGCGGCCGGATCGTCGGCGGGGACGAATCGCAGTGCCCCGACGTCGGACATCTCGAGCAGCAGCGCACCGTCGTCGGCGAGCATGCGCTCCATCGCGGTGAGCGCGGCGGCGGCGTCCGCCACGTGCATCAGCAGGAAGCGGCTGTACACCCAGTCGACCGAGCCGGGTTCCAGCGGTGCGTCCTCGATGCGCGCGTGCACGTAACGCACCTGCGGCAGATCCCCGACCAGCCGGCGGGCGATCTCGAGTTGTTCGGCGGAGGCGTCGACGGCGTAGACGATGCCGTCCGGCCCGACCCGCTCGGCCAGCCAGGCCGTCATCGCGCCGTGCCCGCAGCCGATATCGGCCACCGTCGCACCGGCACAGACTCCCACCGACTCGAGGAAAGCCCGGGAACTCGGGTTGTAATGCTGATCCAGCAGGGCCAGGCGCGCCGCGTCGCGATCGCCGACGGCCATGCTGTAGGTCATCGCTGCAGCCATATCGGATTCGTCTCTCTACGAACGCGCGGCCGGTTCGTGCTCGAGGGTGGAGGCCCACTGCAGGCTGTGTGCCCGCTCCGGATCGGGCAGCAGATAGGCCCCGTCCTGGCGCGGCCGGCGGCCCGGTGTCACCAGACCGACCGGCGGCCCGGCGCCGAAATCCAGCCAGGAGGCGGGGATCCGGGACAGATTGCTGACCAGGAAGCCCGACCGCGGCGGATATCCCCACACCCGATCGAGCCCAGCGATACCGTGCACCTGCAGGAACGCCTCGAGTTCGGCGATCGCGTCGTCGATGCGCTCCGGCGCGGAGGCGACCGCGTCCCGCACCCAGCCGGCGATCTCCGGAACCGAGGCGTTGCGCACCCGCTCGGTGTCGACATCGACCAGCACCTGCACGAACGCGTTACCGAAATACGTGGGGCCCAGCTCGCGGACGAAGCGACGGATGTCGACCGGGCAGGCCAGGGTCACCCGCTCGGTGTCCTTGGTCGCCGCGTAGTCGCGAAACAGGCCCGCCGCCACCAGATCCGCGGTCGACAGCCCCGAGACCTCCGCCTGCGCCTCACATTCGGTGAGATCGAGCCGGCCGGTGTGGACGTCGAGTTCGGGCAGTTCCAGATCCGGCTCGACGATGACGAAACCCGCCCGGCGCAACGCATCCGGATCGACGCTGTCGCGTCCGCGGGCCTGTGGCCGCGTCAGCACCTCGCGGTCACAGCGCGGCGACAGGAACCGAGCACCGCGTGCCCGGGCCGCCCAGGCCGCCAGGAAGAAGAACATGCCGTAGCCGTCGGCCAGGCCGTGCGACATCGACAGCCCGACGGCCGTGCGATCGCCGCGGGTCACCACCCGGCCGCGTGCGAGCACATTGCCCACTCCGATCTCGACCGGGTCGAGGCATTCGCTCAGTGGCACTGTGGATTCGGCGACCGTGGCCCGGATCGCGGGGCGCGGGTCGTCGACGTCGAGTGCCAGGGTGCGCTCGTCGAGTTGCACCAGTGCCGCGTCCGCACCGACGAATTCGCGCGCGGTCTCGACATAGGCCTCGACGATCCGATCGGCGTCGAGCACCTCGCCGAACTCCACCACGAACTGCAGCGGCCCGGCCATATTCGCCGTCCACATGTGGTCGACGGTCGACAGTGGTACCGGCGCCATCGTCAACTCCTCTCCAGGGCGTCGAATTCGCCCTGCAGCAACTGGTTCCACATCACCCGACGCCGCGGTTTACCGCTGGTGGTGCGCGCGATGAGTCCCCGGTCGCCGATGAACAACCGCAGCGACGTCTCCGCTCCGAGCTGCCCGGCCAGGACCTGCCGCAGTCGCACGGCCTCCACCGGCTTGTCCTCGACCAGCACGGCGACGCGCGCGGCGCCGAAGGCGTTGCCGGCCAGCGCGACCACCCGATTGGCGGACACGCCGAACGCCTCCACCACGGCCGCCTCGATGTCCTCGGCATAGACCGTGCGCCCACGCACCTTCACCGCATCGCCGACCCGGCCGATCGGATACAGCTGCCCGCCCACCAGCAGGCCCGCGTCACCGGTCGCCAGAGCGCCGTCCTCGGCACGCGACAGGTCGCGAGTGCCCTCGGCCGTCTGGTACTCCCGAGCGACGCTCGGACCACCGACGATCAATTCGCCCGGTGCTCCGGCATATTCGTCGGTCGACGCGGTCCGCACCGTCACCCCGTCCAGCGGTGCGCCGCAACCGACCAGCCAGCGCCGGCCGTCCTCGAGCGGGGCGGCCATCAGGTCGAACGGACCGTCCACGGCGCCGGTGTCGGGTGTCACCGCGGCGGCCTGCACCGGCTCCGAGGGCCGCAGACCGGATACCGCGAGCGTGCCCTCGGCGAGCCCGTAGGCGGGACACGGTGTGCGCGAATCGAATCCGTAGGGCGCCAGCCGCTCGGCGAAGCCGCGCAGAATCGCCGGATCGATCCGTTCGGCGCCCACGATCATCACCCGCCAGGGATCGAAATCCATTCCGGCCAACGCTTCGTCGGTCATCTTTCGCAGCAGATACGCCAGCGCGAAGTTCGGTGTCGCCGTGATCGTCGCACCGTCGCGGCCGAAACAGGACAGCCACGACAGCGGATCTCGAATGAAATCGATCGGCGTCATGGCCTGAATGTCCAGATTCAGAATGGTCGGCGTGATGATGCAGCCGATCAGCCCCATATCGTGATACGGCGGCAGCCAGGTGGCGATCCGGTCCGTCGGCCGAAACTCCAGCCACCGGTCGATCGCGGCGCAATTGGCCTCCAGATTCGCCACCGATACCCGCACCGCTTTGGGCGAACCGCTACTGCCGGAGGTGAATTGGAGCAACCCGATCCGGTCGGGCTCGCAACCCGGCAGTTCCGTCACGGCGGGAGTCTCATTCGACGTCCCGACAATCGTGACTTCGCCCAGGGATTCGAGCACCGGATGAACCACCGCGGCGAGTTCCTCGGCCACGATGATCGCCGACGGTGCGGCCGCGGCCAGCAATGCCGACAGTTGCTGCCGATACGCCGACTCGTTCTGCAGCGGTAGCGGCGGCGCCAGCGGATTCGGTGTCGCCCCCGCGGCCAGCACGCCGAAGAAATTCGTCATGAATCGTTCCGGGGCCGATTCCACGATGGAAACCACCGCACCCGGACGCACCCCGGCGTCGAGACAGGCCGCGGCCACCCGCCGCACCTGCTCACTCAGCCGGGGGTAGCCGACGCGCCGCCATTCGCCCTCGTCGGCGATGGTCCAGCCCCGGTCCTCGCCGTCGTAGGCCAGCCAGTCGAGCAGGCCCGTCACGGCTGTTTCGCCCGCAGCGCGTCGCATACCATCTGCTCGATATCGCCGACGGTCACCACATTCGTCGCACCGGAGTCACCGCCGGCGTCGATTCCGAAACGCACCTGCAGCCCGAGCGCGAGTTCGATCAGGGCCAGCGAGTCGTAACCCAACTGTTCGGCCAGCACATCATCGGAGGCCAATTCCGCCGAAGGCTGGGGGGCGTGCCGACGGACCAGTTCCCGTACCTGGTCGCGCACTTCACTTTCGTCCACGAAATGCTCCCGAATTGTTTGTGTTCACCGCACGAGGTACGTGATCGGATGTGGTTCGCCGTGTATGTCGGCATATTCTCCGGCGGCCGCGGCGCAGGATTCCCGCCAATTTTCCGTGAGTTCCGAGATAGTGTCGCTCGGTATTCCGATCGACGTCATTCTCCGGCCGAGTGAATTCTCCGCGAATTCCCATTGTTCGTGAAGTATCTCGGCGCGTTTCTGCAAAACCGGAACCAATCGCGGAAACGGGTCCCGGGTTTCCGGATCGACCAGAGTCCGGGCCGCCGCCGGAAGATGTCCGCGAATCATCTCGACAATATGTTCGCGATATCCGCAGCGGACTCCGTTGCGCAATGCCAGCACACCGAAGGAAATATGCCGCGATTCGTCACGAGCGACATTCGTGATGCCGGTCCGCAGGATGTCGAAGCGCGGCAGCGCCCGCACGGTGCCCAGGACGGTGTGCAGACCGGTCATCGCCACCGCACCCTCGACCAGCAGGTGGTAGACCACCACCCCCTCGTACCAGGCGGCGGTGTCGGCCGGGTCCTCCCGCACCCGCTCGACCGCGTCCACGAGCGCCTTCTCGAACAGGTCACCCACCCGATCGACGCCGCTGACCTGCGATAACTCCTCGTTGCCGAGGGTTTCGGAGAGGAAGGACAGGTAGCGCCGGAAGAAGACGGTGTGGCGCGCCTCGTCGGCCAGCTGCGTGGCCAGATACATCTTGTAGTCGACCTCGGGCGCGGCGTAGGCCAGCGGCGCCAAGGTCTCGGTGACGGTCGTCTCGCCGATCAGGAAGCGGGCGAGGGTGGCCAGCAGCGGCAACCGCGCGAAGGCCGGCAGCTGGGTCCACCCCTCGGCATCGCGCTCGTATTCCAGGCTCTGCGCCTGCCATTGCTGCATTTCCCAGCGGCGATAGAGATCGAGCGCGGTCACCCGTTCGGCAAGATCGATCTCGATCTCGTCGATGACCGTTGAATTGTTCATCGCGATTTCTCGATCTGTTACGACGGCAGGCCGGTGAAAATCGATAGCAGAGTGCTTTCATACACGTCGATCAACCCTTCCAACCGCCCAGCTACCCCACGCGCAGCGTCCTCACCTGCTGCGGCGTGTCAATACCCGTGACCACGCATCCGTACCGGAAGGATTAAATCCTTCGATCTTGTGGACAGCGATTCTGCACGGTGCCCGAGCTTACTCCCGAAATAGCCCGCGAGCCACTCGTAACGGGCAGATCACAACGGCAAAAGGTTATCTATGAATTAGCCGCCTTCTCGACACTCCCGGTGAGTGGACACGGGCGTTTCACATTCCGGCTGACAGCTCACCACGCCCCACCCCCCAAGTGGGATGCGGAAAGTTAGCCACAGATGCCGATTCGCCCCCTCGCAGCGGCGAAAAATCGCCCCAGCACGCCGAAACGGCCGCCGCTCGCAGCTCCTGGCTACGATGCGGCGGCCGTCGTCGACCGGCTGTCGGCTCCTATTCGCCTGCGGCGCGGCGGATTTCGCCACCCGCCGCCCGGTTCCGGGTGGCCCGGGCAGCGGCGGCGTCGAAATGCTCCAGATGGTCGAACAGCGGGTCCTCGTCGTCGACGTCGAGCACCACCGCACGGCGGCGCAGGGCACGAGCGGCGTCGCGGTCCATACCCGGGCGCCGCTCGGCCCGGACCTGGTCCTGCGCAACGGGTTCGGCGTTGGCGGCCGGGCGCTGCCGCGCCCCGGGCAGCCGCGCCGCGCGTCGCCGGCGGATGTCCTCCTCGAACCGCACCTGCCGCCGCAGATACGCCAGATAGGCCCCGAACGCCACCACCGAGAGCGCACACCCCCACCACAGGGTCGCGCTCACGACGATCGCGAAGGCGCCGAAAAGCAGTGTGCTCAGGATCAATCCGAGTGCGGTGCGCTGCCGGAAGCGATACCGGGCCGCGCGCGCGATCGCGTCGGCCTCCGGATCGAACCCGCCGCGGCCACGCCGGGACGGGACGAAATCGCGTGCGGTCGACCCGGGTTCGTCGCCAGCGCGGTCGTCGATGTCGCCGGAGTCGTCGAGGTCGTCATCGAGGTCGTCATCGAGGTCGTCATCGAGGTCGTCATCGAGGTCGTCGTCGGGAGCCACGTCGCCGCGCCGGGCGGGAACGGCCGCGCTGGGCGCGGGTGGGATACGGGCCATACTCGTCTGCGGGCGATCCTCGGTCTCGGCGGCGGCCGCTACGTCGTCGGCCTCCTCACGATCCTCGGCATCGTCCGGATCACTGGTGTGGGCGTCTCCGGCGAGGTCACGGTCGCCCTCGCCTTCGGCTGTGCCGTCGACGTCGCCGCCCGGCTCGGCATCGGCGGCGTCGACGGGGGTTTCGGGTGCGTGTTCCTCGGCCGCGACGGCGCGACCGGGCGGATCACCGGCACTCCGGCGGGCCCGCGTCACCTCCGATTCGGCGCGCTCGGGTGCGTTCCGGTCGTCCTCGATGACGGGCTCATCGGCCGATGTCGTCATCCGGTCCTCCGCATCATCGCCGTGGGAAAGCCTTTTCTGCCGAGGGGCCGGCACCCAGTCCGGATCGGTCTCATGTCCGGTGGCCGGCCCTTTCTTCGCACGTCGTCTGGTACCGCCTCGATGCAGCACCCGGGTTGCCAGGGCCACGTCCGTGGTGCGGCGGATCCGCGGATGCCGATCCGCGAGCATCGGGAACAGCACGAAGACCCAGAGCACGACCAGCGCGATCCACAAGATCGAATTCGGCATCGCGCTCCCACCTCCGTCCCCGCCTGACCACTGTCCCTTCTCGACCACTGGGCAGGTTCTCGCCACCTGTTCCGTCCTGGCACCGGACGCACCACCGACGTCCGTAGGTTAATCCGGCGTCACAGGAATATCGCGCAGGCGCGCCGCCCACACCCGTCCCACCCGTCACAAGCCGGTCATCACCCGGCCCGGGCGCGTCGACGCGGGACACGCCGCGTGACCGGGCCACTCACGGCGGCGTGGCACGACCGGAGCGGATGAGGCGATCGACGACCGTGCCGGATACCTCCTCGGCGGTCATCGCGACCAGCAGATGGTCCCGCCACGCGCCGTCGACGTCCAGATAGCGCCGCAATGTGCCCTCCTCGCGGAAGCCCACATTGCGCAGGACCGCCTGGCTGGGCAGATTCTCCGGACGTACCGTCGCCTCCACCCGATGCAGGCCCACGGGCCCGAAACAGTGGTCCAGGCCCATCGCCAGCGCGGCGGTGGCCACCCCTTGGCCGCCGACGTCCTTGGCGACCCAGTAGCCGATCCACGCCGAGCGCAGCGCCCCGCGCACGATGTTGCCGATGGTCAGCTGGCCGCCGAAGGATCCGTCGACCTCGATCACCAACGGCACCATCGCACCCCGCCGCGCCTCGGCCTTCAGACTCGACCACAGCGCGGGCCAGTTGGAGGCGTGATTGCGCGCCTCCCAGCTACCCCGGCCGGTCGGTTCCCACGGCTCCAGATGTTCGCGGTCGCGCAAGCGGATACGCGACCACGCGGCCGCGTCGCGCAGCCGGATCGGGCGCAGGGTCACCCGTCCGCCCGCGACCCGAACCGGACCGAGATGGGCGGGCCAGCCGGGATGCTGGGCGGCCCGGAATACGTTCATGTCCACAGATCACCCGCGCTGTGCGAGAAATGCGACCTGGACCTCGTCACCGGTGCGAATATCGGTGACCTCCGGGTCGATGACGATCAGGCTGTTGGCCTCGGCCAGGGTCGAGAGCAGATGCGACGAGCCGTTGACCCCCAGCGGCTGGACCAGGTACTCGCCGGTCTGCTCGTCGCGCATCAACTGGGCGCGCAGATAGCCGCGGCGGCCCTCCATCGAGGTGATCGGCATGATCGTGCGGGCCCGCACCACGCGGCGCATCGGATGCCGGCGCCCCAGCGCGATCCGGATCAGCGGCCGCACCATGATCTCGAAAACCACCAGTGCGCCAACGGGATTCGACGGCAGGAGGAACGTCGGGACCTCGTCGCGGCCGAGCCGGCCGAAACCCTGCACGGAACCGGGATGCATGGCGACCCGATCGATGGTCAGTTCGCCCAGCCCCTCCAGGGCCTCGCGGATCTGATCGGAGGCCCAGCCGCCGACCGCGCCCGCGATCACGACCACCTCCGAACGCACCAGCTGTCCCTCGACCACATCGCGCAGGCGCTTGGGATCGGCACTGACGATGCCGACCCGATTCACATCGGCGCCGGCGTCGCGGGCGGCGGCGGCCAGGGCGTAGGAGTTCACGTCGTAGACCTGCCCCGGACCGGGCGTGCGGTCGATGTCGACCAGTTCGCCACCGATCGAGATGACCGACAGCCGCGGCCGCGGATGCACCAGCACCTTGTCCCGCCCGACCGCCGCCAGCAGACCGACCTGCGCCGCGCCGATGATGGTGCCCGCCCGGACCGCGATATCGCCGGGCTGCACATCGTCACCGATGCGCCGCACGTAATCGCCGGACCGGACCGGCTCGTAGATCTTGATCCGGGCCCGGCCGCCGTCGGTGAAATCCAGCGGCAGCACCGCATCCGCCAGCGTGGGCAGCGGCGCACCGGTGTCGATCCGCACCGATTGCCGCGGCTGCAACCGGATCGGCTGGCGCGAACCGGCGGCGACCTCACCGACCACCGGCAGCGTCAGATCGATCGGATCGCCGTCCTCGGTGCGGATATCGGCACCGGCGCCCTGCACATCCACACTGCGCACGGCATATCCGTCGATGGCGGCCTGATCGAATCCGGGCAGCGGACGCTCGGTGACCACATCCTCGGCGCACAGCAGACCCTGGGCCTCGGAAATCGCGACCCGGACCGGCCGCGGGGCGACGGCCGCCGCGGTCACCTTGATCTGCTGGTCCTCAACCGAGCGCATGCCGCCCTTCCCCTTTACTCCGACTGATCACCCGGTCCCGCGGTGACGAGACCCGGCCGACCCCGCCGTCACGACGAGATCAGCTGCGGGTTCCAATCCGGAGCAAGCCGACGCTGCAACCACTCGCGCAAGGCGGGGCCGTATTCGTCTCGCTCCAAAGCGAAATCGACCGCAGCACGAAGATAACCGCCAGGGTTGCCGAGGTCGTGGCGCGACCCACGGTGGACGACGACATGAACCGGATGTCCCTCAGCGATCAGCAGCGATACGGCGTCGGTGAGCTGGAGTTCACCGCCCGCACCCGGCTCGATGCGGCGCAGCGCGTCGAAGATCGCGCGATCGAGCAGATACCGGCCCGCGGCGGTGAAGGTCGACGGCGCCTCCTCGAGCGCCGGCTTCTCCACCATGCCGACCACGCGCAGCACGTCGGGGTTCGTGCTGTCGGTCACCGGCTCCACGTCGAAGACGCCGTAGGCGCCGACCTCCTGCTTCGGGACGTCGATCGCGCAGAGCACCGTGCCGCCGCGTTTGCGCCGGACGCGGCTCATCACGTCGAGGACGCCGCAGGGCAGCACCAGGTCGTCGGGCAGCAATACCGCGATGGCGTCCTCGTCGGGATCGAGCGCCTGCTCGGCCTGGGCGACGGCGTGGCCCAGCCCGAGCGGCTCGTCCTGTACGACCGAGGTCACATCGAGCAGGCCGGGAGCCTTGCGCACCTTTTCCAGCAGCTGGAATTTCCCGCGTTCGGCGAGCGTGCTCTCCAGCACCAGATCCTCGACGAAGTGCGCGACGACCCCGTCCTTTCCGGGCGAGGTCACGATGACCAGCCGCTGGGCGCCCGAGCCGGCGGCCTCGGCGGCCACCAACTCGATACCGGGTGTGTCCACCACCGGCAGCAGCTCTTTCGGCACGGTCTTGGTCGCGGGCAGGAACCGTGTCCCGAGTCCGGCCGCGGGAACCACCGCGGTGCGGAAGCAGGAACTCACGGCCTGCGTCGCGTCCGATCCGGCGTCAGCTGTCATAAGTGCACACCCTATCCATCGCTCTTGTCGTCGGACCGGCTCAACACCGGCCCGGCATCTGGGAAGCCTAGGCGGCCGCGGCGGCGCCGTCGCACCGAAACGGTGCGGCAGCAACCCTCACCAGCGAGTTCGCGGTACCGCGTCGGGTCAGCGATTCCCCGCCGAGGGCACCCGGAAACACGGGAGCGGGCAAACTCACCGTTCGCCCACCTAGGGTGAGCCCTGTGGAGATCGCCGGTCAGCGGGACAAGGGGCGGTGGCGAGCGGAATTGCTGGCCGCCCGGGCGGCGGTGCCGCCGGAGACCAGGGCCGCGGAGGCCGAGGCGCTGAGCCGATCGGTGGCGCGGGTACTGGACATCGACCGGCCGCGAGGCGCTGGGCCGCACAGCGACGATCGCCGCCCGGCGGGAGGATCCGGCTCGGAGGCTCCCGGCTCGCGGTGGGTGGCGGGGTATATCCCGGTCGCGGGTGAGCCCGGTTCGGTCGCGATGCTCGACGCGCTGCGGGTCGCGGGGGCTCGAGTGATGGTCCCCGTGACGGGACCGCCCGGTCCGCTGGGGTGGGCGGAATACACGGGAATCGAGAGGCTCCGGCGCGCCCGCTACGGACTGCTCGAGCCCGACGGGCCGCCGTTGGGCGTGGCGGCGATCGAATGGCCGGAGGTGATCGTGATCCCGGCACTCGCGGTCGATCGGCGCGGTGTGCGGCTGGGGCGAGGCGCCGGGTATTACGACCGGACGCTGCCCGCGGCGCGACCGGACGCACGTCTGGTGGCGGTCGTTCGAGACCCGGAACTGCTGGATGCGCTGCCGGAGGAACCCCATGATCGCCGGATGGGGTGGGCATTGCTGCCGGAGGCCGGGCTGTGCAGGCTCGATGCCGGCGATCGCGAGATCGGCGGTCGATACTCGAGCGTATGAAGCGGGCACCGGGCGCCCGGACTCGGTGGCGCCGGTGCGACCTCACGAGCACCATGGGAATCAAGACCGGATTGGCACTGTTGGCACTGTCGGCTGTAGAGTGCTAAAAGACGAAAACCGTGGAGGTTCGCAGGTGCCTACTTACTCGTATCAGTGCACGCAGTGTGGCGACAAGTTCGACATCGTGCAGTCGTTCTCCGATGACGCCCTGACCACCTGCGAGAAGTGCAACGGCAAGCTGCGCAAGCTGTTCAACTCGGTCGGCATCGTCTTCAAGGGCAGCGGCTTCTACCGCACCGACAGCCGCAACGGCTCGTCGTCGGCCAGTGAGCCCGCCGCGAAGTCGAGCGAATCCAAGTCGAGCGATTCGGCCGGCTCCAGCAGTTCGTCCAGCTCGTCGAGCAGCTCGGGTTCGTCGTCGACCTCCTCGTCGACCAGCACCGCCGTCGCCTGACCCATCGCCGCACCGGGCGGCCACGCACCGCCCGGCCGGTCACGCCCCTCCGGCCGTGCCGTCCTCAGTTGTCCACAGCCTTTCCGTTATCCACAGAAAAGTTCTGACCTGCTCTTTTCCTGGATGACAGTCCTGCCGTGGACCCTACGGTGGCCGGTATGCGGACCTTGCGATTCGATCGGCTACGCGCCGGCGATACCGATCTCGGCCATGCTCGTGGCACCGAATTCCTGTCCCGGATACGGCCACCCTGGCTGGACCTGACCCTGATCCGCCGGCTGGCCGCCGTCGGACTGGCCGCCACGGCAGCCGTCGTCGCCCTGCGCGGCGATCCAGCGGGGCACCGCACACCGGTGGTGGTCGCGGCACGGGACGTCCAACCCGGACAGGTGCTGGTTCCCGCGGATCTGCGGTACGCGGACCTGCCACCGGACGCGGTACCGGAAGGCGCCGTCACCGATCCCGCGACAGTGCTCGGCGCGACCTCGACCGGGGCTGTGCACGCCGGGGAGATACTCACCGACCTCCGGATCGTCGGCCCACGCCTGGCAGCCGCGGCGGCCGGCACGCCGAATGCCCGAATCGTGCCGATGCGTCTGGCGGACAACGCGATTGCCGACATTCTGCGCCCCGGCGACCGCGTGGACGTGGTCGCCGCGGAGGACACCGGCGCGCACGGCGATCCGGAGGCGATTGCGCCACGGGAGCGTTCACCGTCCGCACATACCCTCGCCACCGATGCCGCGGTCGTCCTCATTTCCGGTGCGGCCGACACCGGTTCCCGGACCCGCGCGTCCCCCGAACGAATCGTGCTGCTGGCCCTCGATCCGGGGCATGCGACCACCGTCGCGGCCGCCTCGTTGCACACCGCCCTGACCGTGGTGTTTCACTGACGTTCGCTGTGTTCGCCAAGCATTTGCCACAACTGTCCGTTAGCATCCCGAGTACCTCATTCGATAGCGGAAAGCAATCGCATCGGATGCCACGACCAGACCGAACGGCGAGGCCCGGGCACGCCGGATGAGACAGGAGCCGCAATGCTGAAAGGTTTCAGGGATTTCCTGCTCCGCGGGAACGTGATCGATCTGGCGGTCGCGGTCGTCATCGGTACCGCGTTCACCGCGGTCGTTACCGCCATCGTGACCGGAATCGTCAATCCCCTCTTGGATGTGTTCGGTGGCGCGAACGAACACGGCTGGGGCTTCTATCTGGATTCCAGTAAACCGTCCACATTCATCGCACTCGGCCCCATCGTCACCGCCGTGGTCAACTTCATCCTCATCGCGGCGATCCTGTACTTCATTCTGGTGCTACCGGCGGGCCGGCTGATGAAGCGCTACGGCACCGAGAAGGAAGCCGTGATGACCGAGGTCGCACTGCTCACCGAGATCCGTGATCTGCTCTCGGAGGGCAGCAAGAGCGCCGGCGGCCGGCACGAGTTCGCCGACGTCGATTCCCTACGCCGACAGGGAGATACGCAGCGGAGCCGGTGACGGCGCCGGCCCTGCCGCATATCCGGACAGCTCAGCCCAGGCTGAACGCCTTGCCCCACAGCGTCACCCAGGCGATGACGTTGTCGGTCTCGACCTCGACGCTGACGAATGCGCGCGCCTGCGCGTAACCGGCACATCCGGTCAGGCCGATGGTCTCGTCGGACCAGCCCACCGAACCGTCGGCACCCTGGAACTTGTTGCGGGTCTTGTGCACGTCCTGTCCGAAGTCGTCCTTCTCCTCGGTGTCGAGGACGTAGAACGACTTCGCCTGGCCCGGACCGAGAGTCAGGTTGCCGCCGATATTTCCGCCGGCATCCGGCTTGGCGTTCTCGCCGTCGCTCCAGTCCATGCTCGCGCCGGGACCGCCGTCGACGCCGCCGCCGGAGATGTCGACCTGGCAGCCCACGGTGTATCCGGGGTAGATGCTGCCGCCCACGACGGTGGTGTCGCCGGACAGTTCGACATGGGCGTTGCCGGAGACCCGCGCATTGCGGTGCACCGGCGTCGCGCCGAGCGACGGATCGATATTCGCGGATTCGCCGTCCAGCCAGACGTGCACCACGGTGCCGTCGGACAGCGTCTTGGACAGATCGCCGCCGGGCAGCGCGACGAAGGTGTCGGCGTCGGCGGCGCCGGTGGAGAACAGGCCGAGCGCCACGGCCGCGGCGGCGCCGAGGCCGGCGACGCGCGCACCCCACTGCCGGCCGTTCGCACGGTTCGTATTCATATGTCCCCTCATCAGGTTCTTGCGGGCGGCCTCGAACTCCACCGGGGGGGCGCGACGCGCGCCTATCCGGAGCCCTCGAGAACCGCAGGTGAAGCAGCCCGAACGGGACAATAAACGGCACGCCTCACCGCCGCCAACATCGGACGGTGAAATGCCTCATGATCTGGGACACAGCCGATAACCGCAGATATCGGCATCAACGTCGCGGGTTATCCGTGATGAGGGGGCACCTGCGCGCGCAGCCAATCGTCCGAGGAGCTGGGGAGCTCACCGTCTGGGGCGCGCTCGTCGCTGCTGGTGCGCGGCAGCGTCTCGCCGAAGACCCGCGCCAGGCGCGCGGCCTCCGCGGCCGACCGGGCGCGGCCCTTCGCCGGGCGATCCGCGGAGTGCGAATCGCCCGGGGGTTGCGCCCTTGCCGGCCGGTCGGTCATACCGTGATTATTCCGCCAAGCCGGACAGTTCGTCGACGACCCGGCTCACCAGCGGGCCGAGCGTCGCCATACCGTCGCGCACGGCATCGCGGGTGCCGGGCAGATTGACCACCAGGGTGCTGCCCGAGACCCCGGCCAGACCACGCGACAGACCGGCGTCGAGCGAACCGGCCGCGAGTCCGGAGGCACGCAGCGCCTCGCTGATGCCGGGCAATTCGCGATCGAGCACCTCGAGGGTCGCCTCCGGGGTGACATCGCGCGGCGACATACCGGTGCCGCCCACGGAGATCACCAGGTCGACCCCGCCGATCACGGCGGTGTTGAGGGCGTTGCGAATCTCGATCTCGTCGCCGGCCACCGACACCGTGGCGTCGACGAGGAAGCCGAATTCGGTGAGCAGTTCGGTCACCAGTGGCCCCAGCGAGTCCACCCCGCCATGCGCGGTTCGATCGTCCACGACCACAACAAGTGCCCGGCCCGCAACGGGAGCATCGATTTCCATGTTGCTCACCGTAGCGTCCGTGGGCGACAACCACTCCGGTCCCCCGGGCTCGTCGGCGTCGGGTGTCGGGAGCACTGTCAAAGGACGCGGTTCACGGATCATCGGCCACCCTCCGCCGGTGCGGCGCCGAGGGTCACCTCGACGGTTTTCGGATTCTGTCCCTGTGGATCGGTGTAGGTGACCTTCACCTTGTCACCCGGTTGGTGCGACCGCACGGCGGCGATCAGCGAATTGCCCGAGTCGATGACCTGATCGTCGACCCGGGTGACGATCGCACCCGACGGAATGCCCGCCTTGGCGGCCGGACCGTCCGGTGTCACGTCCAGGACCCGGGCGCCGTTGACGTCGTCCTGCGCGCGCACCGAGATCCCGATCTGAGCATAGGTGGCGTGGCCGGACTTGGTCAGCTCATCGGCGACGCGACGGGCCTGATCGACCGGAATCGCGAAGCCCAGGCCGATCGAACCGCTCTGTGAACCGGGCATCTCCGAGGCGCCGAGGGTGGCGATCGCGGTGTTGATGCCGATCAGCTTGCCGTTCGTATCGACCAGCGCGCCACCGGAATTGCCGGGGTTGATCGCGGCATCGGTCTGGATCGCGGAGATGACCGTGCCCTGCGAGCCCGCCTCGCCACTGGTCGACACGGGGCGGCTGAGCGCCGACACGATGCCGGTGGTGACGGTTCCGGCCAGGCCCAGCGGCGAGCCGACCGCCACCACGGGCTGGCCCACCATCAGGTTGCGCGAGGTGCCGAGTTCGATCGGCGTCAGGTTGGTCTTACCGGCCGCCTTGATGACGGCCAGATCCGAGACCGGGTCGACGCCGACGACCGAGGCGTTGGCGGTCGTGCCGTCCTGGAACGCGACCTCCATCTTGGCGTTGGGGCCGGCACCGCTGGCGACGTGATTGTTGGTCAGGATCAGCCCGTCCGAGGACAGCACCACACCCGATCCCTCACCCTCCGCCTTGGCGCCCGCGACGCGGATCATCACGACGCTGGGCAGGACCTTCTGCGCGACCGCGGGCACGGATCCGGGCGGTGCGCTCGCCGAGGCGGGATCGACCGGCGCGGGCGCGTTCAGGGCATTGTTGACCGGAGCGTTGTTGTCGTCCGAGCGCGTGGCGAGGGTGCCGACCGCACCGCCGATACCACCCGCGACGAGCGCCAGGACGACGGCGCCGGCCAGCAACCCCGCGCGGCCGCGGCGGCGCGGAGTCCCGGCGTAGGCACCGGTGGAATCGGCGCCCGGACCGGCGGGATACGGTTCACCGGCGCGGTGCTGGCCGGTGGCGTAGGGCGTGCCGGAGGGGTACGAGCCCGGCTGCTGATAGCCCTGGCCCGAGGCGTGTCCCGCGGCGTACGGGTTGTACGGCGGCATCGGCGCGGTGTGACCGGCCGCGGGATCGGCGGCGAACCCCGGATGTTGTCCCGGTCCGTACCCTTGCCCCGGTCGGTCGGGCCCGCCCTGTCCGGGATTCGTGAACTGCTCGGTCCGATGCTCGCCGGATGCTTGCTCGCCGGGCTGCCCCTGCGGGCCCCCACTCGAACCGGCCGGTCCCGATCCCGGCGACTGCGCACCCGTGTCGGCCCCACCGGCCTGCGACGACGGCCCTGCCCACTGCGACGGTTGCCCCCACCCGCGCGAAGCGGTCTCACCGGCCCCCGACTGCGAAGCGGTCTCACCGGCCCCCGACTGCGAAGCGGTCTCACCAGCCCCCGACTGCGAAGCGGTTCCGGAACCTGTCGACGGCGGAGTCGGCTCGGCCCCGCCCGACTGGGGAGTCGAACCGGTCGGCTCGCCGCGCCTGTCCCTCGAATCCTCGGTCATATTTCTCGTTTCTCCTCGAGTCTGTCGCCCAGCCTGGTGACAGCGACTGAGAGCGGACTGAGACCGTGCTTTCAGTTCTCCGTGACTCCGTGCCGTATCCGGGTTTCCGCGGGAGCGGGACGCCGCACGGGTCACAGTTTATGGGGCGCCCCGGCGCGCGCCCGGCGATTCCGGATCGCCGGTGATCACGCCCGGCGCTCTCCGGCGACCGGCGGTTCGCCGGGAAGGACGATGCGCACCAGCGTGCCGCCGCGCTCGGAGGTGTCCACGGTGATCGTGCCGCCGTGTTTGGACACCACCTGTTTCACGATCGCCAGACCCAGCCCGGATCCCGGCATCGATCGCGACGCCGTGGTGCGGTAGAAGCGTTCGAAGACCAGTTCCCGTTCCTCCGGCGGAATACCCGGCCCGGCATCGTCGATGGCGATTTCCATGAGCCCGGGCCCGGTTTCGCGCATGGTCAGGATGACCTGCGCCTCCGGCGGACTCCACTTCGCGGCATTGTCGAGCACGTTCAGGATGGCCCGCTCCAGTCCGGCGTCGTGGCCGTAGACGAACCACGGCCGCAGCTGCGCCGAGAATTGGACGTCCACGCGCCGCCGCCGCACCCGTTCCAGTGCGCGCTCGGCGACCTCGCCGAGATCGACCCGCTCGTAGACGGTTTCGGGCGCGTCCTCACGGGCCAGGTCCACGAGGTCTCCCACCAGCGTGGACAGCTCCTCGATCTGGGCGATCACATCCGCGCGCAGCCCGGCCATGTCCTCCTCGGGAATCGGCGGCGCGTCCGGTCGCGAGGAGGCGATGAGCAGTTCCATATTGGTGCGCAGCGAGGTCAGCGGGGTGCGCAGTTCGTGTCCGGCGTCGGCCACCAGTCGCCGCTGCCGATCGCGAGATTCGGCCAGCGCCCGCAACATCAGATTGAAACTCTCGGTGAGCCGCGCCAGTTCGTCGTCACCGGTGACCGGTATCGGCGCCAGATCGTCGGTGCGCGCGACGCGTTCGGTGGCCGCGGTCAATCGCGCGATGGGCCGCAGCCCCGTTCGCCCGACCGTGGCACCGGCGGCTCCGGCGACCAGCACGCCGCAGCCGCCGATCGTGAACAGCAGCCACGCGAGCCGGTCGAGCACTTCACGGGTGGGTTCCAGCGACCGCGAGATAACCAGCGTGGCACCGGATTTCGTGCGCCGGGCGAGCACGCGCTGATTGTTCGCCGTCCGCAGCGAGACATCCGCCTTACCGTGCGCCACCGCCATCTCGGCCGGGCCGATCGGCGGATCCATCGGCTGCGGCGGGGCATAGGGCACATCGACGTCGGGATAGATCAGAGCGATGCCGATATCGTTGGAGTACAGGCTGCTGAACATGATGATCGCCTGAAATCCCTGCAGGTCGATGTTGTTCTTGACCATCACCTCCGAGCGGCTGCGCAACTGACTGTCCACATCGGCGTACAGGGCGCGGGCGACCAGCGCGTAGGCGGCGATCGAGGTCACCGCGACGGCGATGGCCACCACCGAGGCGGCCAGCAGCGTCACCCGCCAGCGCAGCGACACCGATCGGGTCAGCGGCATCGGCGGGCGCATTTCGTGCGGATCGGGACGCGGCCCCAGCCGGGCCACGCGATCGGGACGGCCACCGTGCCCCGGATGAGCTCTCGCCACGACGACCCGGCCTACGGAGGAGTCTCGCGCAGCACGTAACCCACCCCGCGCACGGTGTGGATCAATCGTGGCTCCCCCTCGGCCTCGGTTTTGCGGCGCAGATAGCCGATATAGACCTCGAGCGCATTACCGGAGGTCGGAAAGTCGTAGCCCCAGACCTCTTCCAGAATGCGGCTGCGCGTCAACACCCGGCGCGGATTGGCCATCAGCATTTCCAGCAGCGAGAATTCGGTGCGGGTCAGGCTGATGGCGCGCTCGCCGCGCGATACCTCGCGCGTCACCGGATCCAGGGACAGATCCGCGAAACGCATCGTCTCCGAGGAATCGGCGGCCGGGTCGGCGGTGGTGCGGCGCAACAGCGCGCGCAAACGCGCCAGCAATTCCTCGAGCGCGAACGGTTTGGGCAGATAGTCGTCGGCGCCGGCGTCGAGCCCGGCCACTCGCTCCGACACCGAATCCCGGGCGGTGAGTACGAGAATCGGCAGATCATCACCGGTGCTGCGCAGGCGGCGGCATACCTCCAGACCGTCCAGCCTCGGCATCATCACATCGAGCACCAATGCATCGGGCCGGGACGCGCTGACCTTCTCCAAGGCGTCGACGCCGTCGACCGCCAGCTCGACGGAATATCCATTGAAGGTGAGCGACCGGCGCAGCGACTCGCGCACCGCGCGATCATCGTCGACTACCAGAATGCGCATGGCCTCCAGTTTGACCGGATCGACTGAGAGCCGACTGAGAACCGACCATTCGACACGCCGCACATCCACAACAGGTGACCTGCGGAATCATCGAAAATAGTTCCGAGAAGTATGTGTCGCACACGAAAGTTGTTGCGCCGAGCCGATTTAGACCGTTGTCGCTGGACCCCTCCAAATTGCCGCGAACGTGTTCTCGCGGTATGTTGCCTGCGGTAAAAGTAAACCTCTAGTTGGTTCTCAACCCGTTGGACCCGAACGGCCAGACGCGGGCGGCGGCCGGAACCCGGGGCACGTGCGCGAGCGGAGGCGACGGAAGCGGGATGGGCACTGCACCGCGGCCATGGCAGAGGAGTCTGTCCAACCTGTCCGTGACCAGCAAGGTCGGCATCGTGCTACTGCTGCCGGTCGTGCTGGCATCGGCATTCGCCGTTCTTCGAATCAAGGACGAACTCGGCACCATCTCACAGCTGAACACGGCCAGTGAGCAGGCGCGGATCATTCGGCCGACCCTCGACTTCGGTTCGGCGGCCAACAATCTCGCCGTCACCCTCGGCAACGGCGACCACGTTCCGCAGTCGGCGCTGGACCAGGCCGCGGCCCGGTTCGACCAGGCCGCGGCGGATCTGCAGACGGCGCTGCAGAATTCGGCGGCCGACAAGCGGGTAGCCACCGAACTCACCGAGGCGCTGGCGGCCGGGCGCACCCTACGCAACAGCCTGCACGGCGGTGCGCCGCAAGAGGTGGTCAAACAGGCGAGCGAGGTGAACGGCCACGTCAGCAACGCCGTCTCGTCGCTGGCGACGCCGAAGGAAACCACCCTCGAGCGCTATTACGTGCAGATGGGTGTCATCGCGATCGCCCGCCAGATGTTCACCCAGCAGCAGCTGGCACTGGAGAGCGGCGAGATCGGCAACAACCCGGCGGTGCTGGCCCAGGTCCTGACGGCCACCGGCGCCGAGCTGACCATGATCAACCAGTACGCGGTCGTGCAGCCGGAATCGGCGCTGAAGCCGGATGTGCTGCTGGGCGCGCTGCAGACGCGTATCGCGGCGATGAGTCAGAACGCGGTCGAGCCGATCAACGTGCCCGGCGTCGTGCAGTCGCTGCAGACCAGCACCGACACCTACAACGAGGCCACCAACCATCTGGTCGACCTGATCGACTCCGGACTGTCGGACCGCTCCGTCGACGCGCGCGGCACGGTCCTGCGCGATGTGGCGCTGGTGGTCGTGACCCTGCTGGCCGGTCTGGCCCTCGCGCTGGCGGTCGCCCGCTCGCTGGTCGTCCCGATTCGCCGCCTGCGCCGCGATTCGCTGCAGGTCGCGCATACCGACCTGCCCGCCGAACTCGCGGTCGTGCGCGGCGGCGGCGCGACCCCGGAGATCGTCCCGGTCGACGTGCAGACCACCGAGGAGATCGGCCAGCTGGCCCGAGCGGTCGACGACATGCACCGCCAGGCGTTGTTCCTCGCCGCCGAACAGGCCCGCCTGCGCCTGCAGATCAGCAATATGTTCGAGACGCTCTCGCGGCGCAGCCAATCACTGGTCGAACAGCAGCTGTCGCTGATCGAGGATCTGGAACGCGACGAGGACGACTCCAATCGGCTGCAGAGCCTGTTCCGCCTCGACCACCTCGCCACCCGCATGCGCCGCAACGGCGACAACCTGCTGGTGCTCGCCGGCACCGCGCTGCGCCGCGGACATCTGCCGCCGGTGCCGCTGTCGGACATGCTGTGGAGTGCGGTCTCCCAGGTCGAGGATTATCAGCGCGTCGAAATCGGTTCGGTGCCCGACGGTATCGTCGCCGGTGAGCCCGCCGTCGACATCGAACACCTGCTGGCCGAGCTGATCGACAACTCGTTGCGCTACTCGCCGCCGAATACGCCGGTGGCGGTCTCGGTGTCGCGCGCGGTGGACGGCGGATATCTGATCGAGATCACCGACCGCGGACTCGGCATGTCCGCCGACGATATGCGCGCGATCAACGAGCGGCTGGCCTCCGGTGGTGAGGTCACCATCGAAACCGCTCGCCGCATGGGTCTTTTCGTGGTCGGCCGCCTGGCGGCACGACACACCATCACGGTCAGCCTGCGCCGCACCTCCACCATGGCACAGCAGCCGGGCATCACGGCCAGTGTGCATCTACCGGGTGCGCTGGTCTCGCCCACCGAGGCCGTCGTCCCGCCGGCCATCTCGACGTTCACCACACCGGCCGCGGACTTCCCCTCCCCGGTCACCGAATTCCCCGCTCCCGGCCGCACACTCACCGCGGTGCCCAATCCGCCGGAGCGGTTCGGGGAGACTTCGGAGCCGGCCCGATTCACCAGCGCCGGACTGCCGCAGCGCCGCCCGGCCGGCCAGTCGGATTCCGAATCCGCGGCCCCGGTCACCCGGCTCACCCCGCTGCCGGACGTCGCCGAGAGCGACAACCGCGCGCCGGAACCGCTCGACGACGGCGTGCTGCGCGGTGCCGACACCGGACGCGAGAACGCCTTCCACGACGAACGCGCCGAAGAGAATCACCGCGACGAACGCGCCGAGGCCGAGGAGGCCGAAAACGCGAGTCGCGGCGAGAATTTCACCCCGCCCTCCGATCCGTGGAACCCGGTGACCGACCGCGATCTGGAACAGATCGTGCCGCCCCGGCGTCCCGCCCCGGCCGACCCGCGGCCGCAGCCCCAGCCGCAGCCCCAGCCGCAGCCCATCGATATCTGGGCCGAAACGGCGATCATGGCCCCGGCACAGCGCACTCCGGACCGCGAACCGGCGCCGCTGTCCCGCCACGGCGCGACTCTCGCGCCGCCCCGGCCCGATGCCTATCAGCACGATGCTCCTCAGCAGGATGCTCAGGCGCCGGCCAAACCGGAATCCCCCACGCCGATCTATCAGCGCATGGTGTCCGAATGGCTGGTCGAACCGTCCTCGAACGCGCCGACCGGCGCCTGGTCGTCTCCCGCCGACGAGGGCTGGGCGGCGGCCGCGGACGCCAGCACCCCGACCGCGACCACCCGTACCACGGGTGGCCTGCCCATCCGCCGTCCCGGTGCGCAGCTGGTGCCCGGCGGAGTGACGCAGGACGATGCCGTCGAGGCCCGGGATCCGGAGGAAATCCGCAACAACTTGTCCAGGCATTTGAGCGGCGTCCGTAGCGGACGCGTCAGCGTCCGAGACAACACGGCCCAGTACGACCCTGCCGATGCGGCCGGGTACGACCAGGCCGGGCGGAACAACGCTCAGCAGAACGACGGAGGCTTTGCATGACCGACACTGCGCAGAACAGTACGGACGAGAATTTGAACTGGCTCGTCACCCGCTTCACCAGAGAGGTGCCTGGAGTCTCGCACGCGGTGCTCGTCTCGGCCGACGGCCTGCTCCAGGCGACCAGCCCGCACCTCCCGTCCGATCGGGCCGAACAGCTCTCCGCGGTGACCGCCGGTCTGGCGAGTCTGTCGGCGGGGGCGGCGCAATTGTTCAACGGCGGCAAGGTGATGCAGTCGATCGTCGACATGCAGCGCGGCTACCTGCTGGTGATGAGCGTCGGCAACGGCTCGCATCTGGCGGTACTGGCCAACAAGCAGCACGACATCGGCCGCATCGGTTACGAGATGGCCCTGCTCGTCGATCGAGTCGGATCGGTCGTGCAAGCCACGGCCCGTTCGGCGGTCTGACGATTGCGATGTCCAGTTCGTTCGGGGCCGGGTCCGGCCGGCCAACCACTCGCGTCCGTCCTTATGCGCTGACCGCTGGGCGCACCGAACCCGCGGTCGAACTGCCTCTCGAGGCGGTCGTGGAGACACTGCCCTACGCCAATCAATTCGATTGGCCCGCAGGCGATATTCGAACAGATATTCTGCGCCTGGGCGCGGGGCGGCTCTCGGTCGCCGAAATCGCCGCCCATCTGCAACGTCCCCTGGGCATGATCCGGGTGGTGATCGGCGACCTGGTGGTGGCCGGCACACTGCGGGTGCACACCACGCTCAGCGAGGACGCCACATTCGACGAGCGGCGATCCCTGATGGAGAGGACCCTGCGTGGACTCCGTGCCCTTTGACACCGCGGCACCGCCCCTGCACACCGGAGCGCCCTCGACGGCCGAGCGGTATCCGCCCGCGCCGCAGACCGATTCCGCGCAGATCGGACCGCTCGGACCCAATTCCCCGGGCTCGCACCCGCAACCGCCGCTTCCATACCAGAATCCCCCCATGCACTTTCAGAACTCGACGGCTCCGATGCCGCCCCACCCGGAGCTCGACAGCCGCACCGCCTCGACCAAGATCGTGGTCGCGGGCGGGTTCGGCGCCGGGAAGACCACCTTCGTCGGTGCGGTCTCGGAGATCGTGCCGCTGCGCACCGAGGCCATGGTGACCGGCGTATCCGACGGCATCGACGACCTGTCCGCCACCCCGGGCAAGGAAACCACCACGGTGGCCATGGATTTCGGCCGCATCATCCTGCCCGGCAACCTGACGCTGTATCTGTTCGGCACGCCCGGGCAGCGCCGGTTCTGGTTCATGTGGGACGACCTGATCCGCGGTGCGATCGGCGCCGTCGTGCTGGTCGACACACGCCGGATCGAGGACAGCTTCGCCGCGGTCGACTTCTTCGAGGCGCGCGGGCTGCCATTCCTGGTGGCGGTCAACAGGTTTCCGAGCGCACCGCGTTTCCCGGTCGCCGAACTGCGGGAGGCGCTGTCGATCCGCGAGGGCGTGCCGGTGGTCGATATCGACGCCCGGGACGCCGGGGAGGTTCGGCGGGCGCTCGCCGCGGTCACCGAATACGCGATTGCGCGGTTGACCGCCACCCACGCGACGGTGGGACAGAGCTGAGCGGTGCGAGCTGAGGGGAAGCGATGAACTACTTCACCATGGGGTACTGGGTGCTGGGCCTGGCACTCGGGGTTTCCGCGGCCGGCGCGGTCGTCGGACTGGCCTGTGTTCGCCAGTCGACGCTCTCGGTCACCGCGCGGTTCCGGATGGTGTGGCTCACCGCGGCGGCAGTGTCCATCGGCGGCGTCGGCACCTGGCTGGCGGTGTACGTCACCATGCTCGGCGTCGGGGTGTCGTCCGGTGAGATCCGCTACGACATCGCCCGGATGGTCGTGGCGACGGGCGTCGCGGTGGCGGGGGTCCTGGCGGGTCTGGTGATCACGGGCAAGGTGAGCACGCTGGTGCGGGTGATCGGCGGCGGCGTGGTGATGGGCCTCGGCATCGGGATCATGCACCTGCTCGCGATGGGCGCGATCCGAGTGCAGGGATCGGTCGACGTGAACATCTGGATGTCGCTGAGCGCGGGGGCGCTGGCCGTCGCGGCCTCGATCGGTCTGCTGTGGGCCACCACCCGTTTCCACGCGATGCTGCCGTTGGCCGGGGCGGCCGCACTGTATGCGCTGGCGGTCACGGCGATCCACTACCTCGGCCAGGCCGGGGTGCACGTACATCTCGACACCGCGGTCGGCCAGCCCGACGGCGACGATCTGTTCACCCTCTTCGTGCCGGTGTTCGTGATGGGGACGCTGTCGTTGGCGGTCCCGATCACCGCGGTGCTGGTCGCCCCCGACCGCACCGGAACCACCCGCTCGCGGCAGTTGGCACAGGCGGCGAATTCCCCTGCCGGACAGACCGCTTCGCCGGCCGGCAAGGCGCGACCGGCGGTTCGGGCACCGCAGCCGGTGAGCTGAACGAAGTCGCGGCGGCCGGGCCGCGCACAGACGAGAATCGGGGCGGGCCGTACGGCCCGCCCCGATCGCGTTGCGCTACTGGTGATTACCCTTCGGCGGGCGCGTTGATCCGGTTGAAGTACTCGATCGCGACGAGCACGCCGGAGATGCCGCCGACGCCGACCAGACCGGCCGCGGCACCCAGCGGGGCGCCCAGGGCGGCACCGGTCAGGCAGCCGCCGATCCAGCCCGGGACGACCAGGAACGGGGTGCCGAGGACGGCACCGAGCGCACAACCGCCGGCCAGGCCGATCGCGGTGCCGACGAGGGTGCCGATGCTGGTGGCGATACCGAGCTCGTTGATCGCACTCTGGTTGGCCGCGTCGAGATCCGAACGGCTGGCCACATCGTGCAGCATCGGCGCCGGGTGGGCGGCGGCGCGGTCGGTGCTCGGCACCAGGGTGGCCTGGTTACCGTCGATCTGCGCGGCGATCGGGAACTCCAGACCGTCGTGCTGATAGCTCAGCGGAAATCCGGCTACCACCGTGCCCTGGTTGTCGCGGACCTGGAACTCGTTGCCTTCGGTCGTCAGCGACCCCGCGTCGGTCTTCACCACGACGGATTTGTCGACAACGTTTGCCGTGTAATGAATATCGGGGTTGGCGGCCGGAGCCGGAGCTGCGAATGCGGTGCCGGTGGAGATCCCAAGAGCAGCGATGACCAGAGCCGATGTTGCGGCGAACTTCCTGAGCTTCATTCCCTCATACACTTTCTTCAGCAGTTTGCGGCGCCGATACCCTGGCGCCTGAGCTCGAAATCGAAACCCTTAGACAGGCTGTCGTGCACCCATTACGAACACGTAACAAAGGCCGTTAATAAGCCGCCAAGAAGATGCCAGGAATGTTAATAAACTGAAAATTCGGACATTTTCCGGTCGATGAGCGCGGGTCGGCAAACGCTCAGCCGCCCGCGCACCGACGTCTCGGGCCCCCGATATGCGGCACCCGCCGGCCGACCGGCAGCTGTACGGAAACCGCTTCGCCGGGCGTCACCGCGCCGATCTCGGCGCACACCGGAGGAGCTCCGCGAATTACAGTGTGGAGCAGGCATTTCGGCCCGCGGCGGGAGCGATGAGGAAGGTACCGGATGTGACTCCGGAGCAGGAAGCGATATTGCGCGATGTACAGGTGCAGCTGCGCGGTCCGGATTTGGCGGGCTGGCCCCAGCTGGGCGACGACGACGGCACGGACGGCGGCGCCATATCGGAACGGACGGTCGTCGAGGCGCTGGGCGCCGCCCTGCGGCAGATCGCCGAGCTGCGCACCGAGATCGCCGATCTGGAGACGACCGTGCTGGAACTGAGTCGGCAGGCGCCGCCGGCGACCGAACTGCCGTGGCCGCTGTCGCTGGTGGCCGCCCTGCTGGAGAACCCGGCGGCGGTGATCGGCGAGCAGATCGCACGCTGGGAGTCATTGCTCGAGGCGTTGCGGCCGAAGCCGGATGATGCGCCGCAGCCCGGACAGCGAGCGCTGGAAGCGCCGTCACCTCCGCGCGATATGAGTGAACGGCCCTGAAAGTGGCGATGAGCGGGTTCTCCTGTTGCCAGGAGAACCCGCCCTCAGCCACGAGGGTACCGGGGCCGCCTCAGGAAAACAGCGTTTCCGCTGGACTTTTTCCGGCGCCAAAAACCAACCAGCAGTTGGCAATTCACATCACAGCTACCGCCTCGCTAGCGCGATGACACCGATATCCCTGCTGACTCCGATTTATTCGATAACCAATTGGTCGCTCGATTCAGGCAAACGCCACATATTTTCAGCGCCCGAAACCCGTGTCCTACAGCCGGGTCGGGTCGATCAGGCCACGCCGGACGGCGGTGACCAGTCGGCGCGGGATCTTGTGGACGACGCCCCCGACGCTGACCGGCACCAGGTCGGGGGGAGTCGCCTTCCAGTTCGAACGCCGGCTGTGGGTGTTGGCGCGCGACAGTCGTCGCTTCGGCACCGCCATCTCAGTTCTCCCCTCGCGACAAACCGGGACGCGGTGTGCGCCTGCCGTATTTGCGTTCGAATTTCTCCACCCGGCCCTGAGTGTCGAGGACGCGGTGCGCCCCGGTCCAGAACGGGTGGGAGTCCGCGGTGACGTCGACGGTGATCAGCGGATAGCTGTTGCCGTCGGACCATTCGACGGTGCGGGTGCTCGTCGCCGTCGATCGGGTGAGGAAGCGTTTGCCCGTGCTCACATCCTCGAAGACCACCGGGTGGTACTCCGGATGGATCCCTGATTTCATCGCCCTACCTTTCGTTCGGCCGGGATTCGACGCCGCGGCCGCCTGAGTTGTCGGATTCGGTTGTGTCGCAGGGGTCCTCGTGGAACTCGCCGAACGGATCGTCCCAGTGCGCGACCAGATCCGGCGCGTTGCGCAGCAGGATCATCTCGGCCTCGTCGAGCAGCGCCCAGTGCAGCGCGGTGCGGATGTCGTCCGGATTCGCGCCGCAGGTGAGGATCACCAGCGAGATGTCGCGATCACCGAAATCCTCGTCCCAGCGCAGCGCCGCCAGCGCCCGCCGATCGGGGTCGACCGAATCCCGTTCCGCGGGACTCGTGGCCGCCAGCCAAGTTCCGGCATCGCCGACCCGCACTCCGCCGCCGGCGGATTCCAGCCACACCACGCGCTCGGGCTGAGTCGCCAGCCAGATGCGTCCGCGCGCGGTGACCACGCCGTCGAACAGCACATCCATCGCCTCGTGCAGGCGGGTCGGATGGAATGGGCGATCGGTGGCGAATTCGATCAACGCCACACCGTTCTCCTCCGTCAGCGGTGGCCGGCCGCGCAACAACGGTGCGTGCGCGTCGAAGATGCGGCCGCGCCGGGAATCGGCGGGAATGCGGTCGAGCAGCATCTCGATGCGCGCCGCGGCGATATCCCGCCCGTCACCGACCCAGATCGACGGAGCCCGGGGCACCAGCCGATCCACGACCGCCCGCAGTACGTCGCGCTCACCGTCGCCCACCTGGTCCGTACCGAACACCACGAGCGCGTCGGCGAATTCGACCTGCCCGACGGCGAGCTGCGCCACCGTCCGGTCGTCGTCACCGGGGCCGCCCGCCCGTTCGTCGATGGTCTCGTCGCTCAGCGCGTCCGGCAGCCAGCTGCGGGCGTCGAGGCCGGTCACGACCGCTTCGATACGCACATCGCGGGCGGCGGGACCGTCGACGCGACCCACCAGGTCGACCACGGGCACGTTGCCGATCGCATGACACACGGCTTCCGCCTCGAAGGCCGGGTCGAGCGCGATCACGATGCGGTGCACCGAATCTCGTGCCGCCAACCGGCACAGCAGCGGCAGCAGATCGGCGCGCAGCGTGCAGGAGACACAGCCGTGCGCGAGTTCGTGCGCGCTCGCCGTCTCCCGGCCGTCGAGGTGCACCCGGCGGCGCACCACACCCTCGGGCAGTGAGCTCAGATCGTGTCGCACGACGACGGTGCCGGGCGCCGCGCCCAGCAGTCGCGCGAGGTGATCCATACCGTCCGCGACCGGCCCCTGGAAGCCCGCCAGCAGCACGACGGGCGTGCGGCGGTCGGGATGTGACAGCACCGGAACCCCTTTCGATAATGATTTTCATTTGCTCCAGCCACACGGTACAGTCTGCGGCGACCGTTGTCGAAAATGATTTTCAGAAAGGAGCCCCATGTCGGCCCACTGCCAGGTCACCGGTCGCAAGCCGGGCTTCGGTAAGTCCGTCTCGCACTCCCACGTCCGGACCAACCGGCGCTGGGACCCGAACATCCAGCGCAAGACCTACTTCCTGCCCAGCGAGGGCCGCCGCGTCACGCTGCGCGTCTCGGCCAAGGGCATCAAGACCATCGACCGCGACGGGATCGAAGCGGTCGTGGCTCGTATCCGTGCGCGCGGGGACAAGATCTGATGGCGCGCAGCAACGAGATTCGCCCCGTCGTGAAACTGCGGTCGACGGCCGGCACCGGCTACACCTACGTCACCCGCAAGAACCGCCGCAACGACCCCGACCGCATGGTGCTGCGCAAATACGATCCGCTGTTGCGCCGGCACGTCGACTTCCGCGAGGAGCGGTGATGGCGAAGAAATCCAAGATCGCACGCGACGAGCAACGCCGCGCCGTCGTGGCCCGCTACGCCGAACGCCGGGCCGAGCTCAAAGAGTTGATCCGCGATCCGGCCACCGCCGACGATCGCCGGGCGGCAGCACAGCTCGCGCTGCAGCGACTGCCACGTGACGCCAGTCCGGTACGATTGCGCAATCGGGACGCCACCGATGGCCGCCCCCGCGGTCATCTCCGCAAGTTCGGACTATCCCGGGTACGTGTGCGCGAGCTGGCCCACCGAGGGGAGCTGCCCGGTGTACACAAATCGAGTTGGTAGACCATCGCAGATCTCGTCGGAAGGAACCGGCAGGAGCGGTCGGGGCGCCCGCGCGACAGCGTAGGACCAGAGCTCACGCCGAGAAAGGATGGCCCACATGGCAGTCAAGCGAGCACCGTCGAAGCGCATCCGCGCCGAACAGGCCCGGCGGCCCAAGAAGAATCCGCTGATCGCGGCCGGCGTCGAAATCGTCGACTACAAGGATGTGAACCTGCTGCGCACGTTCATCTCCGACCGCGGCAAGATCCGCAGCCGCCGCGTCACCGGGCTCACCCCGCAGCAGCAGCGGCAGGTGGCGGTCGCGGTGAAGAACGCGCGCGAGATGGCGCTGCTGCCGTTCACCAGTAGGTAGCGAACGAACAACGAACGCCCCCGGTGCCGCGGCACCGGGGGCGTTCGCCGTTTCCGGTCACGGAATGGTCAGCAGCTGACCCTCGTTGATGACATCCGGGTTCTCGATGCCGCTCGCCCCGGCGATTTCCAGGTAGCGGTTGCCGTCACCGTAGAACCGTTCCGCGATGGCCCACAGCGTGTCACCGGACTCCACGGTGTAGGTGCGGGGTTCCGGCGCCGGCGGCGGCGGCACCTGCTCGGCCGCGGGTGCGGCGACCGGCTCCTCGACCACGATCGGGTTGTCGGTATTGGTGCCCGACGCCCACAGCGAGGCACCGTCCCGGCCGTACAGGACGAGGTTGCGGTCCGGTTGCACGATCAGATGATCGGCGGCCTGTCCGTTGGTGTCGGTGGCCCATACGGGCCCACTGCCGGAGTACAGCACGAAGTTGCCGTCCTCCTGCAGGACGGCGCGCTCGACGCCACGCTCATGCGTCATGGTCGCCCACACCACGGTGCCGTCGGGCTCGGAAAGCACCAAGTTGCCATCGTTTTGGAGAGTCAGCGTGTACGCGCCGCCCTGAAGGGCCTGACCCAGGCCCAGTTCCTCGCCTACCTGCAACGTGTCGCCCACGCGGTGGATCCTTTCGAGAAGAGGTCGTGTAGATCGGTGATTCGATGGCGCAGAACCGTATTCGCTCATCGTTTGCGAACCCTACTTGTCCCGCCGCGGATTTCGCAGCTGTTACGCGCCGACGTTCGCAGAATGTTCACTGGGACGTGCATCACAGCCGCCGCGCCCCCGCAGATAGGGTGAGGTCCATGGACTCCATCCCCGGACGACGCCGCATCACAGCGGCGGCAATCGCGCTACTCGCACTACCGGCGCTGCTGGTCACCGCATGCGGGAACTCCGACAACGGTGGGGCACAAGCGAATACGACCACGGCCGCGGTCAGCACGCCGACCGAGCAGAACCCGCCGCAACCCGGCCGGATGTTCACCGCCAACTCGGCGATCACCAATCCGCACCCGCTGCCGTTCGACAGCTGGAGCCGGGTGGCCCCGGACCGGATCGCGGTGAACTTCCAGATCGGCTCGCCGGAGTGTTACGGCGTGGACGCGTCCACCACCGAAACCGACACCGCCGTCACCGTCGCCCTGAAGGCCGGCACGCTGCCCGAGGCGGCCGGGCGCATGTGCACCATGATCGCCGTCTTCGGCACCCTGGAGATCCCGCTGAAGAAGCCCCTCGGCGATCGGAAAGTGTTGAGCGCGAACTGATTCGCCGGGCCTGCGGACCGAACGTGTAGAACGACGTCGCCGCCCGCCGGAGGCACCGGCGGGCGGCGACGTTCGTGGTTACTCGATCAGTGCGCGAAGTGGCGCGCCCCGGTGAGATACATCGTGACCCCGGCCTCCCGGCAGGCGTCGATGGTCAGCTGGTCGCGCACCGAACCACCCGGCTGCACAATGGCTTTCACGCCCGCGGCGATCAGCTGCTGCGGACCGTCGGGGAACGGGAAGTAGGCGTCGGAGGCGGCCACCGACCCCTTGGCGCGGTCACCGGCGCGCAGCACCGCCAGATGTACGGCGTCGACGCGGTTGACCTGCCCCATGCCGACACCCACCGAGGCGCCGTCGTGGGCCAGCAGAATCGCATTCGATTTCACGGCACGGCAGGCGCGCCAGGCGAATTCGAGATCGGCGAGGGTTTCGGCATCGGCCGGCTCGCCGGTGGCGAGCGTCCAGTGGGCGGGATCGTCACCGTCCGCGTCGACGATATCGGTCTGCTGCAGCAGCGCCCCACCGCTGATCGGCCGCAGTTCGACGCCACCGCGCCGGGGTTCGTCGGCGATCAGGATGCGCACGTTCTTCTTGCGCTGCAGCACCTCCACCGCGCCGTCGGCATAGCCGGGGGCCACGATGACCTCGGTGAAGATCTCGGCCACCTGTTCGGCCATCTCGACGGTGACCTCGCGGTTGGCCGCGATCACGCCACCGAACGCGCTCACCGGATCACAGGCGTGCGCCTTGCGGTGCGCCTCGGCGATATCGGCGCCGACCGCGATGCCGCACGGATTGGCGTGCTTCACGATGGCCACCGCGGGTTCGGCGTGGTCCCACGCGGCCCGCCAGGCGGCATCGGCATCGGTGTAGTTGTTGTACGACATCTCCTTGCCGTGCACCTGCTTCGCCTGCGCCAGCCCGGCCGGGCCGGAGTCGTTGCGATACAGCGCGGCGGCCTGATGCGGATTCTCGCCGTAGCGCAGCACCGCGTCGCGGGTCCACACACCGCCCATCCACGACGGGAACCGACCGCCCGCAGCCGAATCCGCGGCGTCCTCGGCCGTCAGCACGTTGGTCATCCAGCTCGCGACCGCGACGTCGTAGCTCGCGGTGTGCTGGAAAGCCTTGGCGGCCAGCGTGGTTCGCTCGGCGAGGGTGAAGCCGCCACCGCGCACCGCGGCCAGCACGTCGTCGTAGTCACCGGTGTCGACCACGACCGCGACCGAGGGGTGGTTCTTCGCCGCGGCGCGCACCATCGACGGGCCGCCGATATCGATCTGCTCGACGCATTCGTCGGGGGTGGCGCCGCCGGCGACGGTCTGCGTGAACGGATACAGGTTCACCACCACCAGCTGGAATGCCTCGACGCCCAGCTCCACCAGCTGATCGAGGTGCTCCTGCTTGCGGGTGTCGGCGAGGATGCCGGCGTGCACGCGGGGGTGCAGCGTCTTCACCCGGCCGTCGAGAGTTTCCGGGAAACCGGTGAGGTCTTCGACCTTCGTCACCGGAATTCCGGCGTCGGCGATGCGGGCGGCGGTAGAACCGGTCGACACCAGCTCGACACCGGCGTCGTTCAGTCCGGTGGCCAGCTCGATGAGCCCGGTTTTGTCATAGACGCTCACCAACGCCCTGCGGATCGCCCTGCGTGCACTAACCGGGGCCTCACTCATCTGGGATTACTGCCTTTCGTCCGTCGCAGACAATGCCTCGCGTGGCGACGGCGGCGACGGTGTCCGCCAGCAGCCGACGCTCCACAACTTTGATGCGCTCGTGCAAGCTCGCCTCGTCGTCACCGGGCAGCACCGCGACCGGCTCCTGCGCGAGGATCGGTCCGGTGTCGACACCCGCGTCGACCAGATGCACAGTGGAACCCGTCACCCGCACGCCGTAGGCCAGCGCGTCGCGCACCCCGTGCGCGCCCGGGAACGCCGGCAGCAGCGCGGGATGGGTGTTGATGATCCGGCCCTCGAATCGCTCCAGGAATTTCGGGCCGAACAGGCGCATGAATCCGGCCGACACCACCAGGTCGGGCGCGTAGGCCGCGACGGCGTCGGTGAGCGCGATATCCCAGGCGGACCGATCGGGATGGTCGGCGGGGGCTACCCGGAAGTCCGGGATGCCGGCCCGGGTCGCATGCTCGGTCGCCGCGCAGATCCGGTCCACGCCCACGGCCGCGATCCGCGCCGGATAGTCCGGGCGCTCGGTGGCCGCGATCAGCGATTGCAGCAGTGATCCCGTGCCCGAGGCGAGAACGACGAGGGTCGCAGGCGCGGTCGGAGGGACCAGCTGGGCGGGCGGGGTGGTCAGCGCTCTACTCCCTGTGCGTCGGGGCTGCCGGAGGGCGGCGAACCCGAGGTCCGCCGGGTTAGAGCCTAACGACCGCCCCTGCCGGGGCTCTCCGGCAGGTCACCCTCTACCACTTCGGCGTCGACGATGTCGGAGTTTCCGGCGTCGAATTCGGCGTCCGGATCGGCGTGCGCGGGCGCGAGGTCGTCGTCGAGCAGTTCGCCGTCGACCTCCACGACCTCGGTGGAGACGGTGCGGCGGTAGGCCGGCTGTGGATAGTCGTCCTCGACGGCGACATCGTCCTCGAATTCGTATTCGACGTAGCGCGGGTCGTCGTACAGCTGGTCGATGTAGCCCGGTTCGGCGCGGTCGTCGTAGTAGTCGTCGCGATCGGCGGCGGGGTCGGGGTCGTAGCCGTGATCCCGGTACTCGTCCCGGTCGTCCTCGTCGTCC
Source organism: Nocardia violaceofusca NBRC 14427 (assembly GCF_963869435.1). Classification (NCBI taxonomy): domain Bacteria; kingdom Bacillati; phylum Actinomycetota; class Actinomycetes; order Mycobacteriales; family Nocardiaceae; genus Nocardia; species Nocardia violaceofusca. The sequence continues at coordinate 242,219 of NZ_CAWMPM010000014.1, forward strand.
TCGTCGTGCGAGTAGTCGGTGGGAAGGTACCGGCCGCGCGGCCCGCCGAGATCCACCTCGACCACGGCGGGCGGAATTCCGAGAAACCTTCGCCCACACAGCAATCCGAGGTATCCGGCGACGGTCAGCCAGGCGAAGGTGAGCCCCGCGGTGACCAGCACACCCGGTCCGATCTCCCCGAACGATCCGACCGTGCCACCGGCGAACAGGCCCAGCAGCAACAGCGCGAGCGCGGCGAGCGCCGCCGAGAACACCGTCGCCCACGGGCTGCGCACCTCGTCGGCGGACTCGCGCGCGCAGTCCAGGCCGCCCCGCACGCCGACAGCCGCCGGCACCAGCAGCAACACCGGCCACCAGCCCGCCGCGGGTCCGCTCGGCACCGCCGCGAGCACCGGCAGCGCGGGCACCGGCGCGCCGGCGACCGAGAACACGCTCAGCGCCCCACCGCCGATGTGCACGTCCGCGCCGATCAGCACGCTGGTCGCCGCGATCACGACATTCGGCAGATAGGCCAGCGACAGCACGGTCAGACCGAGGAAACCCGCGATATTGCCCGCGGCCGCGTAGGTGTCACCGATCACCGACCAGTGCAGCACGAACGACACCAGCGTGAGGATCGCCCCGCCGAGCAGCAGGCGCCACAGCGCCCGCACCGCCGCCCGCGCCCCGGCGAAAACCCAGTCCGGCAGCGAGGAGGCGATCCGATCGCGCAGCGCATTGGGCCGGGTGGCGATCCCGGTGACCGCCGCGAGCAGGTGCAGACCCCCCACACAGCAGAAGGCGGTGAGCGTATCGGGCGACTGCAGCGGCACCGCTGTCGCGGCATCCTCGGCCACCGCCAGGCAGACGGCTGTGACCAGCAGCGGGCCCGCGAGCGCGGCGCCGACGATCCAGCCCAGATCGGCGCGTGAGGAGCGCGGCGAGACGGCATGCGCACAGTCGCGCATGGTCAGCCACAACACTCCCGCGGTCGGCAGCAGCGGCAGCAGCCCGAGCGAGGTCTTGCCGACCACGACCGGCACCTGATGCACGGCCAGCCAGCCGGCCGCGATCGCACCGGACGCGCCGGTCATACCGCTACCCGCGGCCAACAGCGTGATCAGTACGAGCGCCACGATGGCGACGACGGTGAAACTCGACGCCCGAGCGGCGATGACGAGCAGCACCTTGGCCCGCTCGGGGCTCAGGGACAGGAATACCGGATCCTCGGGTCCGCCGGCGCCCCTGCCGCCGTGACCGCTTCGCGGCTGGGACGCATCCGCGTTCGGGCGAGCCTGCGCCGGTCTCGTGCCGGCCCGCTGTTCGCGAAGGTCGGCCCATCGGACCAGTGCGGACTTCATAGAACTACCTCGCGGGATCCTGGTTGACTCGTCCGGTTGACTCGCCGAAGCACGACACGACCACCGACATGACAGGGTCTCAGCTGGAAACGGATCGGCGAGTCAGGCGCGCCGTGAAAAGCGCCTGACTCGCCGATCGTCGCGTCGAGCGGATCTACTTCTGGTCGTCCTCGGGACGGAAGGCCTTGGTGGCGTCGGCGGCCGGGTTACCGGTCTGCTCGCCACCGAACGGCTGCGCGCCGGGCTGGCCGGGCTGACCGGTCTGCCCCTGCTGGCCCTGCTGACCGAAGTTCAGCGAACCGTACTGCTGACCGGACTGGCCGGGCTGCTGGCCCGCGGCGCCGAAGTGCTGGGTCGCGGCCTCGTCACCACCGGTCTGCGGGCGCTGACCGTAGGGCGACTGCGCACCCTGCGCGCCGTAACCCTGCTGCGCCTGCTGACCCTGTTGGCCGTAGGGCTGCTGTCCGTACGCGGAGGGCTGCTGACCGTACTGGCCCTGGCCGTACTGCTGACCGTACTGGCCGTAGGCGGCCTGCTGCTGTCCCTGCTGCTGGGCCTGACCCTGTGCCTGGCCGTACTGCTGGCCGTACTGGCCGTAGGCGGCCTGCTGACCGGCCTGGGCCTGACCGTAGGACTGCTGCTGACCCGGCTGGCTCTGGCCGTAGGAGGACTGACCGTAGGCGCTCGCACCGCCGGCAGCCGGGGCGGCGGCCGCCGCGGGCTTCGGCTCGGGCGCGGAGAGGATTCCGCTCTCGAACAGCAGCGCGACCACGGCCGCGGCGAGCTGCACCAGCGCCAGGAAGACCAGGACCCAGGCGGTTCCCGCGGTCTTGTACAGGGTCGGCGTCACGAACGCCTGGAACAGGACACCGAGGAAGCCGGCCGCCGAGGCCGCCGCGACCACCGCGTTCCTGGCCTCCTGCTTGGGCAGCAGCGCGATACCGGCCACCAGACCCGCGAACAGCAGGAGCAGCAGCGGCGCCGTGCCGCCTTCCTGGAACAGGCTCATGCCCTTGTCGGGCTCCTTGGAGCTGTTCATCGCGCCCTCGTCGAAGGTCGAGAAATCGAGGAAGCCCAGGAAGAAGTTGATCACGCCCAGCGCGGCGATTCCAACGGTCAGGTAGAAAGTCAGCCCCTTGGCGCTCAACGCCGAAAGCCCCGAACCGCCGCCGGTACTACCTGTCGGCTGCTGGCCGAAGCTGGGCGCGGACGAGGGTGTGGGCGAGGGCGTCTGATTGGGCGCGTTGTACCCGGATCCCCCGGTCGGGTAGGACATGTGGTCGTCTCCTATCGAGTCCTTCATCGGCTTCAGGCTGAATGCCCTTGACGCTACTGCACTCGAGCGCACCGGTCACGGCCACGACGCCACTGGGGGCAAGCTCGAGAATTCACTATGAACCGCATACCCGGATCGTTCGTGTTGTCACCGAAGACGATCGGAGGTATCGGATGGACGTTTCGGAAATGTTCTGCACGGTGGTGCGGGCGCTGGGCCTGTGCCACCTGTTCCCGGCACCCTGAACGACGGTTGTCCCCTGCCCGGGACAACCGCTGCCGACCCTGCCCGGCAGCACGTCGTTCACCTGCCGAGTGAAAAACGAAGGCCGCCTTGCCGTTACGACAAGGCGGCCTTCGCGCTGTGTCCCGCTGCCGCACGGCAGCGAACGATCAAGCGGTGATCGAAGCCTTCTCCAGGATCTCGCGCGCCAGGGCGGCGGTCTCGGACGGGGTCTTGCCGACCTTCACGCCCGCGGCCTCGAGGGCCTCCTTCTTGGCGGCGGCGGTGCCCGAGGAGCCGGAGACGATGGCGCCGGCGTGGCCCATGGTCTTACCCTCCGGGGCGGTGAAGCCCGCGACGTAGCCGACGACCGGCTTGGTGACGTTGGCCTGGATGTAGGCCGCCGCCCGCTCCTCGGCGTCGCCGCCGATCTCGCCGATCATGACGATGAGCTTGGTCTCCGGGTCCTTCTCGAACGCCTCGATGGCGTCGATGTGGGTGGTGCCGATGACCGGGTCGCCACCGATGCCGATGGAGGTCGAGAAGCCGAAGTCACGCAGCTCGTACATCATCTGGTAGGTCAGGGTGCCCGACTTCGACACCAGGCCGATCGGGCCCTTGCCGGTGATGTTGGCCGGGGTGATGCCCACCAGCGACTCACCCGGGGTGATGATGCCGGGGCAGTTGGGGCCGATGATCCGGGTCTTGTTGCCCTTCTCCACGTTGTAGGCCCACGCGTAGGCGGTGTCCTGCACCGGGATGCCCTCGGTGATGACCACGAGCAGCGGGATCTCCGCGTCGATGGCCTCGATGATGGCGTCCTTGGCGAACTTCGGCGGCACGAAGGCGATCGACACGTCGGCGCCGGTCTCCTTGATGGCCTCGGCGACGGTGCCGAACACCGGCAGCTCGACGTCCGAGCCGTCCTTGGCGGTGTGCGAGACGGTGGTGCCGGCCTTGCGGGCGTTGACGCCACCGACGACCTGGGTGCCCGCCTTCAGCATCAGCGCGGTGTGCTTGGTGCCCTCACCGCCGGTGATGCCCTGGACGATGACCTTGGAGTCCTTGTTCAGGAAGATAGACATGTTGTTTTTCGTCCTTTACTTGGCCGCAGCCAGTTCAGCGGCCTTGTCGGCGCCTTCGTCCATGGTCTGGGCGAGGGTGACCAGCGGGTGGTTGGCATCGACGAGGATCTGGCGACCCTCCTCGACCTTGTTGCCGTCGAGGCGGACGACCAGCGGCTTGTTCGCCTCCGACCCCAGGATCTCCAGGGCCTTGACGATGCCGTTGGCTACCGCGTCACACGCGGTGATGCCGCCGAACACGTTCACGAACACGCTCTTGACCTGCGCGTCGTTGAGGATCACGTCGAGACCGTTGGCCATCACCTCGGCCGAGGCGCCACCACCGATGTCGAGGAAGTTGGCCGGCTTCACGCCGTTGTGCTTCTCACCCGCGTAGGCGACGACGTCCAGGGTCGACATGACCAGGCCGGCGCCGTTGCCGATGATGCCGACCTCACCGTCGAGCTTGACGTAGTTGAGGTCGTTCTCCTTGGCCTTGAGCTCCAGCGGATCGGTGGCGTCACGATCGGCGAACTCGGCGTGGTCGGGGTGGCGGAAGTCGGCGTTCTCGTCCAGGGTGACCTTGCCGTCCAGCGCCAGGATCTCGTTCTCCGGCGTGCGGACCAGCGGGTTCACCTCGACCAGCGTCGCGTCTTCGGCGACGAAGACCTCCCACAGCTTCTGAATGGTCACCGCGGCGGCGTCCAGCACGTCGGCGGGCAGGTGGCCCTGCTCGGCGATCGAACGCGCGAAGGCCAGGTCCACGCCCTTGACGGCGTCGACCGGCACCTTGGCCAGGCGGTCGGGCTTGGTGGCGGCGACCTCTTCGATCTCCATACCGCCCTCGACCGAGCACATGGCCAGGTAGGTGCGGTTGGCGCGATCGAGCAGGAAGGAGATGTAGTACTCCTCCGCGATGTCCTTCGCCTCGGCGACCAGGATCTTCTTGGTGACGTGGCCCTTGATGTCCAGGCCCAGGATGTTGTTCGCGTGGGTGAAGGCGTCGTCCGGGGTGGCGGCGTACTTCACGCCACCGGCCTTACCGCGGCCACCGACCTTGACCTGCGACTTGATCATCACAGGCTTGCCGATTTCGGTCGCGATGGCACGGGCGTCCTCGGCCGAGTCCGTGACGCGGCCCTCCGACGAAGGCACTCCGTGCTTCACGAAGAGTTCCTTCGCCTGATATTCGAAGAGATCCATGTACTCACCGTCTCGTCTGCGTTGTTGTGACAACGACTTTGTTGGCGGCCCGTCGTCGGAAGCGGGTCGAGTCGGACTCTAATCAGTTCGATGTCGCCGAAATCAGCCGCATACAGCCTAAGTGGCGCAGGTCACGAGCGGGCATCCGCCCGGGCAAAACCGCTGGCCAAGGCTACTGGCGAGTAGCTTGCTGACACGCCGCCAGGTAGGGCGGACGATGATCCGAATTGCCACATTGGCTACTACATAGTGTAGTTGTCTGTTCTCACTCGCGTGCCCAGCAGAACGTGAGATATTCCGCGCTCCAGACGTGATCAATGTCACAACTACCCCCTTATCGAGCGGAGCGCTTGCCCACCTGCAATCGTTTCGTTACCGTCGATGCGGTCGATGTCACAGCCAGATCACAGGCGTAACGGGAATACTCGTCACTCGGTCGCCAGGCGCAGCTGGTAGAACACATCGACAGACCCACCCGGATGAGGCCGCGTACACCGCACCGATCAGGAGGACGGCAGGCTTGTTGCAGCACAGTGCTCCGCAGGTAGCGAGCCGTTCTACCGGCGCACCGCGTCCCGCGTCTTCCGGATCCCCCGCGTTACCCGGTCTCGGAGTCCGCCGATGAGCCACGGTCGCCTACAACCTGGGCATCGGCCACAGTCCGCCCGCCGTTACCGCGGCGACGGAGAATCCCTCGACCAACATCCGTACTTCGGTGGTAACCAATCCTTCGGCGGTTACACCGGTTCCCGTTCCGAGGAGCCCGCGGCTCCGCCCGTGCGCAGTATGCCGGGACGTGCCGACAGCTGGATGTCCGCCGGCGCCGGTGCGGCGGGCGCGACCGTCGTCGGCCTCACCGCGACCACCGGGAATTCCACCGAGAACGCCTGGGGCGCAACCGGTTCGGAAGATTCCGGGCAGTGGCAGCCCTGGGGAGCCCAGGCGCGGCCCGACGGTGACTGGACCGCCGATCCGCAGTGGCCACGAACCGACGAATGGGCCGCCGCCGACCCCGGTTTCGATGACGGCCGCGGTGTGCACTACCCCGAGGGCCCCGCCGACTACGACGCCGCCCATTACGACGCCGCCGACGAATACGACGAACCCGCCGGCAGCGAACCGTTCAACCTGGCCCGGCTGCGCAGCTCCTGGAAGCGTGACAGCGCCGACGCCGATGAGGCCGACGCCGACGCGGAAGGCCCCCGCCGCTTCAGCGGTGCGCACCGCGTGCCGACCCCGCCCGCCGCGCTCAAGGGCCGCGCCGCCGTGGTGGCGGTCGCGGCCGGCGCGGTGGTCGCCGCCGGACAGGCCGGAATGGAGTCCGGCAGTCAGCACCACACCGCGACCGCCGACTACGACGCCGCCGGTCAGGTCCACGAAATCGCGGCCCAGGCGGTCAGCACCCAGGCGGGTAATCCGCAGTCGCCGCAGGTTCTCAATGTCGCGCCCGTCGCGGATCTCAGTCAGTTCCAGGACATCCTGCAGCACGGTCAGGAATTCGCCGCCGGACTCGCGGCCCAGGAATCGGCGAAACTGCGCCCCCTGTTCTCCAAATTCGCCAACGGCACCTTCACCTCGGGCTTCGGTAGCCGCTGGGGTGTGCAGCACCTGGGTGTCGACATCGCGGCCCCCATCGGCACCCCGATCTACGCGGTCGAGGACGGCGAAGTGATCAGCGCCGGCCCGGCCTCCGGATTCGGCATGTGGGTCCGCCTGCGGCACGCCGACGGCACCATCACGGTCTACGGTCACGTCGACACCGCTACCGTCTCCGAAGGCCAGCACGTGATGGCCGGCGATCAGATCGCCACCGTCGGCAACCGCGGCTTCTCCACCGGTCCGCACTGCCATTTCGAGGTGTGGCTCAACGGCCAAGACAAGATCGACCCCCTCCCCTGGCTCGCCTCCCGCGGCATCTCCCTCGGCCCCGAGCGCGACTGACGCGTTCCGCCGGGTGTCACCCGCACTCTCTGCCGCCGGGCGGCTGCCTGAGAAAGCCGTTGCCGGTCGATGGGCGCAGCGGTCAATCTTGCGGCATGATCGAAATTCGTGTGGTCGGCGCGGACGACTGGCGGTTGTGGCGGCGGGCTCGACTAGCGGCGCTGGCGGGGGCGCCGGATGCGTTTCGGACGCGGCTGGCGGACTGGCAGGGCGACGGAGACCGGGAAGACCGCTGGCGTGCGCGGTTGAGTATTCCCGGGGCGCACGATCTGCTGGCGTTTCGTCACGGCGAACCGGTGGGAATCGCGAGTGGGGTGCCGGAGCCCGATCATGGTGCGGCCCGGGTGATCTCGATATGGGTCGACCGGTCCGCGCGCGGCCTGGGGGTGGGTGATCTGCTGCTCGGTCGTGTCGAGCGTTGGGCTGCCGAGAACCGATACACCACCCTCCGGCTCGATGTCTTCGCCGACAACGAGCATGCCGTCGCGCTCTACCGCCGCAACGGATTCGAGTTCGAGGCGGAATGTCAGCGCACCGAACAGCTCGCCGTTCTCGATGCGGGCGACCGGGTGGAACGGATCATGGTGAAAGGCATCGTCCCGGCGGGCCGTTGAGCGCGAGGCCGCCGGGACGGCGCCTCAGAGCTTTACCAGGGTCCGGCTGTACTGCGGGATCAGGCGGATCTTGCCGGCGGTGCCGAAATCGATGGTGACCGTGGCGAGGGCGCCGAAACCTTCGGCGGCGACCACGCGGCCGAGACCGTACTTGTCGTCGCTGACACGGTCGCCCACGGCGAGCACCAGGCCGGAGTTGTTGTGCTTGGCGGCGGGCCGGGCGGGACTGCGATCGCGCAGGCCGGGGCGCTGCTGGGACCAGCCGTCACCGCGGGTCCAGTCGCGTTCCAGGCCGTCGTCCTCGCCGCGGCGGCGGAAGCCACGTCCGCCCGACGGCGGAGTCGGTTCCAGCCGTTGCCAATCCATCAGATGCCCCGGAATCTCCTGCAGGAAGCGGGACTCCGGATTCGACACCGCCTGTCCCCAGCCGGAGCGCACCACCGCGCGGCTCAGGTACAGCCGTTTCCGGGCGCGGGTGATGCCGACGTAGGCCAGGCGGCGTTCCTCGGCCAGTTCGGCCGGATCGCCCAGCGCGCGCATGTGCGGGAACTGGCCGTCCTCCCAGCCGGTCACGAACACCACCGGAAACTCCAGGCCCTTCGCGGTGTGCAGGGTCATCAGGGTGACCACGCCGGAACCCTCGTCCGGGATCTGATCGGTATCGGCCACCAGCGAGACCCGTTCCAGGAACGCCGCCAGGGAACCGGGGTCCGGCTCGCCGTCGGCCGCCTCGGGCAGCAGGCCCTCCTCGCGGGCGGCCTCCACATTGTTGCGCGCCTCGGAACTGAATTCCCTTGCCACGCTGACCAATTCGTTGAGGTTGTCCAGCCGGGCGCCGTCCTGCGGATCGTCGGAGGCCTCCAGCTCGGCGCGGTAGCCGGTCTTGTCCAGGACCGCCTCGACGACATTGCCCACATCGGGGAATTCGCTGTCCGCGGTGACGCCGGCGGCGCGGATCTCGTCGAGCAGATCGAGGAAGCCGGCGATCGCACGCTGCGCGCGGGTGATCAACAGCGCCACCTTGCCGTCGGCGGCGTCGCGCAGCGCGGCCGCGAAGCCGATATCGCGCTGTTCGGCGTGCACCGCGACACAGGCTTCGGCGCGGTCACCGATCCCCCGGCGCGGCGTGTTGAGAATGCGGCGCAGGCTCACCGCGTCGTCAGGATTCTCGAGCACGCGCAGGTAGGCGACCACATCGCGGACCTCCTTGCGCTCGTAGAACCGGACGCCGCCGACCACCTTGTAGGGCAGCCCCATGCGGATGAAGATCTCTTCCAGCGCCCGCGAGTTGTTGTTGGTGCGATAGAACACCGCGACATCGCCGTAGTTGTAGTCGCCCTGTTCGACCAGCCGGTCGATCTCGCGCGCGACGAACGACGCCTCGTCGTGTTCGTTGTCGGCGACGTAGCCGACGATCAGATCGCCCTCACCGGAATCGGTCCACAACTTCTTGTCGCGCCGATTCTCGTTGCGGGAGATGAGCGCGTTGGCGGCCGAGAGGATGTGCTGGGTGGAGCGGTAGTTCTGTTCCAGCAGAATCGTTTCCGCGTCCGGGAAATCGCGCTCGAATTCCTCGATGTTGCGGATGGTCGCCCCGCGGAACGCGTAGATGGACTGGTCGGCGTCACCGACCACACACAGCTCGCTGGGCGGCACCGCATCGCCGCGGCGTGCCGGGCTGAATTCCGGATCGGCCGCCTCGGCCCCCGCGTCGGCGTCGGCGAGCTCGTCGGCCGCCGGTCGCACATGATGGCCCACCAGTTCGCGCACCAGCACGTACTGGGCGTGGTTGGTGTCCTGGTACTCGTCGACCAGCACATGCCGGAAGCGACGGCGGTAGTACTCGGCGACCTGCGGGTGGCTCTGCAGGAGCGCGACCGTCTCGCCGATCAGATCGTCGAAGTCGAAGGCGTTGGCCGCGCGCAGCCGCCGCTGATATTCGGTGTAGACCCGGGCGACGATGCCGGGCAGTTCCGTCTCGTCCGATTCCGCGTCCGCCGTGGCCGTTTCGGGGTCGATCAGCTCGTTCTTGAGATTGGAGATGGCGGTCGCGAGCAGTCGCGGCGAATACTTCTTCGGATCCAGATTCTGGTCGCGAATGATCATCGCCAGCAGGCGGCGCGAGTCGTCGGCGTCGTAGATGGAGAAGTTGGAGTTCAACGCGCCGGGCAGCAGATTCGCCTGCATCCGCAGGATGCGCACACAGGAGGAGTGGAAGGTCGACACCCACATGGCGGCGGCGCGCGGACCCACCAGGTCCGTCACGCGCTCGCGCATCTCCGCCGCGGCCTTGTTGGTGAACGTGATGGCCAGGATCTGCCCGGGCGTGACGCCGCGTTCGGCCAGCAGATAGGCGATGCGCCGGGTGAGTACGGCGGTCTTCCCGGAGCCGGCGCCGGCCACGATCAGCAGGGGCGAACCCGCGTGCACAACCGCCGCCCGCTGCTGCGGGTTCAGGCCCTCGAGCAGGCGCTGCGCCTGCTGATCGGCCTGCGCGGACCTGTCCGCACCTCGCGTTGCCGCCGTACCCACCGTTGCCGTCCCCGCCGCTGTTCCCGCCACCGTCGTCTCCATCGTCCATCCACGCTACCGGCGGCCACCGACATGCTGTAGTCCGGCGCGATCTCAGCGCATTCTCACCGACGAGAACTTTGCCTCACTTGCCCCACGTGGCAGACTGGCCACATGACCAGCGCGCTCACGACCTCTGCTGTTCAGGCGTACGAAGGTATTCGTGGTCGCCGATTTCGCACGTGAGCGCATACTCGACGGGGGACAATTCAAGGCCGAACAGGTCTGTTTCACGGTGGAGGAATCACATCGGTAACGGGGCAGGGCCGCACGCCGATCGAAGTTCTGACACGAGGAGAAGAAAGTATGAGCACCTCTACTGAGCCGATTGATCAGCCAGCGACCGGTTCCGATGCGACGTTGCCGAGTAGTGAGGCGGAGATCGAGAAGCTCCGCAAGGAGATCGATCGCCTCGACGCCGAGATTCTCGCAGCCATCAAGCGGCGCACCGAGGTCTCGCGCATCATCGGCCGCACCCGCATGGCCAACGGTGGCCCGCGCCTGGTGCACTCCCGCGAGATGAAGGTGCTGGAACGCTTCAGCGAACTGGGTCAGGAAGGTCACACGCTGGCCATGCTGCTGCTCCGCCTCGGCCGCGGCCGCCTCGGCCACTGAGTTACCGCCGCCTCGGCCACTGAGTTACCGCCGCCTCGGCCACCGAGCTACACAACCCACCGAGACCACGCGGCGATCGTCTCGACGAACTCCGCGACCCCAGGCCGCCCCGGGTGCCGATCCCCCGGGGCGGTCGTTTCGTATCCGGGGACTGCCGGGTCAGGGCAGGGCGATGTACTTCGTCGACAGATACTCCTCGATCCCCTCGAAGCCGCCCTCGCGGCCGAATCCGGAGGCCTTGACCCCGCCGAACGGCGCCGCCGGATCGGAGATGACGCCGCGGTTGATGCCGACCATGCCGCTCTCCAGCCCCTCCGCGATACGCAGCGCACGATCCAGATCGCGGGTGTAAACGTAAGCGACCAAACCGAATTCGGTGTCGTTGGCGGCGGCGAGGCCCTGCTCCTCGGTATCGAATCCGACGATCGGCGCGACCGGTCCGAACACCTCTTCGCTGAGGATCCGGGCCTGCTCGGGCACCTCGCACAGCACGGTCGCCGGATAGTAGTACCCGGTCCCGCCGGGCGCCTTCCCGCCGATGCGTACCTCGGCGCCGCGCTCGACCGCGTCCTCCACCAGTTCGCTGACGGTGTCGAGCTGATCCTGGTTGATCAGCGGGCCGAGGGTGGTCGACGGGTCGTCACCGGGGCCGAGTTTCACCTCCTGCATGGCGGCGACCAGTTTGTCGGTGAACTCGGCGCGCACCGAGTTGTGCACGTGGAACCGGTTGGCGGCGGTGCACGCCTCGCCTCCGTTGCGCAGCTTCGCCAGCATCGCGCCCTGCACCGCGGCATCGATGTCGGCGTCGTCGAAGACCACGAACGGGGCATTGCCGCCCAGTTCCATCGAGGTGCGCAGCAGGCCGTTCGCGGACTTCTCCACCAGTTTCTTGCCGACGCCGGTCGAGCCGGTGAAGGTGAGTTTGCGCAGCCGCGGATCGTTGATCAGCGGTTCGGTCACCGCACCGGAGTGGCTGGAGGTGATGACCGACAGCACCCCGTCCGGCAGCCCGGCCTCACTGCACAGCTTCGCCAGCAGCAGCATGGTCAGCGGTGTGGCCGAGGCGGGCTTGACGATCATCGTGCAGCCCGCGGCCAGGGCCGGGCCGATCTTGCGGGTGCCCATCGCGAGCGGGAAATTCCAGGGCGTGATGGCCAGGCACGGCCCGACCGGCTGTTTGTGGACGACGATGCGGCCCGTCCCGGTGGGCGCGGTCTGGTAGCGGCCGTGCACCCGGACCGCTTCCTCGCTGAACCAGCGGAAGAATTCGGCGCCGTAGCGCACCTCGTTGCGGCTCTCGGGCAGCGCCTTACCCATTTCCAGGGTCATCAGCAGGGCGAAGTCCTCGGTGCGCTCGACGATCCGCTCGTAGACCGCGCGCAGGATCTCGCCGCGTTCGCGGGCCGGGGTGGCGGCCCAGCTGTCCTGCGCGGCCACGGCCGCGTCGAGGGCGCGCACGGCGTCCTCCGGCGTGGCGTCGGCGACGTGTACGAGGGGCTCTCCGGTCGCCGGATTCTCGACCGCGAAGGTGGCGCCACCGGTGGCATCCACCGGCCCGCCGATCCAGAGTTGAGTGGGGACGGATTCGAGTAACTCGGTTTGCGACACCATGTGCTCAGGGTAGGCCGCGGTGGACGCGAGCGCGGGCAACTGCCAGGTGGGCTGTGACTACCTGCGCGTAGCGAAACGACTACCTGCGCGTAGCGGAACTGGTCTGTAATCTCGCGGGGGTGAGCAGCGACATCACCGCGACGGCGGCCTGGCGGAAACTGCACGATCACTATTCGGCCGTGGCCGACCGGCATCTGCGCGAGTTCTTCGCCGAGGATCCGGAGCGGGGACGCGAGCTGACCGTCGAGGTCGGCGATCTGCACATCGACTACAGCAAGCACCGCATCACCCGCGAAACCCTGGATCTGCTGCTCGATCTGGCGGAGACGGCGGGGGTGGCGCGGCGCCGGGACGCGATGTTCGCGGGCGAGCACATCAATACCTCCGAGGACCGCGCGGTGGGCCATGTCGCCCTGCGCCTGCCGGCCGGCGCCTCGATGACGATCGACGGCGCCGACGCGGGTGCGCAGGTGCACGAAGTGCTGCGCCGGATGGGCGAATTCACCGATGCGGTGCGCTCGGGGCAGTGGCGCGGCGCGAGCGGTGAACGCATCACCACGGTGGTGAACATCGGCATCGGCGGCTCGGATCTGGGACCCGCCATGCTGTATCAAGCCTTGCGGCACTACGCGGATGCCGGTATTTCGGCGCGATTCGTCTCCAATATCGACCCGGCGGATCTGATCGCGAAGCTCGACGGCCTCGACCCGGCACACACCCTGTTCGTCGTTGCCTCCAAGACGTTTTCGACGCTGGAGACGCTCACCAATGCCACCGCGGCGCGGCGCTGGCTGGTGGCGGCGCTCGGCGAGGACGCGGTCGCCAAACATTTCGTGGCGGTGTCCACCCATGCGCAGCGGGTGGCCGACTTCGGCATCGACACCGCGAACATGTTCGAGTTCTGGGATTGGGTCGGCGGCCGCTACTCGGTGGATTCCGCGATCGGGCTGTCGATGATGGCGGTGATCGGCAAGGAACGTTTCGCCGAATTCCTGGCCGGAATGCACAGTGTCGACGAACATTTCGTTTCCGCGCCGCCGGAGCGCAATGCGCCGGTCCTGCTCGGCCTGCTCGGGGTCTGGTACTCGAATTTCTTCGGCGCCCAGTCGCGCGCGGTGCTGCCGTACTCCAACGATCTGGCGCGCTTCCCGGCCTATCTGCAGCAGCTGACCATGGAGTCGAACGGTAAATCGGTGCGCCTGGACGGCAGTCCGGTGACGACCTCGACCGGCGAGATCTTCTGGGGCGAACCCGGAACGAACGGACAGCACGCCTTCTACCAGTTGCTGCATCAGGGCACCCGGCTGGTGCCGGCCGATTTCATCGGATTCGCCCGTCCCACCGATGATCTCGCGACGCGCGACGGCTCCGGCAGCATGCACGACATCCTGATGAGCAATCTGTTCGCGCAGACGAAGGTGCTGGCCTTCGGCCGCACCGCGGCGGAGATCGAAGCCGAGGACGGCGGCACTCCGGATTTCGATCCGGCCCTCGTGCCGCATCGCGTGATGCCCGGTAACCGGCCTTCCACCGCGATCCTGGCCCCGCAGCTCACCCCGTCGGTGGTCGGACAGTTGATCGCGCTCTACGAGCACCAGGTTTTCGTCGAGGGCACCATCTGGGGCATCGACAGTTTCGACCAGTGGGGCGTGGAGCTGGGCAAACAGCAGGCGCTCGCGCTGGAGCCGCTGCTCACCTCCACCGAAGATCCGGCACCGCAATCGGATTCGTCGACCGATGCGCTGATCCGGTGGTATCGCGGCCACCGCTGATCCCGCCACCACGGAAATACCTCGCCCGGATGCGTCATTGATCTCATGCCGGGAATGTGAGCACGGCGCTGCCACGGGCCGGCGCGCAGTTGTCACGTCCGGAATATGACCTCGGTTGCACAACATCTGCTGTGCGCTGGCCTGATCGGCCTGGCCCTCGCCGCCGCCCCGTGAGATCCCAACCGCACAGCGCACCACCCGGACCTGTTGACTTATGCAGGTAAATACCTGCATAATTTTCCCGTGCAACCCGAACCGGATATGGACGTGGTCTTCAAGGCGTTGGCCGACCCGACACGGCGACTGCTACTGGACCGGCTTCGTGAGCAGAACGGGCAGACCCTGCGCGAACTGTGCGAGCGGGTGGAGATGGCGCGCCAGTCACTGACGCAGCATCTCGACATCCTGGTCCGAGCCGGACTGGTCACCGTGCTGCGACGCGGGCGGGAACGGGTGCACTACATCAATCCGGCACCAATCCACGACATCGAACAACGATGGATCTCCGTCTTCGACAGGCCGCGACTGGATGCGATCCGGGCCATCAGAAACCAGGCTGAGGAGTACGCCATGAGCACGACCGTGCCCACCTACGTCTACGTCACCTACATTCACGCCAGTGCCGAACAGGTCTGGAAGGCACTGACCGACGCCGATCTCACCGCCCGCTACTGGGGACATGCGAATGTCTCCGACTGGCAACCGGGTTCGAGCTGGGAACACCGCCGCGTCGACGGCTCGGGTGCGGTCGACGTCGTCGGCGAGGTCATCGAATCGGATCCGCCGCACCGCCTCGTGGTGACCTTCGAGGACATGCCGGATGCCGACCGGTCGCCGTCGCTGGTCACCTTCCTCGTCGAACCGCACCGCGATATCGTCCGGCTCACCGTCACCCATGAGAATCTGCCGAATCAGGATATGCTGCAGGGTATTTCGAGCGGTTGGCCCGCCGTGCTGGCCAACCTCAAATCCCTCCTCGAGACCGGCGACGTACTGCCGCAGGCCCCGTGGGAGATGTCGAGCGAACCGGTGAGCTGAGCCGGATCGTGCGAAACCGGATCAGACGAAGGCGCGCTGCAGGATCGCCTCGGTATCCACCCCCACCGGGAGGGTGCCGAAGGCGATCCCCCAGTCACCACCGAATCGGCTGGCACAGAACGCATCCGCGACCGCGGCGTGACCGTGGCGCACCAACTGCGCGCCCTGCAGCACCAACGCCATCAGTTCGACCACGCGCCGGGCGCGGAACTCGATATCGCTGAGGTCGGTGAGCTCCTTGCCGATCCGGTCGATCGCGTCGTCGAGGTGGTGGTTGGCGCCGCGGGCCAGCGACACCTCGTTGAAGTAGGCCTCGACCGTCTCCGGCTGACGGCCCATGGCGCGCAGGGCGTCCAGCGCCGCAACATTGCCCGAGCCCTCCCAGATCGACATCAGCGGCGCCTCCCGGTACAGCCGCGGCATACCCGACTCCTCGACGTAGCCGTTGCCGCCGAAGCATTCCAGCGCCTCGGCCGCGTGCGCCGGGGCCCGCTTGCAGACCCAATATTTGGTGACCGCCAACGCGATTCGGCGCAGTGCCGCCTCGGCGGGGTCGGTCGCGGCGCGGTCGGTGGCACCGGCCAGCCGCATCATCACCGTCGTCGCGGCGTCCGATTCGATCACCAGATCGGCCAGCACATTGCGCATGGCGGCCTGGTCGATCAGCTTGGCGCCGAACGCTTCCCGATGCCGCGCGTGGTGCGCGGCGTAGACCACACCGGTGCGCATGCCGGTCGCCGAACCGATCACACAGTCGAGCCGGGTCATGTTCACCATCTCGATGATGGTCTTCACACCCGCACCCTCGGCGCCGACCAGCCAGCCGGTCGCGTTCTCGTACTCGATCTCCGAGGACGCGTTGGACTTGTTGCCCAGCTTGTCCTTCAGGCGCTGCAGCCGCAGCGCGTTGCGGGTGCCGTCGGGCAGCACCCGCGGCAGCAGGAAGCAGGACAGGCCGCCCGGCGCTTGGGCCAGCGTCAGGAACATGTCCGACATCGGCGCGGAGGTGAACCACTTGTGCCCGACGACGCGGTAGGTACCGTCGGATTGCGGTGTGGCCGTGGTGGTATTGGCCCGGACGTCGGAGCCGCCCTGCTTCTCCGTCATCGACATCCCGGCGATCAGGCCGGCCTTCGACGAGGGTTCGCGCAGGCCGAAATCGTAGGTGCGCGAACCGAGTAGCGGCTCGAAGCGGGCGGCCAGTTCGGGGTTGTGGCGCAATGCCGGAACCGCGGCGTAGGTCATCGAGATGGGGCACATGTGTCCGGCGTCGGCGATGCCCCACGTGTAGAACTTCGCGGCGCGGGCGACGTGCGCGCCGGGCCGGTCGTCGAGCCAGGGGCTGCCGTGCAGGCCGTGCCGTACCGCGACGTCCATCAGGTTGTGCCAGTAGGGGTGGAACTCCACCTCGTCCACCCGATTGCCGTAGCGATCGTGAGTGTGCAGCACCGGCGGGTACTCGTTGGCCAGCCGGCCCCACTCCTGCGCCTCGAAACTACCTGCCAGCGCGCCCAATTCACGCACCTCGGCCTCCGCCCAGCCGGCGCCCTCGCGGTGCAGGCCCTCGATCAGGGCCGGGTTGCGGGAGAAGTCGAACGGGGTGATCGGCGGGACCTGGTTGAACACTTCGTGGGTGGCCATATGAGTTCTCCTATTCGTGCGCGCCGAGGGCCCGCAGGGCGAAGGCGACGAGTTCGGGCACCACGGATTCGCTCTGCAACTGCTCGGCCAGCGGTCCGACCAGCACCTCACCGATGGCGCCGACCAGGGCGGTGGCGGTGGTGCGCGGGTCCTGCGGCGGCAACTGCCCGGCGCCGACACCGTCGGCGATCGCGGTCTCGAAGGTTTCGGCGAACGCCCGGCGGAAGCGCAGGCGTTCGGTGTCGACGCTCGCGTCCACGGGTTCGGCGAGCAGGACGTAGGCGAGTTTGGGATTCTTCAGCGCGCGCCCGGCGAAGGTCTCCACCGCGGCGGTGACCCGCTCGACCACACCGCCCTCCGCCCCGGCCTGCGCGACCGCGGCGACCTCCCGGGTGACGACGTCCCGGAACACGGCGGTGACCAGTTCGGACTTACCGCTGAAGCTCTTGTAGACGGTTCCGGTGGCGACCCCCGCCTCCGCGGCGACGGTGGCCATCGACAGCCCGCCGAAGCCCTGCTCCGAGAGCACCTTCATGGCCGCGTGCACGATGGCGCGCGACTGGGCGTCCAGTCGGGCCTGCACGGCGGGGGTTCTGCGGTACGCCACGCAAGAAGTGAATCACATATTCATTTCTTGACGCAAGGGCCGGGGCGGGCCGTATGGTCGAATTCGTGAGCGTACGAATCGAGCGCAGCGGGCCGGTCTTCACGGTGATCCTGGATCGCCCCGAGGCGCGCAATGCCGTCGACGGACCGACCGCGCAGGCGCTGGCGGCGGCGTTCCGCGAATTCGATACCGACGACACGGTGGCGGTCGCGGTGCTCTGGGGCGCGGGCGGCACCTTCTGCGCCGGGGCGGATCTGAAATCGCTGGGCACCGAGAAGTCCAATCGGGCGGCCGAGGACGGCGACGGGCCGATGGGCCCCACCCGCATGACGCTGACCAAACCGGTGATCGCCGCGGTCTCCGGCTATGCCGTAGCCGGTGGACTGGAACTGGCGCTGTGGTGCGATCTGCGAATCGCCGAGCAGGACAGCACATTCGGCGTGTTCTGCCGGCGCTGGGGCGTCCCGCTGATCGACGGTGGCACCGTGCGACTGCCGCGCATCGTCGGCCACGGCCGGGCGATGGACATGATCCTGACCGGCCGTGCGGTCGCCGCACCCGAGGCACTGCAGATCGGACTGGTCAACCAGGTCGTGGCCCCCGGCGAATCGCGCGCCGCCGCGGAGCGGCTCGCCACCGAACTGGCCGCGCTGCCGCAGACCTGCCTGCGGTCGGATCGGATGTCGGCGCTGGAGCAGTGGGGGCTCGACGAATCGGAGGCGATGACGCGCGAGTTCCGCTACGGCTTCACCGCGCTGGCCGACGGCGCGCTCGAGGGTGCGCAACGGTTCGCCGGTGGCGCGGGCCGGCACGGATCGTCGGCCTGAGCGGCGATGGGCCGGCTCACCGTCGTCGACGAGATCTTCCTGCGCGCCCATCGCGGTCTGGGCACTCCCAGTGCGCTGCAAGGATTGTGGCGCACCGCCGACCCCATCGACCGCCGGCTGCTGGAACAGATCCACGCCGCCCTGCGCGTCGGCCCGCTCGGCCGCCGGGTCGTCCGGCCACGGGTGCCGGGTGCGCGGCCGTACTGGCGGCGCAACAACGGCGCTCATCCGTTGCGTATCGCCGGCGGCGGCATCACCACCGCTGATCTGCTGAGCTGGGCCGGCGAACAGGGTTACGAGCTGGATCCGGAATTCGGACCGGGATGGCGGCTGTCCGCGGCGGCGTTGCGTGAGGGCGGTTCGGTGGTGGCGCTGACATGTTCCCACGCCCTCGCCGACGGTCGCGGCCTGGCACTGGCCGTCGACCACGCGCTGTCCGGCACGCCGGTCACGGATTACGCCGCCCCCCAGTCGGATTGGGCCGATGCCGCCCGGCAGTGGTCCACCGTGGTGTCCGGCACCGCACGCGCCCTGCGCCACGGAGTTCCACGGGAATCCGGTGACGGCACGGGTCGCAGTGCCGAGACGGCGACGACCTCCGATGTGATACTTCAATTTCCGGCGGCCGATTGGGAGCTGGCCGCGGCGGGACGGGGTGGAACAGCCAATAGCCTGTTCCTCCATATCGTCGCGAAAATACTGTGGGACAGCGGCTTTCCCGATCCGACCATCACCGCCGCCGTGCCCGTCGACACCCGCGACGATCGCCGCGTCAACAACGACATGGCTATGACCGAAGTGGTGGTCGAACGCATCGACACACCCGCCATCCTCCGCGAGAAGTGCCGTGCGGCATACGAATACCGGATGTCCGGTCCGCCGGGCATGCCCGCGGAACTATTGCAGGTGCTGCCCGCGCGCGTGGCCCATCGGCTCTCGCGCGGTGCGGGCGAACGTGACATCCTGTGCTCGAATATCGGCACCCTCCCCGCCTCGCTGGCGCAGCTGGGTCCCCATCGCTGCACCGGCGTCGCCGCCCGGGCCATCCATCCCGGACTGCAACCGACGGCGCTGCCCCGCACGCGTCTCGCGGCCTATCTGTGCCGGATCGGGCACACGTACACCCTCGCACTGGTCGGCCTGGATCAGGAACACCTCCGATCCCCCGCTGCGCTGATCGATGTCGCGCGCAAGACGATCGAGCGGCTCGAGGTGCCGGTCACCGTCTGGTGAACCGGTGTCGACGGCCGGCAGCTTCGCCGGTTCCGGTACGCGCCGTCACGTGGTCCGGGGCAGCCACCGGGCGCACCAGGTCGGGCGCCGGGACCGGCGTGCCGAAGACCTGGCGGACCGGGAGCAAGCCCGCCCAGGCGTCGCTGTCGAGGTCTGCGGGATCGTCGGAGGGATCGCCGGTGCGGGTCTTCACCGAGGCTTCGGTGAGGTCGAGGGCCAGGACCAGGGTGGCCGCCAACTCCTTCTTGTCGGGCGCGCGCACGGTGTCCCAGGCGCCCGGGGCGGAATGTTCGACGATGGCGCGCAACGCGCGCAGCCGCTCCTCGGGATCGGTGACCTCGACCGGACGCCCGTGGATGACGGCGGAGCGGTAGTTCATCGAAAAGTGCATGGCCGCACGGGCGTACACGATCGCATCGACCAACGTCACCGCCACCGAGATCTCGCCGGTGAGGGCGGCGCGCATATTGCCCGCACCGGTCGATCCGTGCAGATACAGCGTGTCGTTCACCCGTCCGTAGATGGTCGGCAGCACGACCGGCGCGCCGTGCAGTAGCACGCCGATATGGCAGATCAGGCCGGCGTCGAGAACGTCGTCCAAGGCCGCGCGGTCGGTCGCCGCGCGGTCCCGGTAGCGAGTGACGGTACTGCGGCGGGTGGGAGAAAGCGCAGGTCCGGGAACTGATGTGGCGGTCATGGGAACAGCATCGCGCGGCGAATGGCATTATGAAATGGCCAATACACAGGCTTTCGAGAAGTCCACTTCGGAGCGGATCGGAGAACAACCGTGGACGAGCTGCCGCTCGCGGTCGATCGATCGGACCGGCGTCCGCTGTCGGTACAGGTCGCCGACGAGCTGCGCAAGGCCGCGACCGACGGACGACTGCGCGGCGGTGACCGTATGCCCTCCTCGCGAGCCCTCGCCGCCCGGCTCGGCGTCAGCCGCACCGTGGTCACCGCCGCCTACGACCAACTACATGCCGAGGGCTGGATCTCCGGGCGGCACGGATCGGGGACCTACCTCACCGCGGCACCCGTTCCGGCCTCGAACCACTCAGCCGCCCAGGCGGATTCGGATTCCGCCGGGGAACTGCTGGACCTCGCGCCCGGCGCCCCCTGCGCGGAGGCGATGGACAGCGCCGCATGGCGGCGGGCCTGGCGGGCGGCCGGCGATCGTGGCCCGTCGGTGCGCAAGGAGCGCGCCGGCGATCCCGGCTATCGGGCCATGGTCGCCGAACATCTGCTGCGCCATCGCGGGCTGCGCGTCGATCAACCGGCACGCATCATCGCGACAGCCGGAACCAGTTGCGCCGTAGCCGAATTCGCTCGTGCGGTACTGCGGCCGGGCGATGCCGTCGCCATCGAAGATCCCGGATATCTGCGCGCGGTCGGCGCCTTTCGCTCCGCCGGAGTCGAGGTGGTGCCGGTGCCGATGGACCGCGACGGGATCCTGGTCGCATCGATTCCCGCTCATGTCCGCGCGGTGTATTGCACTCCGGCACATCAATTTCCACTCGGCGTACGGATGCCCGCCGGCCGCCGGGTCGAGCTCGTGGACTTCGCGCGGCGCACCGGCGCGGTGATCGTCGAAGACGACTACGACGGGGAACTGCGCTACGACAGCGCACCGCTGCCCTTGCTCGCCGGGCTCGCGCCCGACCTGGTCGTCCACCTCGGCACCACCTCGAAGATCCTTTCGCCCACACTGGGCGTCGGATGGCTGGTCGCCGCCCCATGGATCGTGGCGGCCGTATTGGCGCACCGCGAATCGACCGGCGCTTGGCCGGCGCCGGCCGGTCAGTTGGTGCTGGCCGAACTCGCCCGCCACGGCGATCTTGCCCGCCATCTGCGCCGATTGCGCCGGGAAGTACCGCCCCGGCGCACGCTCACCGTCGCGGAACTACGCCGCCACGGCCTCGATATCCGCGGTGACGACGCCGGTTCCCACCTGGTGGTTCCCCTCCCCGATGCGGCGGCCGAAGGCCGTGCGATCGAGCTCGCGCGCCGCCGCGGTGTTCTCCTCGACGGGCTGGCCCGCCACCACGCCGGACCCCGGCAGACATTCGGCATCGCGCTGGGATACACCGCGGTGCCCCGCGACGAACTCCCCCGCGCCCTCCGGGTCGCCGCCGAATGCCTCGCGGCCGCCGCGCGCGAGACGAACACCGATGTGCGCGCCACTTTCCAGGGGTGGCAATAGCAGCCCGGTTGCATGCGGGCCTCGGTTACGAAATTCTCGATCCGTATGCGGCCCTGACGAGCGATAGATCGAGGCGGTGGTGGGAATTGAAGATCTCGCGGACTCGGCGGACCGGATCATCGCGGGCTTGCGCGAGCTCGCACCGCCCGGATGGCAACGGCTGGAGGCATCGTTCGCGGTGACCGTTGTCACCGAGTCGGCGTTGTTCCTGGTCGACGACGGTAACGGGCCGATCAGGTGTCAGGTGTCGGACGAGGTGTGGGCGTCGGTGCGCCGGCACCGGCAGCTCTCGGCCGAGCTGCAGAGCGAGCCGTGGTGGCGGATAGTGGTGCGGGCCGACACGGAAGAGGCCGAGGTCGTCGTCGATCACGGGGCCGAGCCGTTTCCCGGGGAGCAGTTGTTCGCGCCGCAGGCGTACCTGGCCGACCTGGAACATCATCCGCGCGGTCGGCTGCCGGTGTGGTTGGCGGCGTACATCGGGCGCGGTGAATCCCAGTCGAGGCCACCGCGCGCCGCCTGGGACGGAATGCGGGCGGACCGGAGCGCGGGCGTGCGGGCGGTGCCGGTCACCGGTGAGTTGCCGGACCTGCGAATACTGTGGGCACGGTGGGCGGTGCTGGCCGCGGCCTTCGTGGCGGTCGGCTCGGAACGGGGGCCACGCATCGGTCCGTCCGTGGGCATCTTCGAAAGCGCGGCCCACAGCGGCTCGACGTTGACGTTGCTTCCCGGAGATCGGGCGGTGCTGTCGGGTGGCGTATGGGAGGCCCCCGCCTTGGACGTCGCCTACAACGGGGGTGGCGCGATGCCGAATGTGTTTGCGGGAGCGCCGGACTGGGTGGCGGACCCGGTGCTCAATCCGCGGGTGCTGACCGGCATGCTGTCGTTTTGTTTCTGGTGGGAGGAGGGGCAGTGGTACCGGGGCGAATCCGCTCCGGTGTCGGAATGCGCGGCGGCGCTGCCCGCGGTGTGGACCACCGACACGGTGGCGCGAGTCGTCGCCGAGGTCGTTGAGAATCCGTCACCGGATGCCGCCGAGTTGCTGGTATCGGCCGCGCAAGCCGCCGCGGTGACACGTGAGGCGATCGTGCAGGTGGTCGGTGACGACACCGGTGTCGACGTCGCCGGTGCGCTGTTCCAGTTCGTCCTCGCGGATCTGGTTGCCGGAGAGGTCGCAGGGATCGGCGAGACGGAGGCGTTGGCACTGGTCCGCGATCACATCCGCGAGCGCGGGTACGACACCGCGGACTACCCCCCGTCGTCCTTGCGCGCCGACCGGGTCAGCGTGGGCTGGATGGTGCGATCGCCGGTGCCGGACAACGACATCGCGCTCGACCGCGCGGTCTTCTACGTCGCCGACGACGGAGTCGTGGAGCGCTCGAGTTCGTCGGTGCCGCTGTCGGTTTTCGTGACCGACTTCGAGCGACGACTCCGCCTGCGGGTCGGCGGCCGGAGCTGACGGTTCGAGGCGGGATATGAGCGGCGAACTTCGACTGGATCTGGCCGGTCTACGCGAACGGGGTGCACGGCTGACCGAACTCGCCGACCGGGTCGGGCAGACCTATGCGGGATTGCGCGATTGCCTGGATCAGGCTCGCGGTAGCTGGGGCGACGACTATATGGGCCGTCAGTTCGCCGAGCAGTTCACACCGCATGCCGATCAGATGCTGGCCAATGTGCGGGCGATGGAGCAGGGGCTGCACAGCACGGCGTCCGGAATCGTCGGTGTCGCAGACGAATTCGACGCCCAGGATGCCGATAACGCCGCCCGCCTGGCCGACGCGGCGGATGATCGGACTTCGGGAAGCGGGAGTTCGCCCACGCTTCGACCGGATGCCGCGGCCACCCTGCCGTCGCCGGTCGATACCGGTGCACAGGTCCCGTACGACCCCGCCGCGTCCTCCCCGGCGCGCAACTCCGCGCTCGCCGACGGTCCGGCGCAGCGCGCCGGCGGGACGCCGCGCGCCGAACAACCTGCGGCCGGTGGCTCGCAGTCACCGAACGGTTCTCCGGCGCGCACCGGCCCACAGGATGGGGCGCAGTCGCGCTCGCCGTGGAATCAGGATCGGCCGACGTCCGATCCGTCCGGGCACGACGGGCGACAGCCGGGCGGTGACTCCGGTCGCCGGTCCTCCTCCGTTTCGGCGCCGCCGTCCTCGTCGGCACCGCCTCCTGCCGACCGCCGCGCCGCGCCCCGAGCCACGGATGCCTCGTCCGGCGGCCGAGCGGCACCGACGAGACGGGGCGATACCCCGTGGGCAGGGCAGCCGCCTCGCCCTTCCGGCACACCGGGAAGGACCGAATCCCACGGAAAGACCGGATCTCCCGGCCGGCCGGACTCGAATCCCCGGCACGGTTCCCCACCCCGATCCGACCGTTCGTCGCGCGACAAGGCGCGTGCGGATGATCGGCGCCGCTCTCGCGAGCAGCGGGCGTCCGACCCGATGATCGGTTGGCTGGCGCGAACAGTGGCCGAGCGCCACGGCGTACAGGTCACCGGGTTCGACACACCTGGCCTCCAGCTGCCGCCCGTACGTGACTTTCTGTCAGCGGTGGACCGGGTGCTCACCGATTACCCGATGATCCAGCTGAATTCGGTCGCGGTAGCGGAGCTCGATGGTGAACACGGCACGGTGCGATGGAGTCGTGAACCGGGCGACGAGGGCTCCACCGGCTCGATGACGCTCGACCTGCGCACCGCGCAAGAACCGGCGGCCGCCCCGACCACGGAATCCGGCGGCGAGCCGGCGCGATCGGACATCTATCCGGCGACGCTCCACGAGTTCGGCCGGGCCCTCGACGACGCCGGTGGCGGCGCGGCGCGCAAGCAGGCGCAGCGGGTCCTGATCGGGGAATACCTGCGCCGGGAGCCGCAGCCGGATCGCACACTCGCCGAAGTGGTGAGCGGTTACCGGGACTGGCGAGCCGGTGTGGCCGGGAAGTCCGTGGCCCCAGGCGAATTCGATGTGGGCCACGCGCTCGGAATCGCGTTCGCCGAGGTGGTGCAGCACGGTGCCGAGGCGGGCATCCAGGCGAGATTGCTGCATGCGGTGCTGGTCGCCGCGGCATCTCGACCGGTGTAGGTGGTGCCGGTGGACGGTTCGTTACTCAGCCCCGTCGTCGAGCTGCGCAACACCTTCGAAAGTCTGCCCGACATGCTGCGGCGACCGATCGAGATGGTGGTGTTCGGCGGAGAACTCCCGCGCGCCGACATCTCCGAGATGCGCCGCATGGCCGCCGAGCTCCGGGCACGCGGTGAGGAGCTGGACGGACACTCGAGGGAAATCAAAGCCGTTCTCGCGCAGGAAGACTCGGTGGGCGAGCTGGCCGACCGGCTGCGCGAGGCCTTGCATTCGTACGGGAAGGGCGCGGCCCAGCTCGGTAACGACGCCGCTACCCTGGCCGACCAGGCGCAGGCCGCCGCCAACGACGCGGAGAAGTGGCTGTGCGTGATGTTCACGTTCGGTATCCACTTGGCGTGGCGCATCTTCGGTGTGGTGAGCAGCGCCGCGGCGGCGGGTCCGGCCGGCACCGCCGCCGCCGCGCCCACCGTGGATGCCATGCTGGTCGAGGGGCGCGGCGAAGTAACGGCGATGCGGGCGAGCCTGGAACGGGCGATCCAGGCCGGTGCGGCGAAGGCGGCTACCCGGCTGGCCGCGGCGGGACCGTTGCAGTTCGCCACCATGCTGGCCAAGGCGGCCGCGCTGCCCGTGGGCGTGGACGCGGGAGTGCAGGCGCTGCAGGTCGCCACCGGCGATCGCACCGCCGACATCATCGGATCGGACGGCACGAATCCGACCGGGATCGATCTGAAGTCGATCGAAGTCGCGGCCCTGGCGGGGATGGGTGGAGCGGCGGGCGGCATGCTCGCCGGAAAGTTCGCGCCGATGGTCTTCCCCAGAATCGGCAGCAGTCGTTTGGCCATGGGCCTGGTGCACGGCACCGCCGGCGCGATATCGGGTCTGGGTGCGGCATCGATGGTGGCCGGTTGGCCGCAGCATTACGATCAGGTGCTCGCGCCGCTGCTCAACGGAGCGTTCGCCGGGGGCGTGTATTCCCGCGGCGGCGCCCCCGCGAGGACCGTCGACGGCGGCGGGGCCTTCACACCACCCGACGCGTTCTCGGCAGGGCACGACGGGAAGGCCGCGCCGCCTCGGCGGCCCGTCGAGGTGTCGGCGGAATCGAAACGGGCGTGGCAGGACGCGCAGAAGGCTTGGGGACCGGCCGCGGAGACCACGAAGACCGCAGGCGAGCGCGGTGCGGCTCGCGCCGAGGTCAAAGAGGAGACCGCGGTTGCGAAACCACCCTCACGCGGCGAACAGGGTGCATCGATCGCAGCCGACGGCCGCCAGTCCGGACAACACGCCCGTCCCGCGTCCGCCGACGCCGCCGCGGCACGGTCGGGCACGCATGCCGAGACGGCCGCTCCGGGCGAGCGGCCACCGGCCGAGAAACCGGTCGCTGCCGGGAAGGCGACCGCGCCCAGATCGGTCGAGGCGGTGGGCGAAACCGCGCCGCCGCCGAAGCTCTCGGCGAGCGGCACGCCACGCCCGGCCGGAGAACACACCGCGGTCGCGGACGGCGCCGGCAACAAGACGTCGGCACGGCCCCATCCGGTCGCCGAGGGCGAAGCCGGTTCGCCGCCGGGCGCTCGCGACGAGCACGGATCCTCGAATGGCGGAGAGCGTCCGGCCCCGCAGCGGGATGCGACCGCCGTGCAGTCCGGCCCGGAAAGTCCCGAGCACTCGGGCCGGACCGAGGCGGACGGTGCCGAAACGCCCGTCGCTGAGCAACATTCGTCATCGGCGCACGACGAGCAGAGCGGTCCGGGCACCGATCACGACAGTCTGGCCGATGGTGCCGGTCTGCCACGCAGCGACCGCGACCGGGCGGTCGATCTACTGATCGACTTCCACGCGGCTTCCGCCGACCATGTTCCGGAAAGCCAACGCCTGCACAACCTGCCGGATGACGTGCTGATGGCCGGCCTGCACAGTGGCGATGAGCACCAGTCGTTGCTGGCGACGATGGAGATCATCCGGCGCGGCACGATCAGCGAGAAGGTGCCCGGCGGCATGGTGCTGCGGGTCGAACAGGCCGAAGCCGTCTACGCGATGAAATGGCGCCCGGTGGAAATGAAACCGGGCCAGGGCAAATCGCTGGTATTCATGGCCGCCGCAATGCAACGGGCGGTGCAGCACAAATCGGTTCTGCTCGTCACCACGACCGATGGGCTGGCCAATCGCGAAGTCGACACATATCGGAAGTTGCTGACCGACGATCGAGAAGTCGCCGATGTGCGGAAACTGTTGGGCGACTTCGGGATCGACGTGTTCCGGGCCGATCAGCAGAACGGCTTCGGCCCGATCACGGAGGGGCGGCCGGCGATCGTGGTCGCGACCGGTGAGACGGTCGGGCATCTGTGTAATGCCGGTATCAAGCCACCGCGACATGTGCTGATCGACGAGATGGACGGCATCATCGACCGGGGTGAGCGGCAGTTCCTCCGGTCGGAAGGTGCCGAGCGGGCGGCGCCGCAGGCCACGGCCGAGCAGGTATTCGATGCCCACGATTTCCTCACCGACGCATTGGCGAAAGGGGCTCTGTCACACGAGGATTTCGGCCTCCGGCGCATCTCGGAGGAAATAGGAGAGCATGCCGACGGGACACCGGAGGTCATGCACTGGTACGACGGTCAGCCCGAACTCACGCCCGAGGGCCGGGCGAAGGTCGGGGCACTGCCCGGCGGAAAAGACTGGCTGGACGGAATGGGCGCCTCCCGGCTGGAGACCGCGGCCCACGCCGAATTCCTCGTCCGTGAAGGCGTCCACTACGAAATGGACGCGGGCAAGATCGTCATCATCGACCAAGCCGAACACGGTCTGCAACGAAACCCGAAGACCTCGAGCGAATCACGGTGGAGCGCGGAGCCGGGTAAGGCGAGCCTCGCGCAGGCCATCGAGGCCAAGGAGATCCGCGCGGCCGAGACCCGCGGGGAGAGCGCCGAGGAGCATCGGATCGTCGTGCGCGCGGATGCGGAGTCCGCCAAACGCATCGATTCGGTCGAAATCTACCGTGTCGGAAGCGAATCCTTCTTCGATGAGGTGACCGGTGCATCCGGCACCCTCACCGACCTGAACCCCGTACTGAACAAGATCTACGGTCTGCAGGAGGCCCACGAGATCGGACGGTCGCAGGCGCATCGGCTGGTGGAGGGCCAGCATGATGTGGTCGAGAGCACCCATGCCAAACTGCGCACGATTGCCGAATACGCGAACGAGATGCGGGCCGGAGGCGAGGGCCGGTTTCAGGAGATCCTCTGTCACCGCAACGATTTGGTCGCCCGGCAGGTCGAGGCACTGGTGCGCGCGGGTGTGCCCCGAGAGGCGATCGAAGCGGTGGACGCCAAACGGATCATCGGCTGGGGTGCGGACTGGGAAGCCCAGTTGCAGAAGGTTTTCGACGAGGCCGGTGAGCGGGGCAAGATCCTGGTGATCAACCGGCAGGGTCAGCGCGGTGTCGACATCTCGGTCTCGGACGCGGTGAAGGCCAAGGGCGGCATGCATGTCTGGATGACCGAGGCGCCGGAGCACTCCTACATCTACGAGCAGGCCAAGAACCGCACCGCACGCAACGGTGAGCGCGGCAGTTCGCAGGTGGTGATGTCGACGCAGGACGCGCTGATCCGCAATGCCATGCACCTACGCGGCGTCCGTGAGGCGGTTGTCGTCTACGAGCAGGCCGTGGCCGCACACCAGGCCGATCCGACGCCCCAGACCCACGACGCGGTCGTCGCGGCGAGCCATGCCGTCCGGGAGATGGCACCGGAACTGCAGCAGCGTGCGTTGCGGCATTCCACCGCGGAGTTCATCCGCCATCACGCGAGCTCCACATACCTTCCCGGCCTCACCGTCGCCCAGGCCGAGACCGGGCACTACCGCGACGACACCGACTTCGGCCGCCCGGACGGGCCGGCGGACCGGACGGCCCGCTTGGCCGGGCTGCTGGGCATACCCGCCCCGGTCGTCGCCGATCAGCTGACCGTTCTCGAACGCGACGGTGTCGCCGATCCGTTGCGAGAGCTGCTGGAGCAGAACGGAATTCCGTCCGCAGCGGTGGAGGCCCTACGTCAACACGTCGATGCGACCGCGCCCGCGACGGTCCTGCAACGCGCCTTGTTCACCGACGAACAAGCGCTGAATCACCTGACGCCCCTCCGGGATCGGCTCGCCGTCGCGCTCGGCATGCGAATCGCCGGTATCGACGGCGCCGAAGGTATGCGCATCCTCGATCCCGCGCTGACCGACGCCAGGGACGTCCTGGCGGAGGCACTGGGGTACCCGGCCTCCGCGATCACCCCCACCATCGCCCGGGACATCCTCGGCGAGGCGGTCGACGACCACCTGACTGCCGCGAATAGCGGACGATCCGCCGCCCGGGACGATATCGCCCCGGCTGCGGCGGATTCCGGGCCTGTCGATTCCGGGGCGGTGGATGCCGGATCGGCGGATTCCGGGTCGGTGGACCTGGACGCTCGGGATCCGGAGGCCGAGTCGCCGCGAGCCGACGATCGGACGGCCGCCGACATCGTCGCCGCCGCGTCGCAGTATCTGGCCACCGCTGCCCTGCTCGATCTGGTCGTGCAGATCCACCGCCGCAGCCCCAACAGTTGCGTCAACAATGCCGTGACCGGCATGCGAGTGTTGTGCCCCGGCAACGCCCGCCGTTTCGAGATGCCCGCCGCCACACTGCGGGGCCACGGACGCGATGTGGTGCGCAAGGTGTTCGGCGCCGGGCTCGAGAAGGCCGAATCCCTGGAGCAGGTGGCCGAATCGTTGAAGTCCCGGCCGGGTGGGATCAGTGTCCTGGTCTACAAATGGAAGGACACCCGGGCGACCGGCAGCACCGACGCCGACGACCATATGGTCTTGCTGGTCAACGACAGCGACTCGATCGACGAACCGAACCTGGTCGTCGTCGACCTGGCGGTCTCGCGGGACGGTGACACCGCGAACGACTACGGTCCGCGGGACCTGCGAAACCGCCGGGCGTTGCTGAACAAAGCCGTCGGATTCGATGAATGGCGCCGCGAGCAGAAAAAGTTCATCGATCGGATGCCGGTGGAAAAGCGGCTGTTCGAAAGCATCGAGTTCGACCGCGACGGCAACCTCGTCGCCGATCCGCGCCGGGGCGCCCCGACCGCCGAGAACCTCCCGCCATCCCAGCAAGTCGACGCTCCCGCCGCCATGGTGGACGAAATAAATGCGATCAGCGCGGGGCTACCGGACCTGGACATGGCCATGCCGGCCCGACCGGGTGCCGCCCGAGACGTGTCGAACGACCCACGCCGAGACGAACGCTCACCGGTCGGCAGCAGGCCGTCGGAGAACGCGACGGATCCGCCGTCACCGAGCACTCGCAAGCAGTACACGGTGCGGGCGGCCGGCGTGGCAGTGGGCCCGACCGGCAGGGAAGGCGAAAGAACTCGCACCAACGATGTCGCCACGGAACGCCGCCGCCTGGAGGCGTTGCTGAGGGAATCCTTCGGCTGGCTGGACTCCGACGGGGTCGACATCGCGATCATCCTCATGTCGGAACTGATGGCGAACTCCCTCGCCGACACCGACGGCAAGGTCGAGGTCGTCATTACCCAGACCGACACCGAGGCCGGCCGAAAACTGCGTTTCGAAGTTCTCGACGAGAGCACCTTCGCGCCCGAAATCGGCGATATGCCCGACGAATTCGCCGAACGTGGCCGTGGCCTGCCGATGATGGCGGCCGCCGCCGACGAATCGGGCATAACCGTGTTCGACGACGGCTCGGGTAAATCTTCCTGGTTCGAACTTCACCGGCCGCTACCGGCGGGTGGTGATCGCCTGCAGAATCCGACAACGCTGCAACGAGCACAGCGCGGTGACGCTGCGGCATTCCGGGAACTGCGGGAGCGGTACGGCGAGCAGGCATTTCGACGCGTGCTCGATGCTCTGATGCCGGGCACCAAACCTTCGGCCGGCCCTGAAGCCGCTCGTCTGCGGACCGTGGCTCGGTACATCAACGGGGCGGTCTTTCGAATCGCCGAGACCCGGCGCTGGCCGGTCGCTGCGGAGGAGGACATCGGAACCTGGATCAGCGACGTTGCGCAGCTTGCCGCGAGGGCATGGTCCGGCCTGACCTCAACACAGCGCCGGATCATCACCGAAGCGATCACCTCACCGCGACAAGACCGCACACCGCTGCAGCGCGGGGCCTTCGGGGCGTTCGTACGGTCCGTGCAGGCGCTACTGCCGGGCGAGCTGGGCCCTGAAGCGCCGGCGCACGACCTGACCGATCATGAGCTCCAGCTGATCCGGATGGTCGCCGCCGGGTTGTCGAATGACGCCATCGCACGTCGGCTGGATCGCTCGGAGAGCCGAGTCAAGTTCTACCTGAAGCAGATCGGCGACAAGCTCGGAGACCACGGCCGGGTCGGCATAGTATCGGCCGCGCGAGAGCTGGGGCTGCTCGCGGACGACGACATCGCGGAGTCGCTCGGAAAACCGTCGAACCTCGAAGTGACCGCGCGAGAAGTATCGATCCTCGCAAGCGTTGCCGACGGCATGTCGAACAAGGCGGTCGCGGCGCGACTCGGATTGTCACCGCTCACGGTGAAGGCCCATCTCGCGCGCATCGGCGGCAAACTCGGCATCAGTGATCGCGCCGGGATGGTGGCGCGGGCCTTTCACGCCGGCCTTATCCCCGCAATCGACAGCGGCCCGGGCATCGAATGGTCCGATGTGGAACGCGAGGTACTGGGGCTGGTTGCCGAAGGGATGAGCAACAAAGAGATTGCCGTCCTTCTCGGTCTGTCACCCGATCAGGTGAAGAGTCGGCTGAACCGGCTCGGCGTCAAGCTCGGCATTCGGGATCGGGCGGGAATGGTGGGCAAGGCGCTGCGCACCGGTGGCCTCGCACTTCCGTCCGATGCGGCGGATACCGGTTCCCGGGTGTTCCAGGGCAAGGATTCGTTGTCCGAGACCGAAGCCGTGATTCTCGGACTCGTCAAACAGGGCAAGACGAACAAGCAAATCGCGGCGGCGCAAGGGATCTCACCCACAACCGTCAATGCCTACCTGATCCGTATCGGCCTCAAGCTGCGCACGAGCGGACGAGCGGCTGCGGTGGAGGAGGCAGAGAACCGCGGCATCGACTTGACGGGTGAGCTGCCCGGCGCCCGGTCTACGCCCGATTACCCCGCATCCGGGGACGCCATCGGGAGTCGCCCGATCGGTAGGCCCCACGATGCGGAGGACGCCGACGCGAACGAGTCGAGCGATTTCCGTTCCGCGACAACAGCACCCGACGGTTTCCGCAGTGCCCTGACAGCAAAGCTGTGGGGGCCGGGCTCGTTCACCGACTCCACCGGTGCGGTGGCGTCCGATTCGGAACCGGGGTACGAGGACCCGCCGTCCAGCGGCCCGGAAGGCCGGATCGGCAGCGCGCCCCACAGCCCGCGCACAACCGGTTTCCCGGCCCTTCTCATCGAAGGCCTCGACGCCGGTGTGGTGCGCCGGGAACCGCTGCCGGGCGCCCCGGGAGTCAGCGTCGAGCGGGTCACGTTCGGTAACGGCTACCAGAGCCTCCAGGAGGTCTACGACGACGCCGACGATGCGGCGAAGCAGTGGCACATATCGCTGATCGGTGGTGCGATGGGCGCACCGGTCGCCGCTACCCACCCCGCAAGCGACGACCATAGGGTGCTGTACCGGGAAATCGTGCCCGGAGGCGCTGCGAATACCGTTCTGCCGCAGGGAATGTCACGGGCTTACGATCTGGGATTGGTCGGCGGTGATCCGGCGAGCGAAGGATTCGCGTCCGGTCCGGTCGATCGCGGCTATCTGGATTCGGCTTCCGGGGAGCTGCTCGGCCTGCTGGATGCGGTAACCGGGACTCGGCGCAACACACGGCATTGGAATATCGGCCCGGACGGCGAGGTGACCGGCGGGCGGACCGCACTCGACTCCGAGCAGGCCGTGCCGAGCCCATTCGCCACCAAGTTCACCCGGTATGTCGACGGTCGCCCGGTGTGGCAGGGCCACGGCTTCGCCCGCGCCGACATCACCGAGATGCGGGAGCAGGTGTCCTACCTCGAGGGCCGGCTGCGGGACTTCTCGAGTGCGCAGGAAGCCATGTTGCTCGACATGCACTCGCGAGTGATGGCCGAATTCGGCCGAGCCGAGCGGTATGCGGCGCACACCCCGGAAGAAACCGCGCACATCGGCGGTGTGAGCGCCGACGCCCAGGCCAAAGCCCGGCTGGTCGAGGAGTTCAACCTCAGCCATCCCTACTTCGTCATCGCCGGATTCGACCATCCCCGCGTCCCTGTCGACGCGGTGCGAGAAATTCTCCAGACACTGGACGACCTGCTCACCCGATACCGGCACGCCCCGGATCTGGTTGCGCACATGAGCAATATCCGCGAACTGCGCATCGACTTCCTGGCGGATCCCGGGGTCAACGCCGAGACTTTCAACCGGGGCACCCGGAACACGTGGATGACGCTGAACCTGTCCCGGGTGGCCGACCGAGCCCAAGCGCTCGAGGACGATCTGTACGACCGCTCGACCGGGTTCCACCCGGCCAGCGGACGGTCCTACCACGACGATGTCATCCATGAATTCGGGCACGCGATCGACAACGCCGCGGGCAACCGGCTCAGTAAGGAAATCGCGGCCGTGCTGCGGCGCGCATGGAGGGCGCTGCGAATCACCGGCCTGATCGCCGAATCGTACGAAGAATGGCTCCAGCGCCTTCCGGAGGCGGCCTTCACCGACGAAACGAAAACCACGCTCAGGCCGGCGGAGGCGGTCGCGGTGGGGTTCGCCGCTGTGGAGATCGACGGCCCCGACGTCGGCAGTCCGGAATGGGTGATCCATCACTATGTCACCACCCTGCGCCTACCGGAGATCTCACCGGACCTGGTGGTGAATCTTCCTCCCGGCGAAGCGAAATCGGGAACCGCCACCACAGCGGATCAGCCGGGATTCGGACCAGACGACGTCATCGGCAGTAGGCCCTCGGAGAACGAGGCAAACCCGCGATTCGACCCGATCGGCGCGCGATCGGCCGAAGGGCCGGCATACGAGCGTTATCGGCACCGGCTCGGTGAGCAATACCGTGCCTTGGCCGGACAATTCGGTGCGGTGGCGGGCGGACCGCTGTCGCCGGACCTGCGGCCGGAGTTGCGGCCGGTGCTCGATCGCGCCGTCGATATGAACGGGGACCCGAGTGGGCCGGCCGACGCCGATCGGCTCGTCCGGCTCGCCTGGCGTCTGCAATGCCTCGACGAGCTGGCGGGGCGCGTGTGGGCCGAGACGCGGGGACGGTCCGTCGCGGGCGCCGAGAGCCTGCCGGTGCCGATGCACCGCGTGGAATCGCTGACCGCGGCGCTACTCGCCCACAGCGATGCATCGGCCGCGTACGATAGCGAAACCTCCACGCTCACAGCACAACTGGACGACGAGCTGGCACGGCTCTTCGGTGCGCCGCCCGGCTCACTGACGGCGAGCTTCCCGCACGACGCCACCGTCCGGGATATCGATGGAATCGATATCCGCAGTGTGTCCGGCGTCCTGCCGCCGGATGCGGGCGCACTGATCAGGCATGTCGACGCGACCGGTGTCGAACGGTTTCTGATGGTCAGGGAATCTCCCCGTCCCAGTGGTTCGCCCGCCGACTGGCGGTCGCCGACCGTGCCGGAGGCGGTGGCATTGAATGTGCGGGCGACGGGTTCGGTGACATTCACCGATGCCGGAGTGGCGGTGATGGAAGCCGCCGTACGCTTCGCGGCGGGTAGGGGCGAGGGCCGGATCACCGACGCCCGGTGGCTGACGGCCGATGAGCTCGAGGTGGAAAAGACCGCAGACCGGTTGCACTCATGGTTCGTGGATACCTTCCCGGCCGCGCAGGAAGCGTGCGACGAGGTGCCACCACCGATCGATGCGGCCGGCCGCGTCGCGCGATCCGCCTCCCGATTGTCGTTGAGCACGAACGACATCGAACGCCTGGCCCTCGAGGTAGCCGCGCGGCCGGTGACCGAGCACGCCGATATCGTCGAGTTCTTCGATCAGCTCGTCGAGCGGGTCGAGGAGATCAGGATGGCCGACGCCTCCGCGGCGATCGGCGATGCCGAACTGTTCGACAGCTTGCACAAACACCGAATGTGCATCACTCTCGCCACCCATCCCGACATCCTGGACGCGCTGTCAACGCCGATAGGCTACGAGGCAGTGCTCGATTTCGTGCACACTCCGGGTTGGGGCATCGGCGGGATCGCTGCCCGAGTGGAATTCCTGGCGGGGAGCGAGATCCGTGCGGCTCTGCGGCGGGCCGATGCGAACAATCCGGATTTCGCGCCCGTTGTGCGCGGAAGTTTGGGTCTGCCATGGGCGGACGATCTCGGCAGGATCGGCCGGGAGCTGCGTCGCATGGCTGAAATACCGGCGGGGGCTCTGGATCAGGCTCTGCTGAGAACGATCCGCCAGTTCGTGTCGAAGACCGCAGACCCTGACGCTCCGGAAAAAACCGATCTGCGCAGCGCGGCGATGGCTGCCGATTATCGAGTCTGGAGTTATCTAGCCGCCCTCGACGACTATTCTCCGCGCGCAATCCGACAAAGCATCGCCAACGATTATCTGCATTCGGGCCGGATCGGAGAGTTTTCCAAGGAAATTCTCGGTGACGTCGTGTTCACCGAGCAGCAGCTGCGCGCGGTCGAGGACCTCTACATCGACCACGCGGACAGTTTCACTTTTTCCAGATATTCCACTCTGGCCGCTGCGCTGCCACCGAGCCGCCGGCCGCCGACGATTCGCGCGGCCACGGAGTTGGTCGCTGACGTACCAGTGGAACTCGCCCGGTCTGTCCGCGCTGTCATGGCCGATGACGAGCGAGGCAGAGAGCACACAGTACTCGGCTTGCGGGGCACCGGGGCGGCAGTGCTGCCCGAATTGAAGGCAGTTGTGCGGGCCTTCGTGACCGAGGTGAAGTCAGCGCATCTCTCGCGGGAAAGCTTGGCGAAAGTGCGGTCGTCGGATCTTCTCGCCGGCGTGCTGATGGCCGTGACGAGATTTTCGACGTCGGAGTGGCACCGCGGCGATACCGCGTCGTTGCGGGAGTTGCTCGCGTATTTCGACCGGGCCACGACCGACGGGCGTATCGCGGCGATGCCCACGGAATACCAGCCGAGTGGTGTGGTGGAGGTCGCCAAGCTGCGCGCCGGGTCCGGGCCGCAGTGGACCGAGGACCTGCTGGCGCGTTTCGCGCGGCTGGCGGCAAATCTGCGTGCCGCGCATTCGGCGATGACCGGTGCCCGGCGTCCGATCACCCAACTACTCGGGGAACTCGGGCGCGGCATCGTCGAGCACATCTCTGCATTGGAGCGTTCGCTTACGTCGGGCCGGCACGCCAACGGCGCCGTGATGAACGATGTGGCGCGTCGGAAAATGAGAGCTCTCGCAGAGGAGCTGCGGAAACTCACAGCATCGGAGCCCGGTGGTGCGAATCCTTTTCCGGCGTTGCGTTCACTCGAGGATTTCGAGAACAATTTCCAGTTGTTGGCCGGAGTCGGGGACTTGCACGACCACTTGCGAACGATTTGTTTTGCGTGGGCGATGCAGCAATATCCGGAATGGATCGACCGGTTGCGGGATATCGGTGCGGGAGAGCCGACGCTCGACGAGATCGTCCTCGTCCGGGAATTTGTGGATCACATTACGAACCAGGAGGTGTTCTCACACTATTTCTCCAGCCGCAACGGCGCCCGCACTTTCCGTCGAATGACCAGCGCTATCGCGCTCGAGGAGGCGATAGCGCGCGCTCAGGGGGTCGGTGTCGCGAGCGAGACGACTCCGCTGCGGTTCATTCCGACACGTGGGCCGTTGCTCGAGCTGTCCGGGCATATCGCCAGCGCCTGTTGGGCGGGCAAGTATCGCTCGGTCGCCGAAGCGATGCCGAATATGACGGCCGCTGTCATCGTCCGCAATCCGGACGACCCGGACCGCGCCAGGCTGGAGGGCGCCGGCCTGCTCATCGAAACCACCAGCACATCCGGTGTGCCCCTGCTGCTCATTCGCGGTCTCAACCCGCAGGAGACCTATATCAACCATGTGTCAGTCGATGATTTTTATCGCACATTCATCGACTGGGCACAGGGTATTGCCGCAGCTCGCGGCCGTCACCTCGCAATCGTCATCGACGGCGCCAGCGGCCGAGCCGCGACCAACCGCCCCGCCCTGTTCCGGTATCTCGACGACATCCGCCCGACGCTGACTCCGGTCCAGGTGGATCCGGCCGACACGACCTTCAACGACTACGACGTCGGCCGATCGGCCTACCTTGTCGAGCCCGCCAACGCCGGCCGGCAGGGGCTGCCGCAGCCCGACGATCGCATCGGCAGCAGGCCGACGGAGGAACTCGGATCGCCCGACGATGCTCTGCGGTCGTTGTCGGAGCCCGAAGCGGTTCTCGGGTGGGTCCGTTCGGCAATGCCCGCTGCGGACAACGGGAACTCCGGCCGCCGCGCGCTGATCGATCACCTGCGCGACCGCGCCGCCTTCGCCCATCCCACCACCGGGCTCCGGCCACCGGACGGGTGGCTCGCGGACAACCGGGACATGCGTCGCGGCCACGCCGCGAAGGCACGGGAAATCGCCGACCGATTGGAGTCCGATCCGTCCTACGGGCCGGCCGAAGCTCATCACGATGCCCGGTTGCACGCGTCTGAGATGCGCGAGGAGTACAGCGGTTTTCGCTGGCAACTGGCCGTATCGGGCGCTGACGTATCGAATCCGGGGGCCTTGGCCGCCGCCGTCGCGGCTCGACTGCCCGAAGAGGACTCGAAGCCGGCGCACCGGGACGTCATCGCCGCGGCGGCACGCCTGGCGGAACTCGCCCGGACCACTGCCAGGGACGACGCCGCATTCGTTGTCACGTCGTCCCAGGACCCCGATGGCCGACACCGCTTGGTCGCCCAACTGGATTACACCCGAAGCGATCCCACCGATTCCGATCCCGGGCTGACCGTCGAGGAGTTACGTCGCGGACTGTCCGATATGGACGGCCGCATCGATCTCGACACGGCCGATCCCCTGCCGGAGGGGCAGGTCTGGCATCGGGTTCGGCTCGACCTCACCAGACAGCGAATTCTGGTGTGCTGCGCTCTGTGGGGACGGGGCCGGACGGGTATGGGCACGTTGAACCTGGCGCTCTGCGAGGGCCTGGTGGCGGCCGGGCACGAAGTGACTGTCCTACCGGGACAGGTCGATTCCGAGTTCCGGGTTCCGGGTGTGCAGGTCTACCTCCGCGAGGAGTGGATGCGGGATCTGCATCCCGAGCACGTGAGAAGTTTGCCCGACTCGGTCGATATGGTGATCGTGCACGTCGAAGCCGGTGGCCTCCGGGCCGCGGTGAATGCCGAGGAGGTCTATCCCGCAGCAAAAATCGTCGCTGTCCATCATCTGATTCCGATGCTGTGGGAGAGCCTCACGAGCGATCCTGCGCAGGGTCGCGGCAGCGTCGCGGCGGGCATCTATCTTTCGCGGCGGGCGCATCTGGTGACGGGCTTGGGCCCGGCATTGGCGACAGACGCACTGTTGCAGGCCGCCCTGGCGGGCCACAGTTCGGTGCACGAACTGCAGCCGGTCCTGGACATGGCCGAACAGCCGCCGCAGCCCGCGCCCGGCAGTCCGGTACGGGTTCTGCTCTTCGGCCGTGTGGACGACGCGTTGAAAGGTGGCGCGGAGATCGCCGAGGTGGTGTCGCGGCTGCGCGCGCACGGCCACGATGTCCGATTGGTGGTCCGGGGTTTCGAGAACGACCTCAGGGCGGCCCACACCGAATTGGCGCAGATCGTCGGTGACCCCGATGTGGTCGAGGTGCTGCCACACACGAGGGATCCTGCTGAGATCCGGGCGGACATTCGCGCGGCTACCGTGGTCGTGATGCCTTCGCGGGCGGAGGGTTTCGGCAGCGTCGCTACCGAGGCGACCGAACAGGGGGTGCCGGTCGTCGTGCCGTCGACGAGCGGGGCGGGTAGATACCTCGCCGCACTTGCCGGGCACCGCGCCGCGGTGGAACGATTCAACCTGGTGAAGCAGGACCAGGGTGCACCGGTGCCGATCGACGACTGGGTGGCCAAGCTGCAGGTCGTCATCGACGATGTGCCCGGCGCATGGGCGGCGGCGCGTCGATTGCAGGAGCTCATGCGGCCCCTGACACGTGAGAACAGCGCCAGGATGCTCGTGCATGCCACGGTGAACACCGAACCCCACGCTCGTCCCGAGATCCGGCCGTCGCGGACGCGCGTGTCGTTGGTGCAGGGGCGAGTCGTGGCCCGTGGGGAGGAAGAAGACTACCTGCGGATACTCGCCGTGGCCGA
Source organism: Nocardia violaceofusca NBRC 14427 (assembly GCF_963869435.1). Lineage (NCBI taxonomy): Bacteria > Bacillati > Actinomycetota > Actinomycetes > Mycobacteriales > Nocardiaceae > Nocardia > Nocardia violaceofusca. The sequence continues at coordinate 281,404 of NZ_CAWMPM010000014.1, forward strand.
CGCGATGGAAACCGATCCCGCCGTGCGCAGTGCGATCATCGGTCGCAAGGGCATCGAATTCGCGCCGTCCTGGGAGCCACTGTCGATCCGCCTCGCCACGGCGGATCCTGACGAGTGGTTGTTCGCGCCTTGGACAAGACCTGCGCGGCACGATGATTCGCGGGCCCGCATCCTGGGGGCAACGGTGGCGACGGTAGCCGAGCAGGGATTCGCCGCGACGACAGTCGACGAAATCTGCCGCCGCGCGGAAGTCGCTCCGGAGGAGTTCGACGAAAACTTTCCGCGCACCTACGACGCATTCGCCGCGGCGCACAAGGCGGCGCTGGAGGATCTGCGGCAACTGATCGTCGACGAAGTGAGTTTCGCGCGGGCGCCCGACCACACCGCCCGTATAGCGACCGTGGCGCACACCTATGTGAGTGCCCTGACCGCTCGACCGGGCACCGCACGGGTCGTACTGGTAGAAAGATCCGGCCTCGACCTGGTTCAGCGCGCTGCGCGCGCCATGACCGCCACGAAATCGATTGCCGCCACTCTGGCCGAGGTACTCGACGAGCCGACCATGTCCGCCGAGAATCTGCGCGCTCTGGCGGCTGCGATCCAAGGCCTGCTGGCGAATTGGGCCGTTACCGGAGACAGGGCTGTGGTAACGCGCCTACGGCGTGATCTCGCCGACCTCCTCCGTATCGGTACCGCGTCGCCGGAGGTGAGGCCCGTCGCCGTCACGCGACCGCAGTCGCCATCGGCGGAAAGCGGCACGATCGAGGCGGCGAAACCTGTCGAGCGAGAACGGATGTTGACCGAAATGATCTCGGTCGCCGCGCGTTATGGCTACGCCAGGATGTCGCTGGACATGGTTCAGCAGCGCGCCGGCGTGGTCCCCGGGGCATTTCAGGAGCTGTTCTCCGACAAGGAGACCGGTTTCGAGGCCGCCTGCGCTGCGGCTATCGAGCGCCTGCGAACCTCTCTTCGAGCGGCGGTGCCGGACAGGGGCGATGATGAACTGCGACCGCGGCTGGAGGCCGCATTGGGTACCTGTCTCACCGTTCTTGCTGCGCACGGGGACGAGACGCGAGTGCTGCACTTGGAATTGCCCGCGACCGGGCCGCTGCGCGAACGGTTCCACGCGATTATCGCTGAGCATCTCGCCCAGGCCGTCGACGAAATAGATGCCGATACCGGCCGCCTCCTCGCAACCGCCGTCACGGGCGTCGTCGCCGACCGGATCGCCGCACGGCAGTACGCCAGATTTCACGATCTGCCGTCGGCCGACGTCGATGCCGGAGCGATGACCCCGCTGCCCGGAGACGTTCCGATCGTGACGGCCTGGGCGCACGCACTACTCACCGACGCCGCTTCACCAACCGACGGGCCGATCGGCTCGCGCCCCGGGCGTCCCGCTCGAAAGCCTGCGCCGCAACAGGGTTCCGGCACCGATCGGGCACCCGGCTCACCGTGGCGCCGCGGCGGTAACTCCCACCCCGGGACCGATCCGGCCGCCGTCGACTTCGGCGAAAACAGCGATGCCACGGCGATCGGGGCCACCCCGTGGCAGCGCAAAGACGCGACGCCGGCCACTACGCCGTGGGCGTCGGTCACTGAAACAGGCAGCGGTACAGCGCGTTCCGATTCGGCGCGGCTCCTCGAACGGATCAGGGCGCACATCGATGAGGGGGCGCAAGATCGAGCGGCCGCACTCGTCCGCGCGGAGTTCGATACCGAACTTCGCACAGTCTCCACACGTTTCGGACTGCAGGCCATACCCGGCGTGTTCGACGAGATCTGCGCCGCTGTTGTCGGCCGGATCGCCCAGATCGAAGATCGAAGCCTGGCCGCGTGGGTGGAGCTCGTCGCCAACAACGTGCTGTCGCAACAACGCGGATTCGCCCACATGTGGTGGCGCATCCGGGAACTGCTCGTCAACGGCGCGCGTCTGACGGAATCGGATCCGATGGTGCAGGCGTGGAACGACGTGCGGTTGACCGATGTACGGCGGGCGCTCGACACATTGCCGCCCCATCGCCGCGATCGCCTCATCGCCGCCTTCACCTCTGGCCGCCGCGGCGGTGGGCAGGCGCATGCCGATCCTCTTGCCGCCGCCCCACAGGCGCTGTGGTCGGCTGCCCGCCATCTTGGATCGGCGATCGCGGCCGCCCGCGGTGTACAGGCCGAACTTCCGGCCGAGCCCCGGACACAAGTGGACGACGTCGACGCGGACGAGGTCGCGGTGCGGCGGATCCCGTCCGGACTCCGCGACCGCAGCGACACCGAGGCTGTGCCGATGACTCCCGGCGCGCTCGATCGCCCACCGGTGGAAACACCGGCACCGGCGCCGACACCGGCCCGGAAACGCGCATCGAAGTCCGCCGCCGAAGCGGAGCCGATCTATATCGTCAATCCCGGGCGAATCACCGAGGCGCTTCGAGGGCTCCCCGGGCTCGAACGGGAGTTCACCCGAGCGAGTTTGGCGGATCCACGTAGCGAATTCGCTGCGGTCGGTGCGGATTATCTGCGCACCTTGATCACGATCGCCGCGTACGAGCTCTCGCTCGGCCAATCCACGACCGCACGCGCACGCCTTTCGGCCGCATTCGACGCCGGTATAGCCCTGCTCAACCGGTTCACCGCGGACACGGAGATCAAACCCATCCTGGCGCCACTGCATCGGCTGCGGCGCACGCTCATCGAAGACCCGACGTCGGCCGTGACACTGGCCGACGAACTCGCGGACGACAGCCCCACCCGCCGGATTCTCGACCGGACCGTGTCGCATCTGCAGGCCATCGGCCGAACGGAGTCGGCGGTCGGGTCGAAGCCCGTTGCCGGACAAGCGCTTCGGGGGGTGCCGAACGATCCCGAGAAGAACGTGGCCGGAGGTCCGATCGGACACCGGCCGTCCGACGCCGCACCGACTCCGCTCGACGTCGATCAGGTGCTGCAATGGATCCTCGACAGCCGGTCGACACCGGTGCACTGGCAGCCGGTCGATCAGGTGCCGGACGACGTGCTGCTCGCGTCTGCCGCCGATACGGAGATCGACCTCGAGACCATTCGCCGGAGGTGGGGCGCGATCGCGGAAGATTGTGTCCGCTCGGGCTGGCGCGCCGGCGGGGGGCTGTTGTTCCGGGGCGACACGCGGCCCTTGTCCGTTCCGTCGGCGGACGGATTCGTCCCGCTCTCCCAGCGCGATGGCAAGGTCGTCTACACGACGGTGCGGGTGAATCGAGCCGGCGACTACGGCGAGTCGGTGATGATGGACGCCGCGACCTCGCAGTGGACCGTCGTCCACCGGATCTACGTCATCGACGCGCCCGGTGGGTTCGGAGTGGTGGACGAGAACGGCGACGTCGTCTCCGTGCACTGGCCGGGAGGCCTGCGCAGCGACCGCGTCGTGGGCTGCTTCGAGATTCCCGCCGAAATCTGGCAGCGCGATTTCGCGGCCCAGGCGGGCCGATTGCGGCAGTTCTGGCGCCCCAACCCCACCTACCGCCGACTCGACGCGACCGCGTCCGAAATTTCTGCCACCGAGGACGAATCAGCCGAGGACACTCCGGCGCAATCGTGGGCACAGGACGGTCGGAACGATCCACAACCGGTCCAACCGGAGAATCCCGAGGGGCGACCGGACGAGGCCGCGTCAACCCTTCGCACCGTCGACCGATCGACGGCGTCGGCGGCTCGGCATGTTCTGGCCGAATTGCTCTCGGCGCCGGTGCATGTCGTGCTGGCGGGAGCGGTGCGCTCGGCCGTGGATGCCATCCGACAGCGCATCGCCGAAGCGTCCGACGACGTTCTGGCGGCGGTGGACACCTCCGAACTGATCGCCTGGATCTCGGAGGCGCTCGACCTGCACCGCCGAGCCGAGGCGGCGACCAGGAAGTCCGCGACCACCGATGTGCTGTCGCCGGACCAGCAGGACCGACTCGAAGAACTTCGGCGGGCGTTCGTCACGAAAGCCGACGCGCTGTCTCGGCGCCTGGACCGGATGTTCGGATCCGACCCCACGGCACCGCTCGCGATCCCGGATGCCGACGATCCCCTGCGTGAATTGCGACGATTGGCCCACGTGTCGAACTCGGCGCATGCCGCCGCCCTCGTCGATGCGCTGACGCACTACTTCGCGACCGCCCGCTTCGGCGACTCCCGTGCCGGCGAACTCGCGAATCCGGAATTGGCCGCTGCCGCTGCCCGATACCGCGACCTGCAAGCAGCGGGATTCACCGGAAAAGCGGCTCAGAAAGACGTCGCGAAGGTCGCCGGAACCTCGCAGTCGAAGGTCAGTCAGGTACTGCGCCGACCGGCCGCCGATATCACCGCCGATCAACGAATCATCCTCATCGCCGCACGCTGGCTCGACTACCCGATGCCGGAGGATCTGGTGCGCGCCGCCGCGCAGTACGAATCGGAGATGCGCGGCGATGCCGATGGGACACAGCCCGACACGGCAGCGGCGATTCGGGCAGCGGAAACCAGCCGATTGCGCGACGAACTCGCCACCGCGTACCGAGAACTCGAGCATGGCGAAGACTCGGACCCGCTCGCCGAATCAATCTCTCGTGCCACACCATCACAGTTCGACGAGCAATTCCGCGCGCTGAGCCCGATTCAGCGGCGCGTCCTGAAGCTGCGGTACGAAGAGGGTTTGGCGCCCACCGAAACAGCGGAGGAGTTGAACGCGCGGGGCTGGGAGGCCTCGACGGTGACGCCCCACATCGTGCGGGCGGCGGAGGCCGGTGCCCTTCGTCGGCTGGCCGGATTACTGGCCCCGAACCAGACTTCGGCGGTAAGCGATCACTGGCGCGAACGGCAACAGACGCTCCTGAGGCTGACCGCCCGTGGCGTGTCATGGTCGGGAGTCCTCGAACAGACCGGCTGGTCGCGAGAAACGGGGCGCAGAACCTACTCAAAGCTCCTGCGGACCCTCGACGTGCCGAAGCGCGTGTCGATGGTGCCCGAGGCGGTCCGCCGCGGATTGCTGGATATCCCCGAACTTCCGGCACTACCCGCGCGGACTCCCCCCGTATCCCCCGACGAGCGCACCTTGCTGTTCCTCGTAGCCACCGGATTGTCGAACCGCGCGATCGCCGAGACGCTCACCGCCCTACGCGGTGTGCCCGTGGGAAAGGACGCGGTGACCAAGCGCGTACGGGCCCTCGGGCGCAGGATCGGAATCGGCGACCGCGCCGGGATGGTGGCCGCCGCCATTCGCGCGGGATGGCTGGATGTCAATGCCGACGACTGGCCCTCCCACTCCCGCGTTCGTGGCACCGCCGTACCCCTCAGTGCACAGGAGCTTCGGACCCTCAGCCTGATCATCTCCGGTCGCACCGACGGTCAGATCGCTGCCGAGCTGAACACGACCCGGCAAACGGCCGTGACCTATCGCAACCGGATTTTCGTCAAACTCGGGGTCCACTCCCGAGAGGACGCGGTCATTGCCACGTATACGAAGCCGGAACTCGTTGCCGCGCTGCCTGATTCAAGCAGCGCCGATATTCGGGCCATAACCGACATTCTCCGGATGGTCGAGCAAGCTACCGCGGGCCGCGAAGCCGGTCAGCCACAGTGGCGTCGGACGCTCGTGCATCGGCTGCGTCACGCGATCCTGTCGGGCGACGTAGCCGCCGGCCGGGCGCTGCCCTCGGCCCGTCTGCTGATGCAACGGCTGGACCCTGAGAAGATACAGGCGTCCACGGTCCGAGAGGCGTACCGGCAACTACGCGACGAGGGATATCTCGCCGTCGCCGTCAGGGGTCGACCGACCGTCACCCCCCGAGACAACTGGCCGATCACCACCGAGACACTCCGAACCCATTTCGCCGACAGGATTTTCGACCTGGCTGCCAGAACTGTCGGGGCCGCCTCGGGTTCGCTGATCGTCGCGGAAGTGTGCGCACGCGCGGAGCGCGGGGCCGCAAACAATGGCCGGACGGTGGCGGAATGGGTTGATTCCGTCACCCGCAGCGTGATCGCCGAACACCGCCCGGCCGCCGAATTTCTGCGTCGTCTCAGAGATTTCGTGCTGCGCGGCGCCGGCTTGTCCGACGACGACACGCTCGCGCTGGCACTGGCGAATGTCTCCACCGACGAAGTGCGCCACCTACGCGCCGAACTCCCCCTCAATCGACAGTTGCAGCTCAACAGGTTCTGGCCGGCGCGGCGCGACTCGGCGGTGCCACGCGAGATTCCCACGGATCCGATGACCGAACCGATCGAACTATGGTCGGCCGCACGGACTTTCGCCATTCTGCTGGCCGAACGCCACGGCGTCACCACTTCTCTGCCGATGGAGCCCACCGGCCACTGGCCCTGGCAGATCCTCAACACCCGGACAGGAAAACCGTCCACCCGACCGGCCATGGGTCTTCGTCTGACGCCGGACCAACGAAGACTCGTCCATTTCCTCGCACAGGACCTGACGTACCGGGAGATCGCTGCCGAGCTGGGTATTTCGGTGGACTCACTGAAGTCTCGAGTGGCTGATGTGGCCCGCGAACTCCACGGCGAAGGTCGTGCCGAGCTCGTCGAAATCGCCCGCCACTCGGGACTGCTCGACGACACGTCCTCGGCTTCCCACGCCGCGAACACCACGCCGCGACGGACCGCCTCCCCGGTCGCGGAGCCCTCGGAGGTAGCGCGCCGGGCGGGCTTGTCGAACCGCGAGAGCGAGGTCCTCGCGTTGTCGGAGCGGGGTCTATCGAAGCGAGAGATCGCCGCTCAGCTGGGTATCGCCCCCCATACCGTGGAGGACCACCTCGGCCGAGCCCGGCGCAAGATCCGGAAAATCACCGAGCCCACCCTCTCGCCCGGCAGCACCGACCCAACAGCCATGTCGTCAACCGAGGAGGTGCCGGATACCGGGCGACCGGACACTGATGCGATCGGCGCAAGGCCGACACGGAACACAACCGCGAATGCCTCGCAGACGAACTCCGCCGTCACACCGGATCCCCTGCCGGCCGACACCGATCCCACCCCTTCCGAGAAGAGCCTCGCCGAGGAGGCGCTGATCGGACTACAGGGGTACTTCGGTCCCGACGCGGACGAACGCACACTGCTGCAAGCAGTCGACGCCACCGACGTCGTCGGCGCCTCCCGCGCCCACACCGGCAAGGTCGCCCAGTGGTGGCATGCGATGAGCAGCGGCCTCCCCGACCGCCCGGACCTGCCGCCGCTCCAGGCCGAACTCGGGCTCTCCGATCAGCAGTACGCGCTGCTGCGGGTTCACCCGCACGCGATCGGCAACGCCGACGGTGTTCCGTTCACGGTGCGGGACAAGGCGAATCGGCTCTCGATCGCCCGTGATATCCGGCGGTTCCTGCAACGGCGACCCGAGGTCGCCACGCATGCCGTCGTCGAGGGCGCCGCGGGGATCGCGCGCGCCCGTGCCTTGTTGCGCCGCGCCGGTACCGATCTGCAGGCGAGAATTCCCAATCCGACACTCACCAGAGCCGAATTCGAGGAACTGCGCAACCTACTCGCCACCCGGCGGCACCTGCGCGACATCGAGGACGATGCCGCGCGCCTAACCGGACACCCGCCGGTACAACTACTCGCTTACGACGCCACGGCGCACGACGGCAACGGCCGCGTGATCCTGTCCATCGGCGACGCCGACCGCGCCGAAATCGTGAACCGGATGACCAACGGTCTGGGTTCGACGGCGCGGAAACTGCACCACCGCGCGGAGTATGGGCAGAGTCTCTACGAGATCACCACGCTGCGCGGGAACGGTTCCTCGGTCGCCGCGATCGTCGATATCGGCTATCACTGCCCGGTCGATCTGTCCGTCGCCTCACCGCAGATGGCCGAAGTCGGCGGCGACATCGTGGCCCGCGACATCACCGCATTCAACGCCACCCGCGAGTTCTACGCCGAGCAACCAGCCGGCGTGCCCGCGCCGCGGCTGCGCAACGCCATCGGCCACAGCTACGGCTCGACCACCCTGTGCTACGCGGCGCAGGATAGGCGGCTGGCAGGCGAGTTCGATCAGGTGATTCTCACCGGTTCCCCGGGCGTGGGCCGTCGGATGACGCATGCCGATGAGTTCGGGGTGCCGGTGTACGTCTCGAGCGAAAAGGCCGATCCCGTAGCCAATCTGGGTACCCACAAACCGGGCCGGAAGGGGCGCGTGGGACTGGGCACGAGCCCGGCGGCGGCGATCTTCGGCGCCACCCTGCTCACCACCGACGTGCCGGTCCGTGGCCGGTACGCCGCGCAACGCCCGGGGCCGGCCCACCGCTTCCTGGTGAAGCCGCACGCCTCCTACTATCTCTGGGCCGATGAGACCGAACAGGTGCCGGGCCGCAGCCTCGACAATCTGGGATGGGTACTCGTCGGCCGACCCGAGGCCGCCGAACGCGCCGAATACCCCATCGCGCCGCGGCCGCACGGTAAGCGATGGCGGCGGAAGCGAGAAGGGCCCTCGCCACTCGAGACGGACGTCGACGCCGAGGCCGGTCCGACCAGCCGCATCGGCCGCGCGCCCGCAGACGACGGCCCGCAAGACTTCCGACACGGCGGCGGCTTTTTCCCCAACCAACCCGATGAGCCCCAGGACGGCGTGGGCTCGGACGGTGTTCCGGCGGAACGGAATCCACACCGTCTGTCCGACCGCGAGATCGAGAGCGAACAGCAACGGAGCGAAACCGAGCGTGCGCGTGTGGATCTCGCGAGGCTACTCGGCGTGGACCCGCGCACGGTGGAACTGCGAGGCGCGCTGCTACAGGTCCTCGATCAGGTGCAAATGGAGTTGCGCCTCCTCGACGACGAGGACTGGCCCGGGATCCGAGCCGAGAAACTTCCCGGCTGGCTGGGACGAGCTCTCGACCGTGAGTACCGCGCCCAGCGCGCAATGAGCGACGGAGCCACCGCGGAAGAACTCGCCCGATTGGACGCGGATACCCGCCAACTCGAAGCAGATCTCCCCACCATCCTCGGGCAAGATCAATTGGCCCCCGGTTGGCGCGCCGCCGACAGCGACGACAAGCTACACGAACTTCGGCGACTGGCCACGCGCGCAAACGCGCCGCGAGAGATCGCAGATCTCGTCGATGCCGCCGCACGCTTCCTCGGCCTGGCCCGGCCGACACCGCCTGCCACGGATTCGCCAGGCCTGGCGGGAGCGCGCCCGAGCGTCCGTGAATTGCTCACGGCCGAAGGCGATATCGCCGCGGCCGAGGAAATTCTCGATGCTCTGGTTCGCACTGCGGAGGGTCCGGTCGCAGTCCGGGTACGGCCGGAGGGAACCGACAGCGTGCGGGTCGAGGTACTCGACCATAGCCGGATCTTGCCGGTGCGTGATGAGCCGGATGAGACGACCGGGGAGGTGACGACGACCGAGGCGGGTAAGGTCACCGCGCTGTTGGACAAGTCCGGCCGGTGGGGCTTCCAGATACACACCAACGGGTCGCGCACCCGATGGTTCACTGCCGGGCAGGCCCAGTCGGTACCGGCGTCGACCGAACCCGCGGTGCGGATGAGGTTCGAGCGCGGGCAGGTTCGGCAGGGCGTGGCGCGGGCTCGCAGGGATGTCGGCCGATTCCTGTCGTACAACACCAGGCTGCCCCAGACGACAATCGACGCCGCGGTGCTCGCCCTGTCGGAACTGCTGGGGAACTCCGCGCAGTACGCGAAACAAGGTGGGGCGGAGGTCACCGTCGAGGCGGACGACACCCGCGTGCGGATCGGCATCACCGACACCTCACTCGGCTTGCCGAAGTGGCGCATCGAGAGCGACGTCGATGCAGCCGACGAGGTCGCTCCCTCACCCACCATCGACCTCGACGACATCGACGCGTTCCTGGCCGATATCGACCTGGCGGCGCTGGACTCCGCCCGGACCGACCCCGACGAACTGGGGAGCCGTGCCGATGGCGAGCACGGGCGGGGCGCGCGGATCGTGCGAGACAAGGCTTTCGCCGTCGGGACCGATGTGACCCGGCACGGCAAGACCGTCTGGGTCGAATACCGAACTCCGCCCAGGAGCTACCCAGCATCCCCGGACGACGCGCTCGACCTCCCCCGCGGGAGCGCGAACCGCGCCGACGGGGCTGTGATGGTCCCGTCACCGTGGACGAAGCGAGGACAGTCCGCGGAAGGGCCTTTCGCTTTCAGCACACCGCCGGGGGACACACCGGGTGTCGGGTCGGTCGGCTCCAGACCGCATGAACTCCGAGACACATTGGCCCGCGTCGAGGAGAGCGGCATCGATCCGACGACCGCAGCGCAGGTCAAACAGGCCATCGTCCGCCGCTACGAGCAGCAGCACCGAAAAAACACCAAGAACGGTCGATCGCAGAATTCGAGAAGTAGTGAAGCCGTAGCACAGACCATCCAGTGGCTCGATGGCCTCATGCTTTTTCGGGCGCTCGAAGTTCTCGCATCCTCTGGCCGAGCGATGCCGGCGCCGTCGTATACCGGCCCCACAGCCGAGGACCTCGCTCGTGATCCCAGTCGATTGCCGACCACCTTGGCGACGATACTCTCCGACCTCGCGAACTCCAGTTCCGAGACCACGGTGGCCGAACAGGCAAACCTGGCCGTTCTCAACATATTCAGTGAATACCTGCAGTCGGCCACCGCGTCCATATACCGCGATCACCAGCTGAACAAGCACAACTCTGCGACAGACCTCGGCTTCCCGGAAAACGTCGCGGGCGTGCTGGCCCAGCTGTCAGCCGATTCTTTTGTACGGACACAGAAGGCCCGCGCCTTGGTCGCGGATACCGCTGCGAAGATTACGACCCAGTGGCTCGACAAGACCCGCAGAAGGGCCGAGCGGAGCGAAAGCGACCTGGCAGAGCTGCTGGCCGACATCTACCGGCGCAATCACATGCCCCTGTCGCAGGGGCGGCGACGCGAACTCCAGGACCGGTTGCGCGGCATACGAGCCGAATTCGAAGAACTTGCAGCCCGCCGAACGGCTGTATCAGCGCGGATTCCGCATGTGGCAGATGCGGACGCGGCACGGTGGCCGGCGGGTTTCCTGACCGGACTCGCCGAGGTCGAACAGCTGTCCATCGCGGTCGACGCTTGGCTCGCGAGTGGGGTCCCGATCACCCCCCGCATGCTGAAGGAGATCATGAGCAGCGACCTCGCGCAGCTCGGCGGGGCCAAAGGCGAGGTCGCGTTGGCCGAACAGCTCGACGGAATCCACGCGCTGGGCACTCCCGTCCATGCCGAAACGCTGGATGGCGGTCGTTTGGAGAGCGAAGTCGACGTCTCGACCGACGGAGGCCGAATCTGGCACGAGGCAAAGAATTACACCCTCGAGTGGCAGCGGCAGCGCCAGAGCAGGCTCGAGGCACAGGCACGCAAGCAACTGCGCATCGCATATTCGAATCGCGATTACTGGGTGGATGGCAGCCCACCACAGATCAAGTGGCACTTCACAATCGGCGTCGACTCCGCGGTCCAGGCCGCCCTGGAGGCCATCCGGATCGAAGACGAGAACGGGCGGACTCTCGACGATTACCGCATCGAGGTGATCGATGGTTCGACCACCCAAGTCCCCGCCGGACCGCAGTCCGATTCCGGAGCCACGATCGCGGCGGAGCCGAATACCGAGCGACCCGACCCGGGCGCGATCGGTGCAAAGCCGGCGCCGATCACAACCGCGGGCCGAAAGAACGACCCGGCAATGGTGTTCACAGCCGACCCGAACCTCGGCGACGAGGCTCGCGCCTTCGCCGTGCCGGTAAGTTCCGATCACCGGAAGGTGCTGCTGTGGATCTCCCAGGGATGGACCGATCCGGAGATCACCGAGGCGTTGCCGGACGCGGGCAAGGCGTCGACCTATATCCGGGACTTGGCGTCGGCGCTCGGAATTCCCACCAAGCGCTATCTGATCGCCGCCGAAGGCGCACGTCGCGGGCTCGTTTCCGTGCAAGCGCCACTGACCGATCTCCGGGAGGTACTGACCCCGCGCCAGATCGTCGTGCTCGCGTACCTGTCTCGTGGACTCAGCAGACGGGAGATCGCGGACAAGCTGTCGATCTCGATTCGTACCGTCGACGAACACGTCGAGCGTTCACTGCCCCGCATCGAATCACCCAGTCTGGTCACGGCCATGCCTCGGATCGTCGGCGCGCTCGACGCATTCGACGAGGAGGAACTGACCAGGCTCGCCGAAACCGCGTCCGGCCCGGCCGCCCCACCGGGCGGTGGCCGAACCACGGGAAACCGGTTGTCCGCCGAGGAAGCAACAGTGCTGCGACTGGTCGGCCGCGGGTTGACGTATTCCGAAATCGCGACCGAGACGGGCATGGTCGTACGCGAGGTACGGCGCGCATTGGCCCGCGCCCGCAAGAAGGTCGGGGATTCCTCGGAACGCCGGGCCGCGGCCCTACTGGAAGAGCAGCGAGCCCGGCGCGCCGCCGGTAACGGTGCGAGTCCCGCGAAAGCGCCGGGCCGCAAGGACGACTTCGGGAGTGACGCACTGCGAGCGGCGCGCGACCGCGTAGGTTCACCCGTTCCCACATCCGATTCCGAGACAGCTCCCACCGCGGAATTTCTGCGCAGGTCCGCGGCGGGAGCACCGAGTGCTGCCGGACAGATCCCCGAGATCGAGGATGCCCTCGACCTGCCCCGCGGTACGACCGACCGCACCGGACTCGTCGCACACCTGAGCAAGGACCCCACCATCGTCTTCGCCGACGATCCGCGGGTCGGCGACGATGGCCACGCCAACCCCGCACGCCGGAAGGGCGACCAGGCGAACCCCGACGCCGGCACCGCCGAGCGGATGGCAGCCGCTGCCCAAGCGAACGGATCGCTGTTGCGCCTGGTCCGCAACAGTGCCGAGGCGCGAACCCTCTTCTCCGGTCAACTGGTAGCCGGGATAGGAACCTCGGCGTCCCAGAACGCCCTGACTTTGATGATGATGGGAATCGATCCGCAAACCGCGGCCATCGTCGCAGGGCTGTCGGATGTGCCGAGGTTCGTTTTGTCCCCCTTCATGGGCTACCTCGCCGACACCGTAGAACCCACCGAAATGATGCGGAGGGCCAAGTGGGCCATGTTCGGCGCCTCCGCCGTAGCCGCGGCCACATCCGGATTCCATACGCCGTACACGGTTCCGCTCCTGATCGGCGCGAATCTTGTGAACACCGCCGCCGACACGCTGTACTCGCCGAGCGCATCCCGGGTGAACCGCGCAATCATCGGAACCGACAAACGGTTGCAGGAGGGACTCAGCCAGTACAACTCCTTCGTGACAAACCTCTCCCGGACCATCGGCAACAGTCTCGCGGGGGCGTTGCAACCGTGGATGGTCTTCGGACTCGACTCGGTGGCCTCGGGCGTCAACGTGGCGGGGCTGCAGAGGGTTCGCACGATGCCGCCCACGCCCAAAAAGACTGAGCCGCAATCGCTTCGAGGTCGATTGCGCGAGGTGTTCGTACCCGGTTTCGAAGCGTTGCACCAGGACAAGATCCTGCGCAACTACACCTGGAATCTGGTCGTCACCAACGGATATCTGGGCGCCCAACATTTCTTTTTCATCCACTCGCTGACCGCGGCCGGACTTTCCGGCGCCCAGACCTCCGCCGCATTCATCCTGCCGTCGATCGGCGGCATTATCGGCAATTCCTTGCCCAAACGATGGTTGAGCAAGGTCGACATCCGCAAACTGCTGGCCGCGAAGTACATCGGTTTGACCGGCATGGCGGCCGGCGCCTTGATCACCGCGTTCACGAACGACCCCTACATCGGCGGCGCCGGTTACGCGGCGGGCTGGGTGGCCCTGGGAGCCACCAACGTGCACACCAACGCCTACTTCAGCCGAAACGTGCCCGAGGATCGGCTCGGCCGCGCGGTCTCCTTCCTCAACCTCAGCCGAATCGCCGCCTACTCCCTGGCCGGTCTCGTCGGCGGCACGCTCATCGCCAACCAAGGAGCGACACCCACCGCGATCGGAATGACGGCGGCCATGAGCACCATCACCGCCGGATCGCTGGTACTGGACAGGGCGAGGTTCCTGGCCGCATCACTGGGGGGCATGTACGAAACACCGGCTCCACCGATCCACCACCAAGTCCCGACCCAACTCGCCGCCGAACAAGACCCACGAGCACAACTCGGCCGAGCGCACTTCCGGGCCGTCGACGGCACATTGCTGGTGGATCCGGCAGGCCGGCCCGCCGTCCCGGACGGCACCTACACGGTGACCTTCCCCACCGGTGGGATGTCCGGACGCCAGCTGGGACGACAAGCGCCCTCGACCGTCGAGACGGATGTCGACGCCGAAGTGCGGGCCGCGCTCGAATCCGCGCGAGCACCCGGGGAATCCACCACACCGGCGCGCTGCGGCCTGGCAGAGCTGTCCTTCGCGCGACAGCGCTTCACCGGACGCACGCCGATCGAGCTACCCGACGAAGACACCGTCACCATCCTCGAATACCGCGGATTCCACCCGAAGGAACTCGCCCAGTACGCCCACGGCAAGTGGGAGGAGGTGACTCCGGACAGCGAATTCGTCTCGCGCATAGCGAATTCCGAGCAGCCGACCGATTTGGCCCTGCTGCTCGTGCAGAATCCGAACGCGGCCGAAGACCGTATAGACGGACACCTCATCAGCCTCACCACAGACGAGGACGGCGAACTCTGGCTACACGAAGTGGTGCCGGGGCCGGACGGTACGGCGGTCGAGCACAACCTGCACGGCGACGCCGCACATCAACGCCTGGCGGACCTGCGAAACCGGAACGGCGCGAGCTTCTTCGCCATCACCTACGGAACCGACGGCCGGCCCGAAAACCCGATCGACACCACGAGCTCGACCGGCACCGAATGGGCTCACGGCACCGCCCCCGCTACACGCATCGGCCGCGCCGACGACGAGCCGTCCGAGGACCCTGCGGCATCGACGAAGGAACGCGCTCCCTCACCGTCCACCCGGCTGGGCCGGGCCGAGCTCAGCGGCTCCGAGGTGAACACCTCCGCCGATTCCGAGGTCGGTCAGCGGCAGCAACCTGCCGCCTCACCCTCGCTCGCGCGCATCGTGATCCCTGGACCGCGACACGCCACGACGTCCGCCGCCACGGCCGACACGCGCGGGGATGTCGAACTGACAGCCGCGGTGCGCAACGGCGACGTGCACGCCTTCGGCGCGCTGTTCGAACGACATATCGACGCCGTTCGGCGATACGCGCGAAGCCGCTTCCGGCATGCGGACGCGGATGAACTGGTGTCGCACGCCTTCGAGGCAACGCTCGCCGCCCTGGTGAAGGGTTCCGGGCCGGACTCCGCGTTCCGGGCATATGTGCTGACAGCGCTGCGTAACCGCGCGGCCGCGATGAATGTCTCGTACACCGAGCGAGTCGCGTTGAGCGACGACATGACTCGTTACGACGGTCCGATCCACTCCGTCGATACGGCGCTCGAAAGCCTGGACCGAGACCTCCTCGGACGGGCGCTGGCCACACTGACCGAACGCGCACGGCTGATCCTGCACAACATCGAGTTGCCGGCGACAGAACTGGCGGGGCTCATCGGCGCGCCCTCCGCCAATGCCGCGACTGTGGCACGACACCGGGCAATGGAGGAACTGCGAGCGGCATACCTGCAGGCGCAGCTTCCACAGGTACCGAACGAAACATGCCGCGGCACTGTCGAGCAGCTCGGAGCGTGGGTACGGGGACCGCTGCGTAGCAAGCGCGCCGAAAACCGGGTGAACACCCATCTGCAGGACTGTGCTTCCTGTCGCGCCACGCTTCGACAATTGATCGACGTGAATGGCGGGCTGGCTGTACGCACCCGACTTCCGGCTCCGCGCGCCGCCGGCCGACCGGCCGACGAGACCACCCCACAAGGCAGAGCCGGGAGTGTTCGCCCGCAGCGACGTGGCTCCGCTGCGCGTGGCGAGGAAAGATTCTACCGGCTCGGGGACCTGGACCATGACCGGGCTCCCGCCGTGCTCCCCGGACAGCTGGGCAATCCCTGGCTGGTATTCGCCGACGATCCGCGGGGAGGCGAGAATATCAGCGCCGTCCGTCCGCGAATCGGCGGCCGGCCGTCGCCCGACCAGCCCGCCGGCCGGTCCGAGTCGCAGTCGTGGCTGCCGCGGATCCATGCCGCGATCACCGAAGAAATCCGTGAGGCCGATGATCCGCTGCGCGCACAACTCGCCGCCATCCTCGCCCAGCTGGACAAGCTGATGCCAGGTGCAGCACCGGTCATGCCGGATCACCGCACCGAGTTGGAGACATTTGCCCGGGCGGTGGACCGCTGGCTGCAGGTCGCGCAGACCGATCTCGGCGACGATCTCCCCGCCGGGCAGGTCGCGCACAGTGCCACCGCACGACAACACCACCTCGCCGAAGCGACCGACAGATATCGGGCCGCCACCGAGGCCCTCGCCTTCCATGCGACGAAAGTGGATGCCGCACCGGCGAATACGTCACCGTGGGGTCGGGACCCGGCATTGCTCGACGGCGTCGACATCGCCGAGCTCGCACAGACCATCGAGGGCCTCGCAGCGGAATCGGCTCGGCTGGAATCCGATTCGGCGCCGGCCGCCGAGGTCCAGCAGATACGGCACGCCTGGACCGCGGCCTACGAGCTGTGGAATCTCGCGCAGAACCCGCGATCGGTGCCCGCCACTCCCCGCGTCGAAGCACTGATCTCCTATGCCGGCGCGGCGCGGCACTGGCTGATGGCCGTGCTGGACCGGAACAACTCGGCGAACATTTCGGCGCAGGAACAGCGAGTTGCTCAGGCTGTCGACGAGTATCGCCAGGCCGATCGCCAGGTCCGCGAGCTATTGGGGGCCTTGGAGCGACAGCCGTGGCTCGGCCTGCCGCCTCCGGCGCCGCACAAGGAGGCGGACCTCGTGCACGCGGCCGGTGTCACCGACGTCGGTCGCCGGAAAACGAATCAGGACGACTTCGCCATCGCGACCGCGGTGATCAACGGTGAACGAGTGACACTTGCCGCAGTCTGTGACGGCACCTCCGGGGAGGCGACCCGCAGCGACCGTGCTGCTGCCGTCGGTTCGGCCGCGGCATGTGCGGTCCTGGAACAGGAGGCCGCTGCCGTCGCGGCGGGCCAGACCTGGGATCCGGCGACCGTGCTGGCGAAGGCGACCCAGGCGGCCCAGGACGCCGTGCTGGATATGATCGCGCGGGAGTTTCCCGGCTGCGATCTACCACCGGTGAGCACGATCGTGCTGTCACTGGTCACCGGGACCCAGGTCTTCACCGAACGCGCCGGCGACTCCCGGGCCTACTGGATTCCACTGGACGGCGGGCCCGCGATCCAGCTGACCACCGACGACTCGGCTCTGCAGAGCTACATGGACCTGATGGGCCTGAGTGCGGAAGAGGCCGCGCGCATGCCGCACGCGTCGTCGCTCACCCGTGGCCTCGGCATGAAATACGAATGGCGCGAACCGAATCCGACCGCCCACCGAATGACCGGCCGCGGCGTGGTCGCGCTCGTTTCCGACGGTCCGATCAAGAAGATCGGCTCGCCGGATGCGATCGCGGACCAGGTCCGGGGGCAACTCACGCGGAACTCGGGGAATCTCCTCGCCGCCGCGGAAGGATTTGCCACCGCTGCCGTCGAGGCCGGTAGCCGCGACAACGTCACCGTGGTGCTGATCGCCGGACCGGACCACTCGGGACGAGGCGACGCGGCGCCGGGTGCCGTGGAAACATCACCGTGGAAAACACCCGCGCGCCCGGATGTACCGGCACCCGTGGACCCGCGCACCCTGCCGTGGACCGGAGGATTCCGGCAGGGTCGCGCACGCAGGACGCCCCCCGCTGAATCGACCGGCGAAATCGGCTCAGCGCCCCGATCCGAGGAGACGAACAACGACGTTCCCGGGCAGCCCATCACCGAACAGCACGTGCCGGCCACCCCACACCGAGCGGTGTGGTCGGACAGCAGTCTGCTGATCGGAACCGAGCATTACACCGAGCCTGAATACCCTCAGTCCAAAGCGCTCATTTCGATGCTTCACGAATGGGTTGAACGCACCGACGGCCAACCCCGCGTCATCCTGACCGAGGGTCGCATCGCGCCGTACGCCGGCACGATCGAAGAATCCCTGTCCACCCAACGCGGCGAAATGGCGGTGCTCGCCTTTCTCGCCCACGAACACGGCATCGACATCGAAACCGCCGAAGAAGACCAAACCGCAGCCGCTCGGGGAGTGATAGACCAGATCAGCGAAAGAATCCATCGGGACACCACACTTGCCGCGCTGTTCAATGACGGAACCGTCCAGGAAAGCCTCTTCCTCTACTACGTCCTGAGGCAGATGCCTCAGGGAATCCGCGCGCAGGAAGGCTTCCGCCCAGATATCGAGGAACACTTACACAACGCCATCGAACTCAATCGCCACCTCCTCCAGGGAATCGACGACCCCCACGCCGAATTCGCAAGGCTCATGGCGCGCGACTACAGCCAGCACGGATTCCCCCGCACCTTCCGCGAAGACGACCTCGCCTGGCTGCTCACAGAAACCGTGGATATGCTGACCGGCGCACCTGTGATCAGCAAAGTTCAGCACGTCGCCGCAGCCACGCACCAACGCCGCCAACTCCATGCCGCCCAAACATTTTCACGCCACATGGCAAACGGCAAGGCCGTCTGCATGCTGTACGGTAACGCCCACCTTGAATTCATCCTCCCCGAAATGCCCGCATTCGCGGGCCGACCCGTCCGAGAACTGGGCCCGCCTCCGGCTGCCGAATCAACAGACCTGCCCCCGGCACGAACGACTGAAAAAGATAGCGCGAGTCGGAAATACGCGCTCCCTCAGGCCGCGCCGACCTCGAGCATCGCCGAGGACGGTCGGCAAGAGGTCGGGCACCATGTCGAGCACGGCGGTGAATCATCGATGCTCGGCGCACGGCCACGAATGATGTCCGCTGCGGACTTCGCCGCACGACTGGCCCAGGCCGAACGCTCCGGGCCGCCTGCCCGAATAACTCCCGCGGAGTGGTTCACCCAGAACAGCGTTACGGAGCTGCTCGTTTATCCTGACGGCCTACGGGTGGTCGAAAAGACGCTGTTCTCACGGGAACAGCGCACCGCCGAGATCGTGGCTTCCGCGTTCGCCTACGCCATGGACGCACCGGTACCGCCGGTCATACCAGTGGATGGCGACGACCGGACCGTGCGGATGCCGTGGCTTCCGGGTGACGTGATCGGGTGCACCGCCGACGACCCCAGCGGGATCGGCGCCTTGGAGGCATTGCGAGGCCACCCCGACGCGGAGCAATTGGGTCTGCTCGACCTGGTGATCAGCAACTGGGACCGGATCGAGAACGTTCTGCGCGACGGTGACCACCTGGTCGGCCTCGATCATGCTTTTGCCTTCCGAAGCCCCATCGACCCGAGCTCGAGCCCGTTCTCTCAGAGCTTGGTGTCTGCCGTCGATTTCCATCGAGCGCCCGACCCGTATGAGTGGGTAGCCAACCGACGAAGCAAGCCCGAACTGGAAAGATATAAGCGCAACATCCAGGCGCTGCGATCATTCTGCGAGAAATACGACTGCCCCGACTGGCACCGAGGAGCCCTGGCTCTGCTGGACAAGGTGATCGCGCACGCCCAGGACACGCATGGCGGCCGGGACACACCCGCCGCCGAGGCCGAACGACGCGACTCGACCCCGCCCGAACCTCGAATCGGGAGCCGGCCGTCGTCCGCGACCGCATACGCACCCCAACCCGACCGGCTCGCCACGGAACTACTCGGTTTCGGGCCGAGCTTCGACTATGTCGAGGATCTGCTGCGCATCGCGGCGGGCGAGCAGCACGGCCCGGCCTGGGTCGACAGCCCCGACTACTGGGATTGGCAGCTGAACTGGCTGGCCGAACGTGGGCCCCGGCTGAGTGTGCTCGCGGCATTCTCCGCTGCCGCGCTGGAGGCGGAAGCGGCTCTCGGCCTTCCCAATACGAGCGGCCGCAGGTTGCTCCTCGAACAGTCCCGGCCCCGCACGCCAGGCGAGCTGCTGCCCATCTACAAATACGGGACGATGTGGGGAGGTGAACCGGAGCAACCGAGCGGACCCGACACCGCGGCACATGCCAGCGCCATCGGCCGCGTGCAACGCGACCTGTCGCTGGACGAACTTCCGCAGTACCCCTACCTCGCGACGATCGCGGCACGACCGATCCTTCAGGTCGATCGTGACATGACGCGAAAACACTTGCGGCCGGGAGAATTCCGGCATCTCGATCCGATTCCCCGCGACGGTGTCTACGGATTGAACTATCCGGGTTGCCGAGCCCTGGACCGGCAGGCACCCGCATACTTCCGAGCGCGATACGCGGGCGACACTCTGCTTCCGATGATCGCCTGCCGCCCGGTCTACGACCGCTTCCTGAACCACTGGATCGAGCCGTATCAGCTGCGTAACGCCATGCGGTTGCGCGACGGATTCCACGGCACGACATCGGCGGAGGGGCGCATTGCCCAGTGGTTCGCATCGACGGTCGCGGATGTGCTGGCCGCCTCACCGGATGCCGCTCCCGAGATACTCGACGACGCCCTGCGCACACAACTGCGCCGAATCCGTCCGTCCATACCCGCGAACGAAAGGCTGCGGCTGTTCGCGGAGACAACGCACGAGTTGCTGGGTGGTGATTACGACTTCGGCCACTACCTGCGGCGCCGCGATCATCCGGAAACCGAGGGATACATCCGGACCGTGCGCGAAACCGTCCTGCGTCGCCATCCGGCTGCGGCGGTCGCCCGCGTCCCGTTCCTCGCCAACATCATCGATGCGACCGGTACCGGCGCGGCGCGCAGCGCCCCGGAAGGCCCCAAGCCCGCCGCGCCGACCGGAGAGCGCCGTGGCCCGGTGACCCTCTTCGCCCCCGAGTTCGATCCGACGATCCTCGATCGTCCGGTCCGCGGCGTGGACCGCCGGCCGGTCGAACATGTTCCCGCAGAACCGATGTGGGCAATGGGCTTCCATCATCGGCCGGACGGGCGACCGTACGGGGCATCGGATACACCGCACGACGCACATGCGCAGGCCGGTGCGGGAGAGAGCACGAACCCACTGCTCACCGCCGCAGACCAGCCGTTCGGCCTGCCGCCGCTCGATCGGATCACCGTGGCGCACATCTGGGAGGCAGTCGAACAAGCGAAGAGGGACGATCAGCGGGCGATGGCGGCGATCGCCGCGAATCCGGAGACGGCGACGTTCGAGAACACCGTGCGACCCTACGCTGAGTTGGGTCACACGTATGCCCTGGTCAATACGATCTCGAAAGTTGTCGCCACCGCCGATCCCGAGATAGACGCGATTTTGCCGGAACTGGCGAAATGGGCGAACCGGCACCTGCGCGAGCTCCGATCGAACGAGAAATTCCGTGACAGAATTCGAGATCTGCACGACCGTCTCCGACGCAACGAACTCGAGTTGACGCCTGGGCAGGCGGAGCATGTGGAACGGATCCATCGTGATGCGACCCCGGAGCGACGAGTTCTCTCCGACGCGGACCGGGACCGGCTGGTCGCGATCGAGGACGAGTTGATCGAGTTGTACGACACCTACGTCCGCAACCAGCGCGAGGCAACCGAACAGGCCGCGCTGCACTTCGATGATGTGGCGGCACTCGACGGATTGTCGGAAAGTGAAATCGCCAGAGCTCGAGCCGCTGCCGAGGCACAGGGACGGTCCGGCTACATGTTGAAGCTCGCGGGCAACCGGAGCGGCAGCCGGCAACTCGTCATCGACAGGCTGACCGACCCCGATACCCGACGTCGCCTACACCGGGCGACGACGACGCTGTGCGTCGGCGGCGAATTCGACAACACCAGGATCGCCGACCGGATCTTCGCCCTGCGGGCCGAAAAGGCCCAACTGCTGGGTTATCCCAATTTCGCCGAATACGCCAGTGTCAATGAGCCCATCAGTCCGGCACGATCATTGGAATTGATACGGAATGTCGTACCCCTGGCCGCTGCGACGGCCGCACAGGAGTACCGCGACGCGGCAGCGAAGACGGGCCGAAAACAACTCGAACCGTCCGACTACTACAACGCGCGATCGCAATCCGCGGCGGCGTCGGTCCCGTCGGCCGCCACGGCCGCCGGCGACGTGCGCGATCACTTGTATTTGGGCATGACTTCCGAAGACAACCACGGGATCGTTCACGATGGCTTGTTCTTCACTGCGAAGAAACTGTTCGACCTCGATTTTCGTCCTCGTCCGGACATCCGCACCCACCATCCCGACATCCAGGCATTCGAGGCGGTCGATGCCCAGGGCAAGACACTCGGCCTGCTCATGCTGGATCTTTTCGCCCGGCCCGGAAAACGCGGCGGCGCCTGGACCGAGCAATTGATCGCGAAATACGAACCCACCGGACAGGTCCCGGTGATAGCTCTTTCGATGAACCACGCCAAACCGGCCGCGGGTAAGCCCGATTCTGTCGAGTGGGATCAGGTCCGCCTCTTGTTCCACGAGTTCGGGCATGTGATCAACATCGTATTCGGTGACAGCGTGCTCGAGCGCACCGGTACCCGCATTCCACGCCACTTCGGCGAGGGGCCCGGAAAAGTCATGGAAATGTTCCGCGACCACCCACTCGTGTTCGCAAACTACGCCAAACACCACCGAACGCGCCGGCCCATGCCGGCACATCTGATCGAAACGCTGCGCGTCGCAACCACATCCCGAGGAGACAAGACCGTTGCGGACCTGACGCTGTCCCTGCTGGATCTGGCGGTACACATGCAGCCGGCCGGAGCCCCGATCGCCAGCACGACCGGAGCAGCCCTCGAACAGGTGGGGGCATCGGAACTCGACCTGCCATGGTTCGAGAACATCTGGCGCAAACAATTTTTCGGCCATATTTGTGCGCCACCGACCAAGGAATACAACTACGAAGGAACCTACGGCTCCTACGTGACCACCGAAATGTTCGCCGCCGCCGCGCGTGAGGCGTACAAGCGTGAGTTCGGAGACGGCGCGGAGGCACTGGGTCCCGAGGCAGGGCGCTGGCTGATCGACAACATCTACCGGCACCACGAATCCAATCTCCGGCCCGTCGTCGAGGCTTGGCTCGCCTCCGACCCCCACGGCCTTGCCTTCGCCAGAAGCCGAGGCCTGCGCGAACCGAGTGCCCCCGCGCCAGGACACACCCCAGCCATTTCCGCTTCGGGAGCGACGCCGTGGAGTTCCGGCAAGGCGGCCCGACAGACTCACAGAAAACGCGCCGACCTCACCGACCCGGACCTCCACGCGTAGATACCCCTCGCCGGTTCGCTCTCCTGAAACCGGCCACCGCAGACTGCCGTGCCCGGGCCGGTACCGCCCCGGCGCCGTACCATGGCCTCATGACCGAACAGGACATCCTTGCCCATATCCAGGACCTGGTGAAGCAGGAGCATCAGCTGCGGTCCAAGGCCACCAGCGGGGAACTCGATCCCGAGACCGAACGGGCCAAGCTGGCCGATCTCGAGGTGATGCTCGATCAGTGCTGGGATCTGCTGCGGCAGCGGCGGGCCCGCATCGAGCAGGGCGGCAACCCCGACGAAGCCCAGGCCAACCCCGTGAAGCAGGTCGAAGGGTACCTGCAGTAACGGTTACCATCGGGTAATGGTTGACATCACGACCGCCGACGGCGTTGTCCGCGGTCTCCGGCGGCGCCGCATCGCGCAGTGGCGTTCGATTCCCTTCGCCGCACCGCCCGTCGGCGATCTTCGCTTCCGCGCGCCGCAGCCCGTCGAGAGCTGGTCCGGGGTGCGCATGGCCACCGAATACGGATTCGCCGCGATGCAGCAGCGCGACGGCGCCCGCATCGGCCCGCGCGGCCCGCAGCCGACGAGCGAGGACTGCCTGACCCTGAACGTCACCGCGCCTCTGGAACCGGCCACCGCGCCCCGGCCGGTCATGGTGTTCATCCACGGTGGCGGTTATGTGCTGGGCACCTCGGCGCTGCGGCTGTACTCCGGCGCCCGCCTGGCATTGCGCGGCGATGTGATCGTCGTGTCGTTCAACTATCGGCTGGGCGCCTTCGGCTACGTCGACTTCAGTGAATTCTCCACGGCGACAAGGCCGTTCGAATCCAATCTGGGTCTGCGGGACCAGGTGGCGGCCCTACGGTGGGTGCAGCGCAATATCGCGGCCTTCGGCGGTGATCCGAACAATGTGACCATCTTCGGCGAATCGGCCGGCGCGCACGCGGTGGTCAGCCTCCTCGCCACCCCGGCCGCGGCCGGGCTGTTCCATCGGGGCATCGCGCAGAGCGCGCCGGCGGACTGGTCGCTGACCGCCGAGGAGGCGCGGATCTTCGCCCGGCGCTGCGTCGAAAATCTGGGCGTCGACAATCCGGGCGCCACGTCGCGAGAGGCGGCCGAGGCGCTGAGCAACGCCGGCGCGAACGACATCCGCAAGGCCGCCGACCGCGCGATCGGCGATGTGCTGTGGCGGCAGCCGGGCAGCTTCCCCGCCGCCCCGGTCGTCGACGGCGAGTTCCTGCCGATGGATCCGATCGATGCCATCGCCGCCGGGCGCGCCCACGCCGTCCCGCTGATCATCGGCACCAACCGCGACGAGGCGACCCTGTTCAAACGCTGGGACCGCAGCCTGCCCACCACCCCCGGACAACTGCACGTGGCGCTGTCGCGATGCGGCGACGCCGACCTCGAAAAGCGGGTCGTGGCAGCCTATCCCGGCTATCCGTCACGGCGGGCCGCCGTGCGCATGGGTGGTGACTTCGTCTTCTGGCGTCCCACCGTGGAGGTGCTCGAGGGCCACAGCCGCCACGCCCCGACCTACGCCTATCGGCTCGACTACGCTCCGCGCGCGGTCCAGCTGGCCGGCTTCGGCGCCACCCACGCCCTCGATCTGATTCCGGTGTTCGGCGGGGTGGACAGCCCCATCGGACGTGGCCTCACCGCGGCGGGCGGCTATCGGGACTTCCTCGCGGTGCAGCGCGAATTCCAGGACAACTGGCTCTCGTTCGCCCGCAAGGGAGAGCCGCTGCCGTCCTGGCCGCAGTACTCCGAACAGCGCCGCAGCACCCGCATCATCGACAGCCCGGCGCGGGTGGAGGTCGATCCGGATCGCACGAAACGGCTCGCGTGGCACGGAGTCCGGGTTCCGGCCCTGGTCTGAACTACTTGAGCAGCCGGGACATACGCCGATCGGCGAGGATCTTGCCGCCGGTCTGGCAGGTCGGGCAGTACTGGAACGATTTGTCGGCGTAGGCGACCTCGCGCACGGTGTCATCGCAGACCGGGCACGGCAGTCCGGTCCGCGCGTGCACCTGCATGCCCGACCGCTTCTCCCCCTTGAGCCGCGCCGCGTCCTGACCGACGGAGCGGGTGATCGCGTCGGTGAGGATGCCGCGCATCGCCCGGTACAGCTCGGCGACCTTGTCCGCGCCGAGGGTGGACGCGGTGGCGAAGGGCGAGAGCCGGGCGGCGTGCAGGATCTCGTCGGAATAGGCGTTGCCGATGCCGGCCAGCACGGTCTGATCGGCCAATACGGTTTTCAGTCGCTGCGAGGTGCCGGCGAGGAGTTCGGCGAAGTGGTCCTCGGAGATCTCGAGCGCGTCGGGGCCCAGGCGGGCGATTCCGGGCACCGACTGCGGGTCCTCGGTGATCCAGACCGCGAGCCGCTTCTTCGTTCCGGCCTCGGTGAGATCGAAGGCGGGCGTCGCGCCCTCGGGGGTGAAGAAGTGGACCCGCAGCGCCAGTGGGCCTTTCCCCGGTTTCGGCGGCGCGGCACCGGGTTCGTCGATCCAGCGCAGCCAGCCGCCACGGGACAGATGCGTGATCAGCCACAGCCCGTCGCAGTCGAGACCCAGATGCTTACCCCAATGCCCGGCGCCCGTGACGTCACGCCCGGACAGCGCGGTCACCGGCGGATCGAACGTCTTGAGCACACTCAGCGCCGCGACGTCGACCCGCCCGACAACCGCGCCGACGGCATGCTCGACCAGAAACTGTTCGAGCGCCATGATCTCCGGCAACTCGGGCATTCCCGCAGCCTACCGGCG
>NZ_CAWMPM010000015.1:0-2297 GCF_963869435.1 Nocardia violaceofusca NBRC 14427
CCCGGGCACCTGGGCGCAGCGGCGCCATCGGCCCGAGCGCACCGGAAAGTACCAGGTCGCCGGCACGCAGTGGATCGCCGAAGTCGCGTGCGGTCCGTGCCAGCCAGGCCAGCGCGTTCAGTGGATCGCCCAGGCACGCCGAACCCGTTCCGGTCGACACGATCTCATCGTCGATCGCCATACTCATGGCGATATCGCGCGGTTCGAAGTCACCGAGCGACAGACGATCGGTGCCGAGCGCGAACCATCCGCTCGACGCGTTGTCGGCCACCGTGTCGGCGACACTGATGTCCCAGTCGGCAATCCGGCTGTCGACGATTTCGAGCGCGGCCACCGCGTAGTCCACCGCACCACGCACCGTGGTCGCGTCGAGCCGGTTGCCGTCGAGATTTGCGCTGAGCAGGAACGCCAGCTCGGCCTCCACCTTGGGCTGCAGCAACCTAGGTCGTTGCGCCACAGGGGTTTCGGAGACGTCCATATCGTGGAACAGCACACCGAAATCGGGCTGATTCACACCGAGTTGCTGTTGGACGGCGGGTGATGTGAGCCCGATTTTGCGTCCCACGATACGGGCGCCCGCTTCCAGGCGACGACGAATTCCTATGCGCTGAACGGCATATGCTTGCGTCACATCGGCGGAACCGATCAGGTCGCGGACCGCAGGAACCGGTATTCCGGTGTCCGCCGCGGTCGACAACCGCTCGGCTGCGGCCTGCGCCACGGCAGCGGCCCGAGGCTTGGGGTATGTCATCGAGTCTGTTCCAGGTGCTGATCGCGCGATGGCGTCGGATCGGGCCGGCCTGCTGCAGTGCCGGATTCGTGGTTACTCACCTCCAATTGACGGCGCAACTCGGCGATCAAAGGGCCGGCCTCGCCGGAGGCCGCGGTACCGAAGACGAACCGGTCCGGGCGCAGCAACACTATCCCTCCGGAACCGACGCCGGCCTTGGCGAACCACCGGACCAATGCACCGGTGTGATCTTCGACGTCGGCGTAGTCGTCGCCCGTCGTGCGCCCGTCACCAGGTGAGCCCTGGGGCCGCCCGCCGAAGGGATAGACGGTCACGAAGCGTGTTCCCAGCGCCTGCAACGCGGCCATATCGTCGGCGCCGAGTGCGGCCCGAGGGTCGATACCGTAACCGAGCACCGAGAACCCGAGGCCGAGTACATCGTCGAGACGCTGGTGGCGGCCGTCGTAGGTGCGGACCTCCGGTTGTGGGGACAAGGTGCCCTCCACACCGCGCAACCCGAACTGCCGGCGGGGCAGGCCGAGGTAGGCGTTGCGGCGGAACCGTGGACGCGGCTTCATCTTGGCGGCACGGATCCAGCCGCCGAGGCCGGGAGTGCGCAACGAGGCCGTCACCACGATGTCGCGGGCCGCGGCGGCCAGTTTGTTGTCGACCGACACCAGGGATTTGTTGAAGACCGAGAAGTCGATCATCGCCTTGGCGTGTGGCCGGCGTTCGGTTTCGTAACTGTTCAGAATGTCCTGGCCGGCATCGTGTTTCAGGATCGCGGTGAGTTTCCAGGCCAGGTTGTCCGCATCGCGCACACCTGAGCCCATCCCCTGACCGACGAACTGTGGTGTCATGTGCGCGGCGTCGCCGGCGAGCAGGATGCGCCCGGCGCGCCAGCGATCGGCGACCACGGCATTGAACGTGTAGACGAGCTTGCGCAGGACCTCGACCTCGTCCGGGTTCACGAAACGGGCGATATGCCGTCGGACCGTGTCCGGGTCCTCCATCTGCTCTTTCGTCTGGGACTGGGTGAGCATGAACTCGAACCGGTGATGCCCGTCCGGCTGGGGACACGACACGATCGGCAGATCCGGGTCACACACGAAGTCGAAGTACGGCAGATGCCGGAAGGCGTCCACACCGTCTTTCGCCTTCAAGTCGACCACCAGCCACCGTTCCGGAAAACTGGTGCCGCTCATGTCGATTCCCAGCTTCGTGCGAACGACGCTGCGTCCACCGTCGCAGCCGACCAGAAACTTCGCTCGCACTCGCTCGGCGGTGCTCGGATCGGCTTCCGATTCCCGCTGCCCGTATCCCGTGCCGCTGGATCCGACATGCCCGACCTCGACACCGTCGGGGTCCTGGTCGAAATCGACAACCTCACGCCCCCGGCGCACCGTAACGTGCGGATATTTACCGAGGGAGCGTTCGACACTGTTCTCCAGATAGGGCTGGTACAGGAAGTTGACCACAGGCCAGCTCAGCGGCCGTTCGACCTGTTTGAACTGCACCAGCACGCGTCCGTCGCGGCGCACCCACTGCACGGCGGAGTCGGTGTTCA